>NZ_JAWORT010000003.1:0-372474 GCF_033337975.1 Vibrio sp. Vb2880
TTAGCATGAGTAGTTTTACAGGCAAAGCCGAAACGGATGATAACCACCTACTGAAGTAGGTGGTTTAGGGCTGAAAACAAAAGTTTATAAGACTACTGATGTGTTTTTAATTCCTTCATTAGCAATAATAAGTGGTGTTTTTGATAATATTTCATTCAATCACTTATTTTGAGTAAACTGGGTTGACATAACTCTTGTCGATAATGGAAATTATGGCTATAAAATGTTACAGCTTTGCAATGAAATAAATGTAATTGATAGGGGTAAAAGTGTATTTGACTTTTACGATGAATTTGAAGGTGTAGAGTTTATCTCTGGAATGAATAAGTTGATTGTAAACGAAGATTTGATAGATAACATAGAGCTTAAAAAAAGACTTATATTTAGGGATTCTGGTTGGAAGGATAAAATATTTTACCATAAGTCCATTGTGGAAAAATTTCTTGAGCAGAAAGTGCAGGGGATAGAATTTTTCTCAGTCGATAATTATTCGGAGTTTGTATAGATGCCTATAAAATGTGAATAAATCAATAAGACTTTTTAAGGAAGGGAAATGATTTTTGTATTTGTGAAATCTAGACTTATACAGCATTATAAAGCAAGTGAACGTAAAATATGAAATTTTCTATTATTAGTGAAAATCATGTAATTTCGCAAATGATTTATACATGTGTTGATAGTAGAGAGTCATTGTATAGTAAAGCGCAATTTGAGCCCACAAGCTCTTTAGAGCCTATTGTTTGGGAATCTACGGATGGTTTTGTTAAAGGTGTAGGTAATATTGCGGATAATGGTGATCTCTGTGTTAGTAAGGAGTTCGCTGAACTGGTGATGAGTTTTGATCCTTATGGGATTGAATGTTACCCTGCAGAACCTAGATTAACAGATGGCTCGTTATCAAATCGTTATTTGTTGGCACTAAATAATGTTTTAGATGTTATTGATGAATCTAAATCTAGAATGAGAAAGTCACCCAAGAGAAATAAGATGTTAGTTATGGAACTTTATTTATCAGAGGAGAAGTTAAAAAAACTCCCTCTTCAAAATAGAGTTTTGTTCCGCGTTAAAGAGGCTGAGACCGCAACAATTTTCGGTGAGGAAATTTTTGATCTTGTGACTGGCACTGACTCATTTAGTGATTTAAGAGCTTTTAAATTGGATTGTGATAAGGAAGTACCAAAGTACTGAGGCTTAAGATGAAAAAACAATATCATTTACTAACCAAACAAGACCTAGGTAACTTTCTATTCAAGCAAAGTCCTAAGCCAATAGTGCCAGTAGAGCCCGATTTGCTTTTGGAAATGACCTTTTCTCCAAAGTTATTTATCACCAGTGATATTGCGTCAAAAGTGGAGAAACTGGTCGTACACGGGGTAGAGTGGTTAGATGCTCGAGTGGATTGCTCTCCAAGCCAACCAACAGATGATCAAATTAAAGTTTACGAAGATTATCGTATGCCTTATATCCATCAAACTTATAAATTGAGGGACAAAGAAAAACAATACGGCAAGTTGAACTGGTTAGACATTGAGTCAACGGAGTTTGATTTTTCTTAACTAGACAATGTTCCCTTAGAAGAGCGATTGATATTTAAACTAGAAGAAGATTTTGGCTTAGTTTTCATTCACCAAAGTGTGATTGACCTTCTTAAAAATGACGTCAAAGAGGTTTGGGTAAGGGATGTATAATAAACGCAGCAAGGCGCTTATTCATTTAATACTAGATTTAATCCATAAATCATATAAATGCACGTTTTTAGGTGTTTTTACTAGTCGCC
Organism: Vibrio sp. Vb2880; assembly: GCF_033337975.1. Lineage (NCBI taxonomy): Bacteria > Pseudomonadati > Pseudomonadota > Gammaproteobacteria > Vibrionales > Vibrionaceae > Vibrio > Vibrio sp. Vb2880. The sequence goes on from NZ_JAWORT010000003.1 coordinate 1,778, forward strand.
TGTAAGCCGATCGTACCTATCTCTTATGGCAAATGCTAAATCAGCAGACCTTGCTGGTGGGACTACGACAGTCTCTATGGATGGCGGTAACAGTGTCGCTATCAAGGGCAGTACGTTCTCAAAAAGTACCGGCGATGCGGGCGGTGACAGAAAAGGCGTTTCCTCTGGCACGATAGAAGCTGAAGCAAAATTCATTTCAGCCTCACCAACGGTTAAATTTGAAGGTAAGGGCGTATGTCGCCTGTCCGATCAAATGACCATGAACAAAGCCAACACCATGTGTTTGGGTGGGGCACAAAACCCATCGGTTTCTGTTACGGAAGATCAGGAAGGGACGTATACGCTGGATATAGAATGCAAATATCCAAATGGGCTCCCTTACTCTAATGCACAATTTTCTTTAGTCGAACCTTCAGGTGCTGTCATTGGGAGTGGAGTGCTGGATTCTAGCGGAAAAGCATCTGTTAATGGTCTCGCTCTAAAAGAATGCAAGTTAGTGCTCAGTGAAACTCAAGACTCTTACACCCCGAACCAATCTTTAGCTGAAAATATTGTGACGGAAACTTACCCTGATCCGAATGATTTTTGTACGTTTGTCGCAGGTCGCCGCTCACCATTTTGGGAAGATCGTGTTGGGGTTGCTAATGACTGGGGGATATTGATGTCCCCATCCTTCAGTGATGATGACTTTAAAGACATTGTGTTAGAGCAAAGCCGTATATCGTCTCCTTATGCGATTAGTCAAAATCACTCTAAAGACTTTTCTGATGCTTATGTTTCGGCACTTTATCACATCCAAACTGATACTACTGCGCTAGAGAAATATGAACCTTTAGTTGAACTGCTCTTGGAGCAAGTGCACGAAAATGGCGATATATTGAGAGTCTTATATCAAGCTGATGTGTTTGAGCCTCCCTATGAATTATTAGCGAAGCTTCGCTTTTTAGGGACTGGGAATACTGTGAAGTATTTGCAGTTTGTTTTATGGACGTTGATAAACAATCAAATCTGTTCATACATCGATGAGCTAAACAGTGAAATCATCGGTCGTTTAGATTTCATACAAAGCCAAGCTTCTGCAAGATCGTTGAGTTCTGTTGAAGAGGGTATAAACGGTTATAAAAAAGCACTTAACCACTTCAAACAAGCACTTCCTGACGTCATTAGCCAAATTTTCGAAACCAAAAATGACACCCTAATTTCTATATCGGCAATGGCCCTTGGGAGCACCGTTAACATAGCGAGCCAATCTAGCTTTGCTACTAATTTAGGTAGGGTTAATGCGGTGGTGTACACGAAGTCAAACAACTTGAACCGCCCATCATTTGTCACTTTTGACGATAACTTTTCTGACTAGGACATTTAAATCATGGATGCAGTTTTTCCGATAGCGCAACGAGAAGGTGACGCTTACTACACGCTCAGTGATTTTACGAAATTGTTTGATCAAGCTAAGAGCGGTCGTTATTTAATAGGACAAGGGTACGGTTGGCATAGTGGCATTCACTTAACATCAAAAATGTTACCGTGGGGGAAAGGGCTCAGACCTATTCAAGCGATGCTTGATGGAAAAATAGTGGCATTTCGCATAAATCCTGATTACCTAACATCAACGTACCAAGAGCAAGAGTTTAAGTATAGTAATAACTTTGTGCTTATCGAGCATGAGGCTGTAAACCCCGAAGATAATGAAGATGTATTTAAGTTCTATACACTTTATATGCACCTTGCGCCACCTTCAGATATTGGCGCCAATTCATCTATAACCACGCGTTACCGTTTACAAGAAGCGAGAAATGTACGCACTTTCAAACATAGTGATGTGCCTACTAATTCTGGTGAAAAAAAACAGTCGATGTCTAAAGGAACATTACTTGAATACCTGTATGCAGAAGAGAAGGAGAGCCATCCATACCAGATCGACAAAAATACCTACAAAATGATAAAGTGCCGTGTGGTAGAGAATGGTAAATCGGCAAGTGGTAGCGAAAAAGCACTGTTAAACAAGATTGTTTGGTTTGCTTCGGGTCTCAATAGTGACTTTGACATTTTAGAAGATTCCTCTGCTGTCCTATCAGAACCAGTTTCAGAACCTAAATGGATGTCGGACAAGGCGGCAATGATTAGGGACGGTAGTGTGGTTTCTTTACTCCCACTCCTATTTAGAGAGGGGATAAAGGTTTCAGCTGGGGAAGATATCGGTTACATGGGACTGCATGAGTACAGTAACGATGCAATTGGAACTAAGAAAGAAGATAATCGTGTGCATATCGAGATGTTCTCTTTTGAGGAGCCGCCCGAATTTTTCAAAAAACAGATTTCTCCCAAAAATGCGGAAGAAAATCCACTTGTTGTTCTCGATGGGGCCGATAGTAGCGGTGCCGTTGATATGAGTAATTCGTTTATTCAGCAATTACTTGAATCTGTGACAGAAGATCAAGTAACGGACTTCTCCTCGTTCACTGCTCGCGATGCCAAAGTATACTTAGACGGTAAGCGTAAACACTTTGAGCGATTTATTGTGAAACATCCTACAGATTGGCATACAGAGTCGTCACAAAGTCTTTATGAATCAATCCATCAGACCGCAAAGGAAGCTCTAGATATTAAGTGCTCCGCTGGTTTTGTGACTATAGAGGACTACCGTAACTCCCCATGGCGCGATCAAGTGATGGATAGCTTTGATCTTTTCTCGCAATTCGAACTGGAAAGAGCAGATAAGTTCTCATGGATGCAAGATTTACAAGGTGATTTGCAACTAAGCGATGATAAGAGTCTTTGGCATTATTGGCCTTTTATTCCTCAAACTCAAGGTGCCTTTAAGTTTACTCTAGAAATGCTACAAGAGGTATACCCTGAAGTTAAAGACTCTAAGCGGGATGTCTTACAAGGTATTGTTAATGAACTAAATGATCACATGCTTTTTTATAAGCTAGATACGCCTTTACGTAGAACACACTTTTTTGCTCAGCTTATGCAAGAAACCGGTGAGAGCCTAAATATGGCTGAATATACCAATTATCGTATTTCTACGCTGGATACATCAGAATTTAATACTGCTAGGTCACGTCGATATCCTTTAGATCACCCCAAAATATGCAGGTAAGCGCTATATTGATGTTCACGGTATCGCAGACAAGAAAAATGGTAAATTCGTTAAAAAAGATGGTACTTCTCCTACTCTTGATGACAAAAGGATATTGTTTAACGTTATGTATGGAGGCAGAAGCGAAATGAAGAATGGTGATTTTTTGACAACTGATGATGGGTGGATTTTTAGGGGGCGTGGATTAAAACAGCTTACCGGCAGAGACAATTATGAGCGTTTCAATAAATGGCATTTACAAAATCAATCAGAGTGGCCATTGGACGTCGTAGATTTTTTAAATACACCAGAGCTTATATTAGAGGCTAAATATGCGACTCGCTCTGCTGCTTGGTTTTGGCTAGATATTAAAGGTCCTGAGAGGGCAGATAAAGGAGCCAACGATAAAGTTGTGAATGAAATAACACGTAAGGTAAACCGTTATACTAGCAATAAATCTTACCGGAAGCGTAGAGAAAACTTCAAACTTTTATGGGAAAATAAGGTATTTAACTAATGATAAAAAATATTAAACTTCATGCTATGTCAAGCATTCTCATAATAAGCTTCCCAGTTTTAGCAGTACACCCACAGATAGACAAAAAACTAAGCGATACAACAGTCACTTTGTGTAAGAGCAACGAGGACATTTACTTTAATGCAAAGTTAGAGAACCGAAAATATGTTTCCTTGTGTGGGGCTGGGCATAGAAGTCCAAGTACTGGTTATGTAAAGTATCGATATGGGACAAGCGATAAAGTAGAATTAGAATACCCAGAAAGTGCAGAAACCCCAAAAGGTAAATTTTTAAGTTATCATATAAGACTTGGTAAGTTACAAGGTAGGAATATTTTTTTCTATTCAGGGGATTACAGATATAGTATCGGTTATTTAGCTGATAACTGTAGCTTGCATGTTTATAAAGGTAGTGAGCTTGTATTTAGCTCATCTTGCGAAGAGACTTCCGAGCTGAACACGTTTGGTGGAGGTCAATCATCAGGCTCGGTGATATTAGAAGAAGAACTAATCAAAAGATTTCCTGAACAATTTCAAGACCCAAATGAACCGGAGTTTCACTGAATTTACAATAGATGTGTTAGCTTATAACGATCCTCTGGTTCTTGCGCGTGACTCTTGAATGTTTGATGAGGGGGCTCCTTGTTCATTAGGAATATAAACATCATTAGCTTTTTATCGTCCTTGTCTCTTTCACTTTCTGTAAGTGCAAGCTGTGATCAAGAATCCACCGTATTCACATGTGATTTAGAAAATAAAGGTGGCAGTTTGAAAGCTTGCTTTAATCAAGCCGAGAATTCGATGTATTTTGTTGTTGACGAAAATGGGTTGAAAACAGTTTATACTCCAAGACAAGGGAAGAGTTTAGATAACTATAAATGGATAGATATTTCTTTTGAAGAACCTGAATTCATTCCTTTGAAGTTTGAAGTAAATGAAAACAAGAATGCGTATTTTTCATTGACTAGAGGTGGTGGGCGGTTGAGTGTCGTTGCTAACTCCGTTGACATGATTGAAGATGAAAATGCTGTTGAGTACTACTGTGAATTGGAAACTGAAACAGCTCTGGATCCCAACGTTAGATTAAAAATAAAACACGTAAAGCCTAATGAGTTTGAAGCTTGGGGTTAAATAGCAATAGATTCCGGTGAGAGCCTAAATAAAATTCATTGTAATAAAAAGTTAGCTTTTCTAGAAAATCTACTCGAGACGTTTGGATAAGAAATGTTCAGATAAAAAGCGCCGAAAGGCGCTTTTTATTTTCTTTAAAATAAAGTATGGTCTCCCTCCTTTTAAAATGGTAAGTGTTGAATAATTCAACAGTGGTTAGGTAAATGAATAAAATAACTAAACTCGCTTTGGCTTTGTCCGTATTGACATCTGTTGTTGGGTGTCAACTGGTCTCAAATACGCCGATGCAATCGACAGCAACGAAGGAAATAATTGAAAAAGCAAAGACAGAGTTTGATGGACAACGTTTTTATAAGTTGAATGAATATGATGAAGAAATCAACGTTTCAGATGACGGGGTCATTACCTTCAAGTCTTACTTACCACGCAGCGGCGGCTATGAATGGGTACCAATTGTTATACGCGATACTAGTTTTCGTGTTTCTTGCGATTATTTCAGTGAATATGTTGAAGCTGGAATGGTTGTTCAGGTTCAGTTTGTAGGTAAACGCGGGCGCATTGAAAATTACGACAAGCAACGTTGTGAAGAGTTTGGCGAGCCAACATGGCAATAAGATCTATGGATAATTAAAGCGCCGACAGGCGCTTTTTATTTACGTTTTAGTTAACCGTTAGAAAAGATGTAGACCAATCTTCGGAAGATTAGGCAAGCAATGCGTAGTATCTGGTCACAAGTTGGTATGAACTTGCCTTTTAGAAAACGCTAATAAAATCGCTAAACAGCTACATGCTAATAGAACGACACCTAAGTTTTGTGCTGTTCCAGCCATCGCTAATCCCGTCCCGATCATGATGTAGTACATGAGCCCAAATAAAGCGCCTGCGCTACCTACCTGTTGTTTATAATCAACGAGTGCGTCACTGAGTATATTGGGTATCGCAATCCCATAAGACATGACGACTAACACCATTGGAGCAACAAACCAGATTGATTGGCTCAGAATCAACACACCGACTGATCCCAAACTAAGCAATACTGCTGAGAGCCAAAGTAGTTGGCTTTTTCGAACATTTTTAGACACTAGGGATTTGTTTAAACAACTCCCAAGCAGAGTGCCTAACCCCAGTACCATGCCACTGTATCCAAATTGTTCGGAGTTATACCCAAGTACCGAGAAAGTAAATGCGCCAAGCTGGTAATAAGAAAATAGAGCAATGTTATACAAAGCAACCAGTAATCCTGAGCGCCAAATTCGCGCGTCTCTTACCATTTCCCAGCTAAGTTGATGCAACCGTACTGGTGTCTGTTCCTTCTGTGTTTCAGGAAGCTTAATAACGTTATAAGCGAGCAATACTAACGCGATTAAAAACAAGGCAAAAAACACATAACGGTATCCACCAAGCGCTGTAAGCTGCCCGCCTAATAGCATGCCAACTACCGGGCTGATTGATATACCCATCCCCATTAAGCTAAAGACTTTACTCAGTTCTTGACCGTCAAACGCGTCACGAAGCATGGTCTGTGTGACAACGGATCCTACCGCGATACCAAATGCGCTTAGGGCTCGCGCGGTCATGACAACAGCAAAGCTTTCGGTTTGAGTTGCGAGTAAAGATGCGCAACCATAGATAAAGAGCCCAATAAGCATGGTGGGCCTTCTTCCCAGTTTATCTGCGAGAACTCCCCAAACTACAACGCCAATGGCAAAAGCTAGGAAGTAAATCGACAATGTTTGGGCTGCTTGTGCGTGGTTTACATCAAATGATAGAGCGATTGAGCTCAACGCTGGGCTATAGATGGTTTCTACAATTTGCGGAAACATCAACATGACCAGCATGAGCCATAAAGAGGGCTTAGTATTCATATTGTTACCCATTGTTAATGAAGTTGGCGGGCAGTATAAATGAGGCTATGATTGATCTAATAACAACATAAAAACCAAATACATCAACATTCGGACAAAATGGCGCTTATTAACGAAAAAACACAATTTGATGCAGACAAAATTTTTAATTGTGTAGTGGGAATTGCTGCGGATATTGGCAAGCACGACTCAGGTATGCATATGCACAAGAAAGGGCAGTTATTGTACGCACCTCAAGGTTGTATGAGTTTTGCTCTGGAAGACTCGATTTGTATTTTGCCACCGACAAAGGCGGTTTGGATCCCACCTAATACGCCGCATCGCGCACTAATGACGAATGTGGTGGCGTATCGATCTTTGTATTTTGATTGTGAGGAGTTTGCCTGTCCGAGTAAGATCACGATGATAGAAGTGAATAATTTACTCCAAGCTCTTATTGATAAAATGTCATTTTGGGAGTGGGATAAGCCTAGCAGCGAGATGGTAAATACGACGGCGCTTTTTTGGGAGGAGTTTTATGCTGCGAAACGTTATTCGTTTCAGTTGCCTTTGCCATCGCATCGGCGCTTAACAACGTTTCGTCGAGAGTTGGTTGAACCTTCATTTCTAGCTCCTTCGCTTACTACTCTTGCAAGCAAAGTTGGGGCAAGCACCAAGACGGTAACACGATTATTTAAGTCGGAAACGGGCATGAATTATCAAGATTGGCGGCAACAGTGGAGGCTTTTAAAAGCAGTTGAATTGTTATCAACGGGAATGCCAGTCAGCGCAGTTGCCGATTGGCTGGAGTTTTCGTCAGACAGTGCTTTTATTGCATTTTTCAAAAAGCAAACTGGACAAACACCTCTGACGTTTATGAAAACCAAGCCTTAAGCGTCAAAATGCTCACACTCTTTCTAGAACAAACCCCAGGTTCACAGGCTCAGCCTATAAAGCATACATAGACAGGTACCAACGTGCAGGTTACTTGTCTTTACTCTGCAGTTTGCGAAAGTATTGCGTAGTAAAATCAACAAAGGCTCGGATGCGTTTTGGTTGATGTCGGTCGTGATGATAAAGGAGTGAAAATTCCACACTCGGAATGCTCCAATTGGTAAACACTTCTTTTAGCTTGCCTGTCTGGAGTTCTTGTTGACAATAAAGTGCTGGTACACGGATGATGCCATTTCCCGCCAAGGCTGCTTTTATCATTACTCTGCCACTCTTACATCGTAACTGTCCACGTATCTGGTGTTCCGTTGACTGCTTTGTATTCGTGTTCTCAAATGCCCACCGTGTCACACTACCTGTCAAACAAACGTGTTTTTCTAAGTCCTTTGGATGCGAAGGATAGCCATATGTTTCTAAATAGTTTGGGCTTGCGTATGTCCCCATTTCCACATCGATCAGTTTGCGAGCGATAAAGTTGGAGTCGTCTAACTTTCCCATTCGAAAAGCGATATCGAATTCATCCGCGATTAAATCGACACGATGGCTACTAAAATCTAGGTTAATGCTCACTTGTGGGTGTTGGATTAGAAACTGAGCAACGATATCTGCGACAACGTCTTCTCCTAAATAGCCCCCCACACAGTTGATACGAATGTCACCTCTTAAGTCTTCTACATCATCAACCACTGCCATAACAGCTTGATCAATATTGTGAAGGGCAGTTTCACACTGTTTATACAGAGCCTTGCCTGCTTCGGTGAGGTTCAGTGTTCGAGTGGTCCTTTGTAGCAAAGTGACACCAATCTGTTGTTCCAGATTTGTTATTTGACGTGAAACGTGTGAGCGAGAAACGCCAAGTTGCTCTGCTGCTTTCGTGAAGTTTCCTAGTTGAGCGATTAGGACGAAGGAGCGAATATCCGCAAGGTTGATGTGTGTTTGCATGATGACTTCTTCATAATTCAAAAAAGTATTGTTGCAGTATAACAACAGTGTTTCAACTAGGTCGGTATATATCAACAAACAAAGTTTTCTTAAACTTACCGCCACTGATGTAAACCGTTCGATTAAGGATTCAAAATGAAAAAGTTAATTGTTATTACAGGCGCTAGTTCAGGCATTGGTGAAGCGATTGCACGTCACTTCAGTGACCAGGGCCATGCTCTTCTTTTGTTAGCAAGACGTGTAGAACGTTTAGAAGCATTAAACTTACCAAATACGCTTTGTGAAAAGGTAGATGTGACCGACAAAGCTTCTTTTGAGGCTGCAATTGAGAAAGCTGAAGCGTTGTATGGTCCGGTAGATGCACTTGTAAATAACGCAGGCGTTATGCTTCTAGGTCAGATAGATACTCAGGAAGCATCGGAGTGGAAGCGCATGTTTGATGTGAACGTAATTGGCTTGCTCAATGGCATGCAGTCCGTCCTAGCACCTATGAAAGCACGTAACAGTGGTACGATCATTAACATCAGCTCTATTGCGGGCAAGAAAACATTCCCTGATCATGCTGCTTATTGCGGTACCAAATTTGCGGTTCATGCTATTTCTGAAAACGTACGTGAAGAAGTTGCGTCATCGAATGTTCGCGTTACGACGATTGCACCTGGTGCAGTGGAAACGGAATTACTTTCACATACAACGTCTCAAGATATTAAAGATGGTTATGACGCCTGGAAGGTGGATATGGGCGGTGTGTTGGCCGCAGATGACATCGCACGCGCAGTGCTGTTTGCTTATCAGCAACCGCAAGGTGTATGTGTTCGTGAAATTGCTTTGGCACCGACAAAACAACAACCTTAACATTGAGTTACGGCGATTTTAGGTCACTAAAGCCGTAAAACTTTGCATATCGATTCGTGATTGAGATGGCATCTTTAAACTAAGTTGCGTGAAAATTTAGGTCATCCATTTAAATCCGGACACTAAGTGTGTTATTGCTTATACCCAAGTTACTCAAGGTGAGAAAAAACTTTGAGTAATTTGGGTTTTTATTTGGTCTCAACTTTAGGTAGCGGAATTTATTTAGGTCGAAGGCGATAGTTGTGAAGAAAGGAGAGTGTGACGTAAAACAAAATGAAGCAATATCCGTCTCTTAATGAGAATTGATTTCATCAACGTCACAAGCCGTTACAATTATCCGTTAGGTATTATACTTTGTGGGTGGTTAATATTTAACCAAATAAGGAGGTGTGTATGAAACGATTCGCAAACATACTTTTTGCAACACAAGGATTGCCAGGCCATAGTGACGCCCTCGAACAAGCGATGAGGATTGCATCTAGCAACAAAGTGCCTGTCTCAGGGCTAATAGCGTGTCCTGATTTCCCAACAGACATGATCCAGTATCAGCAAAGTTATGAGCAATCGCTGCAAGACTCCCTCAAACAAAGTATTCACGAATACAGACAGAAGCTGGGACTCACTGAAGAGGATCTCGCATTTCCTCTTACTGTTAAAAGCAGTGAAAAGCCCGCTGTCTGTATTATTCAAGAAGCATTAGCTGATAACAAAGATCTCATCATCAAAGAAGCTGAACCGCTCGGTGAAGGTGCTGAGGGTTTCAAAGCTATTGATATGACTCTGTTACGAAAATGCCCTTGTCCGCTTTGGTTGCACCGACCAATTGATAAGCCAAGAGATAAGCGCCGTGTTGCTGTGGCTATCGACCCATTAACGGCAAGCGATGAACAGCACTCATTAGCCGTGCGTTTACTCGAATTATCGCGTTCGATAGCCGACACCTGCGATAGTCGTTTACACGTGATTTCTTGCTGGGAGTATTACTTAGAAAACTACCTTAATGGTAACGCTTGGATTCAAGTCGATGATGCTGAGTTGAAACATGAACTCGATAAGGCAAAAGCCGATCATAAACAAGCTCTGCAACAGCTGTTGGAGGAGTCTGGGATTACAGGTGAAATTGTGATTCACCACCTGCATGGAAAACCCGACGAAAAGATTCCAGATTACGTAGAAAGTATTGAGGTAGACGTGTTGGTCATGGGTACCTTAGCGAGGACTGGTATATCTGGTTATGTCATTGGTAATACGGCTGAAAATATTTTGCAATCGATTAACTGTAGTTTGGTCGCTCTTAAGCCCGATGGTTTTGTCTCACCGATTCAGTAATTGGGGTGTAACAAAGTTGGGTTTAAGTGATGTTTTAGGTAAAGGAGGGAGATGGATCTCTAGAACATGGAATTATCAATGTATCAATAAGTTATCAGAGGAGAGTGACATGAAAAACCTATGCCCGAAATGCCACACAGAAATGATAGAACGTTCGAATGTTTATGTTTGTCCGAGAAATGATATCGGTGACTGCACCTACGATGCATTCGAGTTAGCTGATGACGATAATCCATATACATTCAGCCAAGAACACGTAAGTAGTGACCTACGTTCTTATGCCGTAGCAGACAGCAAATAGCGGTTTGTATCGGCGTTCCTCTAAGTAGCACTCAGTGATTACTGTTTGCTACTTTTCCCTTGGTTTCATGATCGTTTTTGAAGCGCTTGGGCTAAAACAATACAGTGGAGTTTGTCATTTGCGCCGGATAGGGCGTATCTTCTTATAATAACGAATGGGCTGCGATGTTGAATAACATAACGGGTAAAGAAAACCTGCCGAAAAACCTAGATAATCAGTTGGTCTTACTGATTTTCCCTGCGCTGCCAGTTTTAATCTTCTCTTTTCTCTTCTATATCTATACTCCTGCAGGCGTGAGCTGGAATGCGGAATGGATACCAAGCCTCGATATCAACCTTAGCTTTAGATTAGATGGTCTTTCATTTCTTTTTGCGGGACTGATCAGTGGGATTGGCGCACTGATTCAAATCTACGCTTTGGCTTATTTACGAGAAAGTGATAGCCGGTTTTCCTTTCATTTGTATCTAACCCTATTCATGCTTGCCATGCTAGGGATTGTGATGAGCGATAACATTCTGTTGTTATTTGTTTTCTGGGAACTCACCACCATCACTTCTTACTTACTGATCGGGTTTAATCACGAAAATAAAACGTCTCGGAAAAACGCCTTGCAGTCGCTGATTGTTACCGGTGCTGGTGGACTAGCGTTGCTAGCTGGTCTTATCTTGCTGGGAGCAATGGCAGGGAGTTATGAGCTAAATACCATTATCGAGCAGGCAGACACTATTGCGCAGCATGAATGGTTTATCCCATCTCTAGTGCTCATACTACTCGGTGCATTTACTAAATCTGCGCAATTCCCGTTTCATTTTTGGCTACCTAACGCGATGGCAGCTCCCACTCCGGTCAGTGCGTATTTACACTCGGCAACAATGGTAAAGGCAGGCATTTACCTATTAGCACGTTTATCGCCAGTTTATGCCCACAGCGAGATCTGGTTTTATGCTTTAGTCATCACTGGGAGTATCACTGCCATTTGGTGCACATTTGTCGCATTAAAACAAACTGACTTGAAGCTGATGCTAGCCTACAGCACGAATGTTGCTTTGGGTAAATTAACATTATTACTAGGTATGGGCACAGATTTGGCTGTTAGTGCAGTATTGATGTTTATTCTCGCTCACTCTTTCTATAAAGCTGCGCTGTTTATGGTGGTGGGTAATATCGACAAAGCGACAGGAACACGAGATATTGATCAATTGTACGGTCTGAAGTCAGTTCTCGTCATCAGCATGGTTGCGGGGAGTTTGGCTGCATTGTCTAAAGCGGGGTTCCCGCCGTTGTTAGGCTTTTTGAGCAAAGAATACATGTACAAGTCCGCAGTAGAGCTCAATAACTGGATCGCCTTTGTACTATTAATCGTGAATATACTGATGGTCGCGCTAACCATTATGCTTATTGCGAGACCATTCTTTGCTCGCCGTGGTCTCGTGCCGATTGAAACTAAGCCAGTTGAGACAAAAAAAGCCATGTGGATCTCGCCTTTGCTCCTGGCTCTTGGCAGTCTCCTGGTCCCGTTATTCGGTTTAAATTGGTTAGATCGCAATATTATTTTTCCGGGCTCTGCTGACATTCTGCCCACAGCAGCTCTTAAAGAGACATCACTATGGCATGGCGTGAATGTACCGTTAGTGTTAAGCGTTATTACGCTAGCGTTGGGGTATGTGGTGTACCGTGTTTATCCTACTGTGTCTGCATTTTTTCAGCGGTTACATCTATTCGTCCCCAAAGCGGAGAATATTTTTGAACGACTATTAGATGGCATGATGACAGTGGCGAAGTGGCAAACGGCGCGGTTACAGCAAAAGAAATTGAGTCGCTATGTCCTATTATTTTTCACGGTACTTGCCGTTGCGTTACTGAGTCAGGTAGCGCTTATTCCTCTACCTTTGGTTGGCGAACTTTCAAGTGTCACTTTCTATGAGATTGGTATTGCCTTATTGTTAATTGGTGCTGCGCTCGTATGTGCGTTGTCCCACGCAAGACTTCTTGCGATCTCTGCGCTTGGTATGATTGGCTTCATGACCACGCTTGTTTTTATGATCTATAGCGCCCCGGACGTTGCGAAGACTTTACTGTTAGTGGAAACATTAATGGTGGTCTTTCTTGCATTGTTAATGCGTCATATGCCACGTCTAACCACCGTGCCCAAGCATTCAATAAAACGTAAAGTAGCGAATATTTGCATAGCAGGTGTGATAGGTGTTTCGGTTACTTTACTTTTGTTAGGAATCACGTCTCAGCCGATGGACTCTTCGGTGTCAGATTTCTTTGCAGAAAACAGTGTCCCGGGTGGACATGGGCGAAACATTGTTAACGTTATTCTGGTTGACTTTCGCGCATTTGATACATTGGGAGAAGTTGTCGTCGTTGTTATTGCTGGGATTGCGGCAGTGAGTTTGCTTAAGACAAGAGCGAAAAAGCAAAATCGTATCCAATCATTAATTTTTGCAACCACGGCACACATCGTTTCGGCACTCATGCTCGTATTTTCAGTGTATCTGTTGTTACGTGGTCATAACGAACCGGGTGGTGGCTTTATTGGTGCGTTGATTGCCGTTATTGGTTTATCACTTCTCATGTTCGCGGAATCACCGAAATACGTTCGTTCTAGGTTGTATTTCAAACCGTTTCTCATTGCGTTATCTGGCATCGCATTGAGCTTAGTTTCTGGTGCTTTGAGCTTTGCGTTTGATAAACCGTTTTTGACCGGACTGTGGTGGAAAGACGTGATACCACTAGGGACGCCATTGGTTTTTGATGTTGGTGTTTACCTTGCCGTTATAGGTGGCGTGATGGGTATGCTGCTTCGTATTAATGAGGAGCTAGAGTGATGGAAATAGTCTGGAGTGTTGTCGTTGGAGTATTTGTCGCAGCAGGTGTTTATTTAATGCTTGAAAAGCATATCTTGCGCCTTTTGTTCGGCATCATGTTACTCAGTAGTGCGGTTAACCTTGCTATTTTTACCGCTGGAAGGCTGACGCCCGGAGAGCCGCCATTGATTGGCGATAATGCTCTTTTACCACCAGATAGCGCGGCAAATCCTTTACCTCAAGCGCTTATCTTAACTGCGATAGTCATCGGTTTTGGACTACTTATTTTTGCTTTAATGCTGTTCTATCGAGCTTATAAAGACACTGGAACTGCAAACGTCGATGAAATGCAACGTTCTGAGGAGGGTCAATGAGTTCGATTTTGCTTACGTTACCGGTTGTTCTCTCGCTGAGTACGGCGTTGACTATCTTCTTCGTCCGTCGCTCAACAAAAAGTGTTGAGTGGTTGAGCGGTGTAAGTGCGATTTCGAACCTTTTCGTTGCGGGCTTTCTCACAGAAAACATCATAAGTAATGGTATTCAAGCCGTTGCTTTTGGTCAGTGGAGTGCGCCATTTGGTATCGTGTTTGTCGCAGATTACCTCAGCGTTGCTATGGTGATGATAACGGCGGTGATTGGTGCGATATGTGTTTTCTACGCGATGGCGGACCTTCACCGAAAGCCCTCCTATAGCAATTACCATGCGTTAATGCACGTGTTGCTTGCTGGCGTTTATGGTGCTTTCCTGACTGGAGATATTTTTAATCTGTATGTTTGGTTTGAGGTCATGCTCATTTCATCATTTGGTTTAATGGTGTTAGATGCAACGAAAACTCAAGTTGATGGTGCAGTAAAGTACGTGATGTTGAACCTGATTTCGACGCTGGTATTTTTGCTTGCTATCGGTTTATTGTATGGCGCAACGGGCACCTTGAACTTGGCCGATCTCTACACCAAAGTAGGGGAAAATGAATTGAGCATCAACATGATGCTGTCCGCGCTATTTTTGTTTGCCTTTTCTATTAAAGCGGCACTCTTTCCTTTATTTGCTTGGTTGCCAGCTTCTTATCACACGTTACCAAGCGGTGTGGTGGCACTGTTTGCCGCGTTGCTTACTAAAGTCGGTGTATACGCGTTGATAAGAGTCTTTACCTTGGTATTTCCGCTCGCCGAGAGTGGTTGGCAACCGACGTTAATTTGGGTCGCAGGGCTAACCATGTTAACGGGCGTTTTAGGAGCGGCTAGCCAATTCGACATTAAGAAAATTCTTTCTTTTCATATTATTAGCCAAATAGGCTATATGATCATGGGGTTGGCTATTTACACTCCCTTAGCTTTAGCCGGTGCCATTTTCTACATTGTTCATCACATCATTGTAAAAGCGAATTTGTTCTTAATAGGTGGATTCATCGAGCGCAAATATGGCTCTAGTCAACTTGAACATTTGGGTGGGGTATACAAAGCTATGCCTTGGTTAGCGTTCTTGTTTCTTGTCCCTGCGTTTTCTCTGGCCGGTTTCCCACCGCTATCGGGTTTCTGGGGAAAGCTATTGGTCATCAAGTCGAGCATACAGGCTGAGTATTACTGGTTAGCAGGTACCGCGTTATTGGTGGGGTTGCTTACTGTCTACTCGATGACGAAAATTTGGAGTGAGGCATTTTGGAAAAAGCCATTTAGAGAGAAGCCAGAACAGACTCTGCAGGCCAAAGTACATTGGTTGTACTGCGTTCCAATTATTGTATTGACAACGTTGACGCTAATCATTGGCTTAGTGGCGGAGCCTTTTTATCAATTTTCCGTTCAAGCTGCAGAACAACTGTTAAATCCGACTGAATACATCAGAGTGGTGTTAGGAGGAAATGCATGATCTATCTATTCCTCAATTTTTTCTTAGCGTTAGCGTGGATGATGCTTAATGGCAGCTATTCGAGTCTGAATTTTGTTGTCGGATTTACGGTCGGCTTTTTTGCTTTAAGGTTGAGTCAACCATTTGGATTGAAAACGAGCTATTTTCAACGTTTTGCATCTGCATTGAAGTTATTGGTGTACTTCGCTTATGAAATGGTTATATCGGTTGCGAAAGTGGTGTGGGACGTCGTGACACCTACTCATTTGAGTCAGCCTGATATCGTTTATGTCCCTCTGGAGGTCGATTCTGACCTAGAAATCACATTACTGGCGAACATGGTTTCTTTAACACCGGGTACGCTTAGTTTGGATGTTACGGCTGATAAAAAGTATCTTATCGTTCATGCCATGTTTGCACCTGAACATGAAGAGGTTATTCGCGGAATTAAAGATGGGTTAGAGCATCGAATTTTGGAGGTGACGCGTGGATAGTTGGCTGCAAATAACGGTCACTTTTGCCTATTCTGGGCTACTACTCAGCTTTGTTATGGCTTTTGCTCGTTTAATTCTAGGACCAACGCTAGCTGATCGAGTTGTGGCGTTAGATCTGATTTCATTTATCACTATCGGATTTATTACGGTCTACACCTTAGACAGCGGTGAGGACGCTCTGTTAGACATCGCCATTACATTAGGTTTGGTCGCATTTCTCGGCACGATCGCATTTGCACGTTTGATCGTTAAAAGAAAGGAGAAAGAATAATGGACGTGTTGATTGGACTATTTTTATGCTTAGGAACATTGTTGACCTTGGTTGCAAGTCTAGGTGTCCTAAGGCTTCCTGATTTGTATACCCGAATGCATGCAGCGACCAAAGCTGGAACTGTCGGAGTGAGCTGCTTGTTATTAGCGGTCGCTTTCTCACTCCCTGAAGTTACCGTGATCTCTCGGGTTATCGGTACGATGTTGTTTATCGTTCTCACTGCGCCAGTCGCCTCCCACCTGCTCGGCAGAGCAATGCGAGAGGTCGGATATAAGATTTGGCGTAATGATTAACCATTAGCGTCGAATAGTACTACGCCCTAGTTGAAATAAACTCGAAGCTGTATTGATGAAGTCGGAAGTAATTGACGGTATATTCAAATGCACGACCATCTTCTAGGTAACCAGTGGACTCAACTTTTAGAATAGGGGAAGCTTCTGATTCATTCAGGTATGAGGCCGTCCCTGCATCTAACAAGTACGGTTTGACAGACTGACTGCTTTTCGCAATTTTCAATCCTTTGCTATTTTCAATGTACTCATATTTAGAACCATTCATTATGGCTATGCTCAAGTCTGGAAATAACATTGCTGGCATATGAGTGACTTCGTAAATTTCAGGCTCATCATTAATACATCTGAGTCTATGTATTTCATATGTATCATCATTGGGCGAGAGATTTAACTGCTTAGCAACCTGCTCATTCGGCTTTTTAAGTTCGAACTTTATGACTTGAGAGCTAGGCGTTTTCCCCTGTTTACTGACTTCCTCGATAAAACCCAGCAAATGTAAGGCATCATGTTGGGCTTTTAGATCGTTTACATAAGTTCCACTACCTCTTGTCCGACTAATTAAATTATTGTCGACCAGAATTTGTAAGCTTTTTCTGATGGTTACGCGGCTTACGGAAAACTCTTCTTGCAAATCACTCTCTTTTGGAAGCATCGATTTCGGTTGTAGTTCCCCATCTTTGATCTTTTTTTCTAATCGTTCCGCAATGTCTATGTATTTGGGTTTCATAATACCTCGCTAAGTCTTGGATCATGATAGCAAGAATGTGATCTGAGATGTAGTTAATACTTTTCCTTAGGATCTTTGTGTGATTTTTATCTCGTATCTTTGTGCTTATACTTTAAATGTATCATAAAAGTATTAATACTTATTTTATACATTTTCAGGATAAACATTTGAGGTAGCGAAATGAAACGTCAAAAATTAGCGATTGTTGGTGCTGGCAGTACATACACACTTGGTATGATGAACAGCCTTATTGCCGAAAAAGATAACTTTCCACTCGCAAAAGTCGTGTTTTACGACATAGATGAGAAACGCCAAGAATCGAATGCATTAGCTACTGAAATTCTATTGCGAGAACACTATCCAGAAGTTGAAGAGTTTGTTTATACAACGGATAAATCTGTCGCATTCGCAGATTCGGACTTTTTCTTTATCCAGATCCGCACTGGTGGGTTGACCATGCGCGAGCGCGATGAACAAATCCCGCTATCCAACTCTTGTGTTGGGCAAGAGACATGTGGCGCGGGAGGAATGGCATATGGACTTCGCTCTATCGGCGACATGATCCAGCTAGTGAACGAGATCCGACAAACGTGTCCAGATGCGTGGATTCTTAATTACACCAACCCGGCGGCAATTGTCGCTGAAGCTTTAAATCGTGAATTTCCGCATGATAAGCGAATTCTAAATATCTGTGATATGCCAGCAGCGATTATGGTCAGCTATGCGCAATTGTTAGGATGTGAAATTTGGGACTTCGTTCCTGAATATTTTGGGCTTAATCACTATGGCTGGTTTACCAAAATTCGTAACAAACAGGGTGAAGACTTAACGGACAAAATTAAAAATATCATCCTAAAAGAAGGGATCAGTGCGGTTGATGCGGAAATAGCGGATGACCCATCGTGGCAAGCCACATTCAAAAACATGAGAACAATGCTTGCTGATAATCCAGAGTTTTTGCCGAATACGTATCTTCAGTACTATTTGTACCCTGAAAAAATGGTGGCGAAAGAGGATATCAACAATACTCGCGCAAGGCAGGTAATTAACGGCCGTGAGAAACGAGTGTTCGAATTGAACGCAAGAATAATTGAAGCGGGCACCACGAAGCATGAAACACTGCATGCCGATATCCATGGTCGATACATGGTGAGAGTCGCGGCTTCGCTAGCCTACAACTTGAGCGATGTGTATCTCGTCATCGTACCGAACAATGGTGCTATTACAAATTTACAAAATGACGCCATGGTAGAAGTTCCAGCTGCGCTAACTAGTGATGGACCGAAAGCTTTTACTGTAGGAAAAATCCCAACCTTCCAAAAAGCCATGATTGAGAGCCAACTTGGTTACGAGAAATTAGTTGTGGATGCTTGGTACGAAGGAAGTCAGCAAAAGCTGATTAATGCACTCACACTTAACCGTACCGTGGTTAATGTGCCAAAAGCTAAAGAAATAACAAAACAATTACTAGAAGAAAATAAAGCCTACCTTCCTCAATTTTTTCAATAACAACTGGACGTTCGGGGCCTACTTGTAGACTCCGTGAATGAAACAAGAGGTTTATATGAAAGACATTATTCAAAGGTTCGGAGCCGCGATGTTTGTTCCCGTTCTATTATTTCCAGCAGCGGGCATGTTATTGGGTTTCTCTGTTGTGCTGTTAAATCAAGAAGTGTTTCCTTGGGCACTAGAGGGGAGTGCTTGGGTTAAAGTCTCGACGATCATTTTACAGGCATCTCTCGCTGTATTTAAAAATATGGCACTTATTTTTGCCGTTGGGTTACCTATCGCTTTAGCTAAAAAAGCATCTGGTCGCGCTGTACTTGCAACACTCGTTTCCTACATTACGTTTAACTACGTTATTGGTGGAATCCTTCAATTTTGGGGACCAGAACTGGGCGTGAACTATACGGAAGGTGAGCGAGGTTTGACTGAAGTTGGTGGCATTCTAACGCTTGATACCAACTTACTAGGTGCCATTTTAATTGCAAGTCTCTCTGTTTGGGTTCACAACCGATTCTTTGATAAAAAGCTACCGGATTGGGCGGCTGTATTTGGCGGAACGCCATTGGTTGTGATCATTAGTTTCCCCATTATGGTCGTGATGGCAATTCTAACTTGTTTGACTTGGCCAAGTATTCAGCATGGTATTAATAATCTGCAATCATTTTTGGTTTCTGCTGGATCGTTAGGGGTATGGCTATTTACGTTTTTAGAGCGAATCATGATACCAACGGGGTTGCATCATTTCGTATATGGTCCCGTTTTTTATGGGCCAGTTGCAGTCGATGGCGGGACGGTTGCCTATTGGATTCAAAATATACAGACATTCGCCCAGAGCTCGGAAAGTTTAACGACACAATTTCCTCAGGGTGGTTTGATGTTGACGGGAATGGGTAAAGTGTTTGGTTGTACGGGTATCGCACTAGCACTCTATTCAGTTGCGAAAAAAGAAAATAAAAAGATGGTGATGGGGTTAGTGCTCGGAGCCGCAATCACAGCAATTCTTACAGGGATAACCGAACCAATAGAGTTTACATTCTTATTTATCGCACCTGCGCTGTTTGCTTTGCATGCGTTGTTATCTGCGACAATGGCAACGATCGCCTTTATGTTTGGTGTTTCCGGTAACTTTCAGACTGGCTTGATAGACTTCATTTTCCAAAACTGGTTGCCTTTGGCTGGTAACCATGCAGGAACATACGTGATTCAGATTATTATTGGTCTCATGTTTACTGGTGTTTACTTTGTTACGTTTCGCGCGCTTATTTTAAAATACAACATACTTACTCCGGGACGTGAAGGTGCAGATAGTAAGTTGTATTCCAAAGCTGACTACAAAGAAGCGAAAGCGGTCCATAACAGTAGCGCAAGTCCGTCACAAGCTAGTGCCTTTATTGAAGGTTTGGGTGGAAAAGAAAACATTGACTTGTTAACTAATTGCGCGACGCGTCTGCGTGTTAAAGTTAAAGATGTCTCTCTGGTAAAGGAGAACGCATTTTTCACACAGCACGGAGCGGTGAATATTGTTAGAAATCAAGAGAGCCTTCAAATCATCGTTGGTTTAACGGTGCCACAAGTTCGCGAAGATATGAGCCAACTGATAAAAGCTTAACCCCCAAACTAATGCTCCAGCTCATATGGCTCAAAGGTGAGATAGAATTATCTCACCTTTTTTGTGTACATGAAGCATATTTCGCTCAGTTTCCACGAAAGTGGGGAGGAGTTATCGAGCGAGCTAAAATATAGTTAGGTTATACCCGTCTGTATTGTGGGAAGACTTGTTGGGTCTCTAAGTGACTGTGGCGCCTTCTATGTTGAAAAGCGTTTTAATTTCTTCCAGCACTTCTGGGTTAGCAATAGCACCAATGTTTTTTACAGCTTGTCCGTTTACCAATTGTTTCACTGCTAGCTCAACCAATTTGCCTGAGCGCGTTTTAGGAATATCACTGATAGCAAAAATTTGTCGTGGGACATGGCGCGGTGAACATTTTGTCTTCAATGTTTGGCGAATTGAATCGGTGAGTTGTTGGGTTAACTCGACGTTGTGAGCGAGTTTTACTAATAACCAGATTTCTTCAGACTGCTGGTTTAACTTGCCGACAGCGATGGAGTCTTCAACCTCGGGTAACGCGTTCACTTGTTGGTAGATTTCAGCGGTACCGATTCGTACGCCGCCTGGATTTAAGGTTGCGTCACTACGGCCATAAAAAATAAAGCCGCCATGTTCGGTTTGCATCACATCGTCGCCATGGTGCCAGATATCGGTAAACTTGCTCCAATAAGCGTTGTGATAACGTTCGCCGTTGTCGTTCCAGAAGCCAATAGGGAAGTTAGGTAGCGAGTTATTACAAGTCAGTTCGCCGCGTTTTTGCGTAATAGTATGTCCACCATCCTCTAGAACACGTGCGTCGATTCCTAGCCCTGAGCCTTGGCATTCACCTTTGTAAACTGGTGAAATAGGGTTTCCAAGTACAAAGCATCCGCAAATATCTGTGCCGCCAGCGATAGAAGCGAGATGCAAGTCCTGCTTGATGTGCTGATAGACATAATTAAATTGTTCTGGGTAAAGCACCGAACCAGTTGAGCACAGAGTTTTGAGTGACTTCAGGTTATGTTCTAGTTTTGGAGAGCAGTTTGCCTGTTCCAGTGCTTCTAAGTATTTCGCTGAAGTACCAAACAGCGACACGCTATGTTCTTCTGCTAATTGCCATAAGACGGAGTGATCAGGGTAAACCGGACTACCGTCGTAAATCACTAAGGCTGCACCACTCGCAAGAGCGGAAACATGCCAGTTCCACATCATCCAACCACATGTTGTGTAGTAGAAAACCTTGTCTTGCGATTTGATGTCGCAATGCAGTTGATGTTCTTTGAGGTGATTGAGCAAGGTACCGCCTGCGGAATGGACAATACACTTAGGTTGACCTGTTGTACCAGAAGAATACAAAATGAATAACGGGTCATTAAACAGCGTTGGTTGATATTGAATTGATTGTGGAGAAAAGTGGTGAGTAATATCGGACCAAGAAACAAACTCAGAAGTGCTAGCACTCTCAGCGTTTTGTAAATATTCGATTTGGCATACGCTAATAGTAGTCTCTTCGGAGGCACTGCTTAACTTACTACTAAGAGTGGTGTTCTTGTCCGTCATATCGAAAGCTTTGCCTCCGAACTGGTAGCCATCACAGCAAAAAAGAACTTTCGGTTTGACCTGACCAAAACGCTCTACGACGCTATCGATACCAAAATCAGGAGAGGTTGAAGTCCAAATGGCACCAAGACTGGTGGTGGCCAGCATGGCAATAACGGTTTCAGGAAGGTAGGGCAAATAACCCGCAACGACATCGCCTTTACCGACACCACAATTGAGTAGCCATTGTTGAATGGCAGAAACTTGTTCAAGCAACTGTTTACCGGTGAGTTGTCGGTGTTCACCGCTTTCATTGCTAAAAACAATAAACTCACGCTCTGGTGATTGTTCAGCCTGAGATAGGAGGTTCTCTGCGTAGTTCAGCGTGGCGTCAGCAAACCATACTGTGTCTCTATTTACATGATGATGATTAGAACCTGTTGGTGTCCATTTGGGACTGCCAAGGCTCTTGACTTGCGAACCCATATCTCCGATTACGTTGCAATACTGCCAAGTATGTCGCCAAAATTCATCATTGTGCTCAATGGACCACTGGTGTAGAGACGTGTAATTGTTGATTACGGTACCTTCGGCTTTGTCTTTATTAACCTTTTCGATGAACCGTAATAAGTTGCTATTGCTGACGCGCTCAGCAGATGGTGACCAAATAGGTGCAGAATTTGGCATAGGTCCCTCTAATTTCAATTCTTTTGAATATGACCAAAAACAAAATAAAGGGGCGAACATAGCAGTGTTCGCCCCTTATCTGATCGTTTAAAGTTGTTCGGCAAGCTGAGGTAGTACCTCAAATAAATCACCAACCAATCCATAGTCGGCAACTTCAAAGATAGGAGATTCTGGATCTTTGTTGATCGCGACAATCACTTTGGATTCCTTCATTCCTGCAAGATGCTGGATGGCACCGGAAATCCCAACCGCTATATAAAGCTTAGGTGCAACGATTTTACCGGTTTGACCCACTTGTAAGTCGTTGGCAACAAACCCGGCATCAACCGCCGCGCGAGAAGCGCCAATGGCAGCACCTAGTTTATCGGCCACTTGTTCGATCAACGCGAAGTTCTCTTTGCTACCGACCCCGCGTCCACCTGACACAACCACCTCTGCCGCGCTTAATTCAGGACGTTCTGACACGGTTTTATCGACAGAAACCAATTCAACCATTGGAGCTGAGATAGTGACCTGCTGATGCTTAATATCAGCTTGGTTGTGACAAGTAACCGGCTCAAACGCAGACGCGCGCACGGTGATGACGCGAACCTTGTCGCTGGTGGTCACTTTGGCAAATGCGTTTCCTGCGTAAATAGGGCGGATAAAAGTGTTTTCATCGATAACTTGGACAATATCGGAAATTTGCCCAACGCCGAACTTCGCTGCTACTCGAGGTGCAAGGTCTTTCCCTTTTGATGATGAGCTAGCCCAGATTGCGTCAAAACCTTCAGCAATACTCACTACAATAGGTGCGATACTCTCGGCAAATTGATGCTTAAGTTGCTCATCATCGACACAAATTACGTTTGATATACCATCAACGCGACAAGCTTGCTGAGCGACTTCTTCACACTGGTGGCCCACTACGATCAAAACATTGTCTTGGCTGACTTGTTTTGCTGCATTAACCACTTTGAGTGTGTCCGCATGCAATTGGTTATTGTCATGCTCTGCTATGATTAAGTTCTTCATGAAATCACCTTCGCTTCGTTACGCAGCTTATCGAGAAGCTCTGAGACAGATTCAACCTTGATGCCACCTTTTCTTTGCGCTGGCGGTGTGATTTCTTGAATGGTTTGGCTAAATACCACTTCAACACCCAGACTGTCAGGTGTGATGGTATCTAACGGCTTGCGCTTAGCTTTCATGATATTAGGCAAAGAGGCAAAACGCGGTTCATTCAGGCGTAAGTCAGTACTGATCACCGCAGGTAAGTTCATCGCGACCGTCATCAAGCCGCCGTCCACTTCTCTCACGACCTGAACTTTTTGATCTTCAATCTTCACGTCGGAAGCGAAAGTTGCTTGAGGCCAGTCAAGTAGGGCGGCCAGCATCTGAGCCACTTGGTTGTTGTCCGTATCAATGGATTGTTTACCCGTAATCACAAGCTGTGCTTGTTCTTGCTCAACTAGAGCTTTGAGCAGCTTAGCAACAACTAATGGCTCTATTTTGTCTTCAGTATCGACATGAATAGCGCGATCGGCGCCTAATGCAAGCGCGGTACGTAGTTGCTCCTGACACTGGCTACCGCCAGCACTGACAACGATGACTTCATCTGCAATACCTTGCTCCTTTAGTCGTACGGCTTCTTCAACGGCTATTTCGCAAAATGGATTAATCGTCATCTTGACGTTATTGGTTTCAACATCGCTATGGTCCGCTTTCACGCGAACTTTAACGTAGGGATCAATGACCCTTTTGATTGGCACTAGTATTTTCACGTTAGATTCCTTTTACAGTGAAGACTATGTGTTTACAGTGAAGACGATGTGATGACGTCTTTAAAATGATGTTAATTTACCTTTACGTTTGCGTCAACTTTAAATATATTATTGATTAACAAGTTGGAAACATGCAAAGAAAAAGGAATGCAATCATGGAAAGAGACTGCATGGAATTTGATGTTCTGATTGTAGGCGCTGGTCCCGCAGGTTTGTCTGCGGCATGCCGAATCAAACAATTAGCAGCAGAAAAAAAACAAGACCTCTCTGTTTGCGTGGTAGAAAAAGGTTCTGAAGTTGGAGCGCATATTTTATCGGGTGCGGTGTTTGAAACGCGGAGTTTGGATGAGCTTTTTCCCGACTGGGAAGAGAAAGGCGCTCCGCTCAATACCAAAGTAAACCAAGATAAAACCTACTATCTAGGCAATGACATCAATGGTCATGAACTGCCTTCTTGGGCGGTGCCTAATACGTTACATAACAAAGGTAATTACATCATAAGTTTGGGCAGTCTATGCCGATGGATGGCGTTGCAGGCTGAGAACTTGGGGGTGGAGGTCTACCCAGGTTTTACCGCCAGTCAAGCGATCATCGATGAAGATAGTCGTGTTTGTGGCGTGATCACGGGCGATATGGGATTAGATAAAAATGGTGAACAAAAAGGAAATTTCGAACCTGGTATTGAACTGCGAGCGAAGTTTACTTTATTTGCTGAAGGCGCACGGGGGCATATTGGTAAGCAGTTGATTAACCGATTTAATCTTGCTGAAGAGAAAACGCCTCAACACTACGCTATCGGTTTTAAAGAGCTGTGGGAAATCCCATCAGAGCAGCATCAGCAAGGTTTAGTAGTGCACGGATTAGGTTGGCCGTTATCAAATGAAGCTACAGGTGGCAGTTATCTCTACCATTTAGAGGGAAACCAAGTTGCCGTCGGGTTGATTGTTGACTTGAATTATAAGAATCCGCACTTGAGTCCATTTGATGAGTTTCAACGTTTTAAACACCACCCGTTGATTGAGCAATACCTCAAAAATGGGAAGCGTATTAGCTATGGCGCGAGAGCGATTACCAAGGGCGGCTTTCATTCGCTTCCCACGCAGCAGTTTGCTGGTGGCTTGTTAATTGGCTGTGATGCAGGAACACTTAACGGCGCTAAAATCAAAGGCACACACACCGCAATAAAATCTGGAATGCTTGCCGCTGAAGCAGTATGTGAAGCCCTTGAGAGTCAGTCAGTTACTGCTGATTATCAAAAGCATTTCAAACAGTCTTGGCTATATGAAGAGCTTTATCAAGCACGTAACTTCTCAAGTGGAATCCACCGCTTTGGATCGTGGCTGGGCGGTGGTTTAGCGCTGCTGGAACATAACGTGTTAAAAGGTAAAGCTAAGTGGCATATCCGCTGTGATAAGCCTGATCATCAGTCTCTGTTATTGGCGGAAAACAGCAATGAAATTGTCTATCCGAAGCCTGATGGCGTGTTAAGTTTCGATCGCCTCTCTTCCGTTTATCTATCCAATATCTTCCATGAGGAAGATCAACCATGCCACTTACGACTGGAGAACCAGCGGATCCCTATTGAGCAGAACCTTGAATTATATGCAGAGCCAGCACAGCGCTATTGTCCGGCTGGCGTGTATGAAATCGTACAGGGGGAGCAGCAGCCAGAGCTGCAAATAAATGCGGCCAACTGTATCCACTGTAAGACCTGCGACATCAAAGATCCAAGTCAAAATATTACCTGGACTCCGCCAGAAGGTGGTGGTGGTCCGAACTATCCAAATATGTAAGCGTTTGAGAATAATTTTTATTAACAATTTATTTACTTAAAGTTTGCGTTAGTTCAAATCTTTCTCGATGAACTCGATTGCAACTTAATCTTTCAGGCACTATTCTGATTTTAAATTGACGTTTACGTAAACTGAATACAAAGTTGATGCATAGGTGTAAAAGCGGTTACCAGTATCAAAGTTAGGTTTGATCAAATAGTGCTCAATGGAACGCACTTAAAATAACGAAAGGGAGATCAACTATGGTATCGGAATCGCCTCTGTTGCAGGTAAACGATATTTCATTGGCTTTTGGTGGGGTGAAAGCTTTAACTGACGTGAGCTTCCATGTGAATGAAAAGGAAATTTTTTCAATCATTGGTCCAAACGGTGCAGGTAAAACCTCAATGCTCAATTGCATCTCTGGTCGATACACACCAAACAAAGGCTCTGTAATCTTCGCTGGAGATGACGTAACTAAACGTACACCAAGCCAACGAGCTGAGTTAGGGCTGGGAAGAACCTTCCAAAACTTAGCGCTCTTTTCTCATATGTCGGTACTGGACAACATCATGGTTGGCCGACACCACCTACTAAAAAACAACTTCGTCACGGGGCCACTCTATTGGTTCTCTAATGCGCAGAAAGAAGAGATGGCGCACCGCAAATATGTGGAAGACGTGATCGATTTTCTAGAAATCCAGCACATCCGAAAAGCGATTGCAGGCACCCTATCTTACGGCTTACGTAAGCGTGTAGAGCTTGCTCGTGCCATTGCCTTAAAACCTAAGTTACTGCTGCTTGATGAACCAATGGCAGGTATGAACTTGGAAGAAAAGGAAGACATGGCACGTTACATCATGGATCTGAATGAAGAATTAGATATCACGATCATCATGATTGAGCACGACATGGGCGTGGTCATGGACATCTCTAATCGCGTTTTGGTTTTGGATTTCGGTAAACACATTGCTACGGGTGAGCCTGAAGAAGTGATGGCCAACCCACATGTGAAACAAGCGTACTTAGGCGAAGAGTTACCGACATTAGAGGAGAGTGCATAATGGCACAGCAACATAATGATTGGGCAGATATAACCCGCTTAGATACCTTTCCAAAAGTGTTGCAACACAATGCCAAGAACTGGCCCGAACAAGTCGCAATGCGTGAAAAGGAGTTTGGTATATGGCGAGAGTTCACTTGGAAGGATTATGAAAACCGCGTCAAGTGGATGGCACTGGCACTACGATATTTGGGTATTGGTGAGCAAGATGTCGTTGGTTTGCTAGGTGATAACCGCCCTGAATGGGTATGGGGCGAGTTAGCGGCACATGCGATCAAAGGTTTCTCGCTGGGCATCTATCAAGATTCTATGCACGAAGAGGTGGCGTACCTTATCAACTATGCAAAAGCAAAAGTCGTGATTGCCGAAGATGAAGAGCAATGCGACAAGCTGCTTGAGCTTGGTGATGAAATTCCTAGCGTTGAATACATTATTTACTGCGATCCTCGTGGAATGCGTAAATACGATGATCCAAGATTAATTGATGTTGAACAGGTCTACAAAAAAGGTCAGCTGATTGATAAAGCGGACCCAGACAAATATCTCAATATGGTTGTTGAAACCAAAGGCAGCGATCTTTCAATTCTTTGTACAACGTCGGGTACGACTTCTAAACCAAAATTGGCTCAGCTACACAGTGGCACGTTCTTGGATCACTGTGCGGCTTACTTGCGTGCAGACCCTCGTTCCCCAGGCGACAACTACGTTTCTGTTCTGCCTTTGCCTTGGATTATGGAGCAGGTTTACGTGGTTGGTCAGGCGTTGATTTCTCGTCAAATCGTTAACTTTGTGGAAGAACAAGAAACCATGATGTCCGACTTGCGTGAAATCGGTCCAAACTTTGTGCTGTTAGCGCCACGTGTGTGGGAAAACATTGTGGCAGACGTGTCTGCACGAATGATGGATTCGACACCGTTTAAGCAAAAGATGTACAAACTGGGCATGAGCTTAGCCAACAAAGCGTTAGAGCAGGGCAAACGTTCTAAACTCGCCGAATGGATTCTTTTGCGTGCTTTGCGAGACCGTTTAGGCTTTTCGAACCTAACATCTGCTGCAACGGGCGGCGCGGCGATGGGGCCTGACACTTTCCGTTACCTACAAGCTATTGGTGTGCCACTTAAGCAGCTTTATGGTCAGACCGAAATGTGTGGCGCATACACCGTGCACCAAGCGGATGATGTGGATTACGATTCCGTTGGTGTTGCGTTTGATAATGCAGAAGTGAAAGTCATCAACCCAGACAGCAATGGCGTTGGTGAAATCATCGCGAAAAGTACAGGCATGTTTACTGGCTACTTAAACAACCAAGCAGCATATGATGAAGATGTTCAAGATGGTTGGATGCACACAGGCGATGCGGGTTATTTTAAAGATTCCGGTCACTTGGTGGTGATTGATCGTCTGAAAGATATGTCGGAAACCAGCCATGGCGACCGTTATTCGCCACAGTTTATCGAAAACAAACTCAAGTTCTCGCCGTTTATTGCAGAAGCCGTGGTGGTAGGTAAAGGTCGACCTTGGCTGTCTGCCATCATCTGTATTCGCTATGCGATTGTCGCGAAGTGGGCAGAGCAACGCGGCTTGGCATTTACCAACTACACCAACTTATCTGCTCAACCAGAAGTGTACCAAGCGATTCGTGAAGAAGTTCAAAAAGTGAACGAATCCCTACCGGATGCACAGAAGATCAGTAAATTCATTCTACTTTACAAAGAGCTGGATGCCGACGATGGAGAGCTAACTCGCACACGTAAAGTACGCCGTGGTGTGGTTGCAGAGAAATACGGAGACATCATCGAAACCATCTACAGCGACGATCCAAAAGTCGATGTCGATACAGTGATCACTTATCAAGATGGCACCAAAACACGCATTCAAACGTCGCTAGTTATTGAAACGCTTATTGAGCATGAGCCAACACTAGTGGATAGCGAACAACGGAGGATCGCATAGTGAATACGGATTTATTACTGCAACTCGTCATTAATGGCGTGATCGTTGGCATGTTGTATGGCGTTGTCGCCATGTGCTTTGTATTGATTTACAAATCGACCCAGGTGGTCAACTTTGCTCAGGGTGAGTTCTTGTTGATTGGCGCATGGGTATGTTGGGCGGCATTGGTGCACCTACAGTTACCGTTTTTTATTGGCTTTTTACTCACGCTCGCGTTCATGATGATTTTTGGTATCGCCGTGCAAACCATTGTGCTCAGACCGTTGATTGGTGAACCGATTATCTCTGTGATCATGGTGACCATCGGTCTATCGATGTTTTTCCAAGCGCTGATGAAGTGGATATTCGGTGTCTCGGCTGTGTCGTACCCGCAAGTGTTCGAAACCAACGTGGTAAATATCGGAGGTTTGAATGTTGAGTTTGCTTACATTCTGAGCTTGATCTTCTCAATGCTCATCATGGGCGCGTTCTACTGGTTCTTCAAATTCAGCAAAATGGGTCTGGCAATGCGCGCAACGGCATTCAACCAGCAAGTAGCCCAGAGTCTTGGCATTTCCATCAAGAAAGTGTTCGCCATCAGTTGGGCCATTTCGGCAATGGTATCTGCAACAGCAGGGATTGTTATCGGTATCGTTAACGGCGTATCTGACGCGCTATCCATTATTGGTATCAAAGTTTTCCCAGCCGTTATTTTAGGTGGCTTAGATTCGGTAGTCGGCGCAATTGTCGGTGGTATTACCATCGGGGTGCTAGAAAACTTGGCTGAGTTTTTTGATAGCCAATACCTGCAAGTGGGTAACTTATACAACATCGCACCATTCTATGTGCTGTTAATCATTCTTGCCTTCAAGCCATATGGCCTGTTTGGTACCAAAGATATTGAGCGTATTTAAGGAGAAATAACATGGCTCAACTTAGCATGCGCCCATGTGGGGATTTTCGAACCACATACAAAAGCGATACGCCAATTTTTGAAACCAAAACCATCAGAAGCCTTGCGATTGCTGGTGTCATCGCCATGCTGGCAGCACCGCTGGTCTTGGATATTTACTTCCTAAACCTGTTTATTCAGATTGCATACCTCGGTATCGCAGCATTGGGCTTAAACATTTTGGTTGGTTTTACCGGACAAATCTCGCTAGGTCACGGTGCGTTCTTTGGCTTTGGCGCCTTTGCATCGGCTTGGCTAAATAACCAGTTTAATATTCCAGTTGTGTTTGCGATTCCGCTTGCGGGTTACTTAACCATGATTGTGGGGATGCTGTTTGGTCTGCCAGCGGCTCGAATTAAAGGTTTATATCTAGCCATCGCAACGTTGGCGGCGCAGTTTATTTTAGAGGACTTCTTTGCTCGCGCAGATTGGTTCAGTGGCGGCTCATACGGTGCAAGCGCGAACCCAATTAATTTGTTTGGCTTTGAGTTTACGACTGACGAAAGCTTCTTCTACATCGCTCTGTTTGCGCTGATCTTCATGTATATGTGGGCATCAAACTTAATCCGTTCTCGTGACGGTCGCGCGTTTGTCTCAGTACGAGATCACTATCTGTCAGCAGAGATCATGGGCATCAACCTAACCAAGTATCGTCTGCTCTCATTTGGAGTGTGTGCATTCTATGCGGGCATCGGGGGTGCACTCTACGGACATTATCTAGGGTTTGTATCAGCAGAAGGCTTCACCATCATGATGTCTATCCAGTTCTTGGCAATGATCATCATTGGTGGCTTGGGTTCAGTCAAAGGCACATTGATGGGGACGATATTTATCGTATTGCTGCCTGAAGTTTTGGAGTTTGGCGTAACGGGGCTTTCAGCGTTTGGTGATACCACCGCTTTCACTGATGGTCTGGCTTACTTCAAAGAAATGGCGATTGGTTTAGTCATCATGCTGTTCCTCATTTTCGAACCTCAAGGATTATCGCATCGCTGGCAACAGATTCGAGCATATTGGAAACACTATCCGTTCTCATATTAACGTGGAATTAAGTGGAATATACCTCAATAACAAGGACAACGAGTTATGAATAAAGGACATTTAGCGACAACGTTGGTGCTGTCATCTGCACTGTTTACTACCGCAACTTGGGCAAAAGATTCTGTGTTTGTCGGGCAATTAGTCGACTTTTCTGGACCAACTGCCTATGTGAGCAAGCCTTATGGTTCTGGCGTGCGAGACGCATTGCGTTGGATTAACCAAAACGGTGGCATTAACGGTACCGAGCTCGAATTTGAAACAGTAGACATGGCGTACAAAGTACCAGTGGCGATTTCTAACTATAAACGTTGGGTGGCGCGTAAAGACATGGTTGCGCTGCAAGGTTGGGGTACGGCGGATACCGAAGCACTTATTTCGTTTGTCACCAAAGACAAAGTGCCGGTGTTCTCTGCTTCTTACTCTGGTCACTTAACTGACCCAACCGGTAAAAACCCAAAAACCGCGAAACCAGCGCCTTATAACTTCTTTTATGGTGCGTCGTACTCAGATGCGTGCCGTGCGCTAGTTAAGTGGGCGAAAGAAGATTGGGAATCTAAGGGCAATCAAGGTGCGCCGAAATTTACGCACATTGGCGATAACCATCCATTCCCGAATGCGCCAAAAGAAGCGTGTGCAGAGTACGCTAAAGAGCTTGGTTTTGATGTGCAAAACCCAGTCGTTGTGTCACTAAAACCAGGGGACTTCAAAGCGCAATGTTTGTCGCTGAAAGAGTCAGGCACCAACTATGGTTACATTGCTAATATCGGTAGCTCGGTTATCTCACTAGTGAAGTCTTGTAACACGGTTGGGACAGAGTTCCAGTACATGGCAAACATTTGGGGCGGCGACAAGCCAGTGCTTGAAGCAGCAGGCGATGGCCTTAAAGATTACGTTTTCCCGGGTATGACGGCGTTTTGGGGAGATGATAATGAGGGCATGAAGCTGGTTCGTGAGATTTCTAAGCAGTCTGAATCAGAGCCGGGCGAATTCAGAACTCACCATTACATTCGCGGTATTTGTTCTGCGTTCTATATGAAAGAAGCAATGGAGTGGGCGAAAGACAACGGTGGTATCACAGGTGAAAACATCAAGAAGGGCATGTATGTCCATGACAACTGGGTACCACAAGGTTTAGAAGGTGTTTGTGTCCCTGCGAACTGGAAACCGGAAGATCACCGAGGCACAACAACCGTGAACGTCTTTATGGGCAACAACGATGGCGGCTCAGTTGATATTAAGAAAGTATCTCAGGTGACATTGTCACGTCGTGACGATTGGCTAGGTTACTAATCTACGACTTATTAATAACAAAGCTTACTGAAAATAAGGATGGGTGAGAGAACACTCTCACCCTAGCAAGGAGTAGCTTGATGGCTGAATTAGCAACGAATATCGAACCGGCAGAAATACTGCTTTCAGTGAACAACATTGAAGTCGTCTACGACGAAGTAATACTAGTACTTCGCGGTGTGAGTTTAGAAGTTCCAAAAGGGCAGATTGTGACCTTACTGGGCGCCAACGGTGCGGGTAAATCCACAACGTTGAAAGCCATTTCTGGTTTATTGAAAACCGAAGATGGTGAAGTGACGCGCGGCGAAATCAACTTCATGGGCGAGCGTATAGACAACAAAAGCCCGGAAGAGATCGTCCGTTCGGGCATCTTCCAAGTTATGGAAGGGCGCCGAATTGTTGAAGATATGACGGTAATAGAAAATCTTCGCTTAGGCGCTTATACACGCTCTGACAACGAAGTTGAACAAGACATCGAAATGGTGTTTGACTATTTCCCGCGACTCAAAGAGCGCACTGGCCTGGCGGGCTATTTGTCTGGCGGTGAGCAACAAATGTTAGCGATTGGCCGAGCGTTAATGGCTCGACCGAAGATGATTTTGTTGGACGAACCGTCTATGGGGCTTTCTCCACTGCTAGTTAAAGAAGTATTCAGCATTATTAACAAGATCAACAAAGAGCAAGGTATTACCATGCTTTTGGTTGAACAGAATGCCAACTTCGCTCTTCAAGCGGCCGATTACGGTTACATCATGGAATCAGGCAAAATCGTACTAGATGGCAGCAAGCACGAACTGCTAAACAATGAAGACGTAAAAGAATTCTACCTTGGCGGCGGCGATGAAGATCGCAAGAGCTTTAAGAATCTGAAATCTTACAAACGTCGTAAGCGTTGGTTGTAAGGAGCAAGGATGAACGAACTATTTGATGCGAAAGAATCGTTGTCTCTACAGGCGCGAGAAGAGTCGCTGTTTCAACGTTTGCCAGCACTGATTGAAAATTCGAAAGCCAATAGCGAACATTACGCGGCGCATTTTTCTGAGTTAGAGCCTACATTGGCAAACAATCGTGAAGGGCTTGCTCAGTTCCCGATTACACGTAAGTTCAATGTACCTAATCAGCAGCAACTTAAACCGCCGTTTGGTGGCTTAAATAGCGTTGCCATTGGTCAAATGGCGCGCGTATTCCAATCTCCTGGGCCGTTGTATGAGGCTCAAACGGATGAGGCCGATTTCTGGCGTATGGGGCGCGCGTTTCACGCTGCTGGGTTCTGTGCGGGTGATTTAGTGCATAACACGCTCTCTTACCATTTCTCTCCTGGCGGATTTATTATGGATGGTGGCGCAAGGGCTTGTGGCTGTGCGGTATTTCCGGCTGGAGTAGGCAATACCGAAGCGCAAATAGAGGCAATTAAACAGCTTCAACCTAATGGTTACACTGGCACACCTTCTTATTTGCTGACGTTGCTACAAAAGTACCAAGAGAAATACAATGAGCTGCCTAGCTTTGAGAAAGCTCTGGTCTCTGGTGAAGCGGTTACAGCAGACATGCAACAGATGTTTGAGGAAAAAGGCATTGCAGTCTTTCAAGCCTACGCAAGTGCAGAGCTTGGTTTGATTGCTTATCAAGTGTCTGGTGAACAAGGATTAGTGATTGCCGAAGATATTATTGTTGAAATCGTTGATCCTGATGGTGTTCCTGTACAACCGGGAGAAGTCGGTGAAGTCGTTGTAACGTCGCTCGATGAGAAGTTCCCGCTGATTCGCTACGCAACGGGAGATTTATCGGCATACCTAGAGACAAGTTCTGATTCTTCACGCACGAATGCACGAATTAAGGGCTGGATGGGACGAGCAGACTCCGCGGTGAAAGTAAAAGGGCTGTTTGTTTATCCGCATCAGATCCAAGAAGTCTGTCGTCGCCACGATATTAAAGGCTCCTTGAAAATTGAGCGCGATGGCTTCAACGATGCCATTACTTTCTGTTGTCATGATGTGCATGTATCAGCAGAGGACATTCAAGCAACACTCCAGTCTGTCACTAAACTGAAAGGCAATGTCCAGTTTGTACCGAACCAAGCGGAGCAGCCGTTAATCAATGATCTTCGCAGTTAACTCATTGGTGGCATAAGTGCAGTAGAAAGTGGTTGTCATAAAAAACTAACAACGTCAGACAAAAGGCTAGAAAAGGGATACCACATTGCGCTGCGTATCCCTTTATTTTTTACTACCGCAATCAGGGAGCGGGTAAATGAAACAGGCACCAATGATTAACACACAATTCTGGGATGATTTGTTTATCCGAGGCACTATGCCTTGGGATGCCCAATCGACACCTCAAGAACTCAAGGACTATCTCGACAATTCACTTCATGTAGGCCATTCAGTGTTTATTCCTGGGTGTGGTGCCGCTTATGAACTGAGCACTTTTATTCAATATGGGCATGACGTGATCGCGATGGATTACAGCCAAGAAGCGGTAAAAATGGCGCAATCAGCGTTAGGTAACTACAAAGATAAAGTCGTATTGGGTGATGTATTTAATGCCGATTTTTCTCAATCGTTTGATGTCATTTACGAGCGGGCCTTTCTCGCAGCACTACCGAGAGACATGTGGTCAGAATATTTCTCTATGGTGGATAAATTATTGCCAAGCGGAGGTTTTCTAATTGGTTTTTTCGTCATTGATGATAATTACCTATCACGCTTCCCTCCATTTTGTTTGCGAAGTGGGGAGTTGGAGGGTTATCTAGAACCGGCGTTTAAGCTTGTGGAATCCTCAGTGGTGGCAAACAGTGTTGAGGTTTTTAAAGGCAGAGAACAATGGATGGTGTGGCAGAAACGTTAGTCGTCACTGAGAATTCTTTAGAAAGTATTCGCGGAAACTGTCTGGTTCTTTTTTAATCGCTGAAAAGTAAGTCACAAATGTATGATATTTGGTCGATGCCATGAGCCAGAGAGCGATAATAGGAAAAAGTACAAAACTAACAAAAAAAAGTTTATGTTCATCTTCAAGAAGGAATAGGCCAAGAGCGTAAACAAGGAACTGAAAGTAAATATTGATTAAGTTGATTTCTGCCGCTTTAGGTTTGCCTCTAACAATCATCATGTTTGGGATAACAAGCAGTAGAGTCATGACCCCAGCAAAAGAAAAGTTTAGAGCCAAGAAAGTATCAGTAGTTAAGTGCTCAGACGACTGGTCAATCAATATTGCCAGCAACGTTACTGCCATGCCGCCTCCCATCATAATCAAGGTAATGACTGCCACGCCAACAAGAAAAACCCAAATAGAAAGGTAATGGTTGTCAAAAAACTCTTCTGCCTTCAATCTTTTAAACCTCATCGATACATACTGTGAAATAACAGAGGTTACTTCACTCTATTCCTGTTGAGGGGATACTCACACAGAAAGAATACGTATGTAAAATATCAATAAGCGTTAGTTTTAAAGGCGGGAGTTACCCCCATAATAGGTCGAAAGGTATTTCAGAATGGCTTCGCGATTATCACCCGGCAGTTCATCCATCCCTTGCTCTTCAATCATCCAGTCTAAGGTTTCATCTGATCGTTGGCGGCTTAGTCATTGTTGTGTGACCATGTGTAACGAATGACAGGCTGAGCAGACTGCCGCGACGAGTTCCATATTCTCTCCTGGCGCTAATATCCCATCACCAGCTGATTTGACCTCCATTTCAGATGAAGCAGTATTCCAATCTGGTGGCGTGTAGGGTTTTGGGTTGCTAGCCATGCAATGATTGCGGCTCGCGCACCCGGGTCTTTTACGCCGGGAAAGACCATGTTTGTGCCCGGAGCAAACTCCGGTGGTGACGCCAAAAAAAGCATCCAGTTTTTCTGCGTCCCATTGACCTTGATGCTGTTTGATGGCTTCGCTGTAATTGAAGCCTGTAAAGCCGGCAATATCACGCTCTGCTAAGCCCCAAAGAGGCAGCCTCACAAGCACTTCCTCCATTTTTCAAACTGGTGACAAGCTTTACACACCATCGCTTGCTGTTCGCCTGCGGCTATCAACTCGTCATTGTTTGCTAAGGCTGAGTAACTTAACAGCGCGAGAAAAGTAAACGAGAGCGGGAAAACCCGCTTATTTAAGGATGTTGCTTTCACTGTTATTCCCCCTTCATGTTTAACCCTTAACAATCAGCGCGATTCGGTGGAAGGTGTTGTTGAGGTAACCTTTCGGTTTCCATGTGATAGCAAAAGGTTGGCCCACCTCTTGGTCATCAGTCGCCTTTGCCCCAACTTCGTAGTAGCCCGCTGGGGGAATGTCACTTTGGCGTTGAACGTCTGCCAAGCGCTGTCATTGGCTGGGGCTGCGAGTTCGGCATCCATCCATGTTGCGCCAAAATCAATCCTTTCTCGCTGCACTACCGAGAGACCAGTGGCCAGATTACTTTGCTATGGTGGATAAATTGCTGACAAGAGACGGTTTGTTAATTGGTTGTTTCGTTATAGATGATGATTACCACTCTCGCTTCCCTCCATTTTGTTTGCGAAGTGGGGAGTTGGAGGGTTATCTAGAACCGACGTTTAAGCTTGTGGAATCCTCAGTGGTGGCAAACAGTGTTGAGGTTTTTAAAGGTAGGAGCGCTGGCTGGTGTGGCAGAAAAGTTGCCGTATTTAAACGCTATGGCATCAAATAATGAATACAAAATCAGCGTCACATAATGCATCTTTTAAAGACAATTATTCTTGTGGTAACGATAAGTGTTGTGAATTGGCGAAGTTGCGAGAAATGTGGATCATGTCCTTTGAAAATATAAGGATATATAATATGGACAAATCATTTTCTCTCATCGATAAGCCTACCTTCTTAGGCTCACTCTTTCTTTTACTCAGCGTCGTTATACCCTTAATTTTATTTCCCACACAAGGTGCGGATTGGATAGCTTCGGCCAAATTTTTCATGACCGATAAGCTTGGTGTGTTATACCTCGCACTGGGTATCGCAGCAATGTGTTTTATGATTTACACCGTGTTCAGCGATCTTGGCCAAATCAAACTTGGTGAAGCCGACGAGCAACCAGAATTTGGTAACGCCTCATGGGCTGCAATGCTATTTTGTGGAGGTATTGGCGCAAGTATTCTGTATTGGGGGTGTATCGAGTGGGCATACTACTATCAATCACCACCATTTCAGTTGGAAGCAGGCAGTGAAGAAGCCATTCGCTGGGCCGCGACTTATGGTCTGTTTCACTGGGGACCGATTGCTTGGTCAATTTACCTTATTCCTGCTCTGCCTATCGCTTACTTCTTTTATGTACGCAAACAACCTGTTTTGAAAATCTCTAGTGCGTTAATGCCTGTATTAGGAGAAAAGCGTGCAAACGGTGGTATTGGCAAGTTTATTGATGTGTTGTTTATTTTTGGTATGTTGGGTGGCGCGGCGACTACGCTTGGCTTAGCAGCGCCTCTTATCAATGGTGGTCTACATCATATCTTCGGTCTTCCAAACAATACCTTCAGCCAAGTGGCTGTATTACTTCTCTGTACTGCTATTTTTGGTTACTCCGCGTATGCAGGGCTTGAGAAGGGGATCAAATTCCTTAGTAACATTAACTTCTGGGGTGCGATGGGCTTGTTACTCTTTATACTTGCCGTTGGGCCAACCGTGTTCATGTTAGAAACGGGCTTAGATTCAATTGGTCGTATGTTGTCTAACTTCTTTGTTATGGCTACCTGGGCGGAGTCGTTTGGTGGTTATGGTGAGTTTACAGATACACACTTCCCGCAAGACTGGACTATTTTCTACTGGGCATGGTGGTTGGTCTTTGCTCCTTGTATGGGATTGTTTGTTGCGCGTATCTCGCGTGGAAGAACGATCAAACAGATGGTCGTAGGTTCTATATTTTACGGTTCTTTAGGTTGTTTCTTATTCTTCATTGTTTTAGGTAACTATGGTTTATCGTTGCAATTGACGGGTGAGCTTGATGTCATCGCAATCCTCAACGAATCAGGCGCGCCAGCGGCTATTTTTGCAACGTTAGACACATTACCGTTAGGGCCAATCGTTATTGGTGTTTTTACACTATTGTGTATCATTTTTACGGCGACTTCGTTTGACTCTATCTCGTACATTCTTGCGTCTGTGGTTCAAAATGATGTGACGGAAGAACCGATGCGCTGGAACCGTTTGTTCTGGGCGTTTACTTTGTCTTTTCTGCCAACCGTCCTAATGTTCATGGGAGGTTTATCGACATTACAAACCGCTGCGATCGTGGGAGGTTTACCATTGCTAGTTATCTCGGTGATGTTGATGGTGTCCTTTGTTCGCGCGGCGAGCCTAGATATTAAACATCAAGCAGAATACGAAGAGCCAACCATTAACATTGAAGAACTGCCGGAAATTGACCCTTGGTCAACAGAGGGAATGGCTTTGGCGAAATTTGAGCGCTTTAAAGACTTAGCTCAACAGGCGGCTGAAGAAGAGCGCGAAGCAATGGCGGCCCTGATGAGCATGCGTAAGAGAATTCGCGCATTTGCCTTAGAACACAGCTGTGAATCTGGGTTTTCGGACCATCATTTACCAGAAGAGATGCAAACAGAGCTACAGCAACTAACCGAAGCGCTTGAGTTGGCTCAAAAGAAGAAACAAGAACTGTCTGAGCAAGCCCAAGAATCTCGAATGGAATTTAATCATGTGTTATTAGGCGGCGCGTCGGCAGGTTTAGCAACATCGCAGGCTTAAGAACAGGCACACAAGAGCCGAGTACAAACTCGGCTCTTTTTTTGCGTGGATACCTTACAGTTAAAAATTCTGCTCAATCAGTGTTAATGCTTACACTATTTTAGGTTGACCATCTGATGCGGTGGCACCGCCGTCTACAGGTAGGTTTACGCCATTAATGAAAGATGCGTCATCACTTGCCAAGAAAGTCACGACGGACGCAATTTCTTCAGGTTCGGCGGCTCGGCCGAGCGCAATGCGCTCATTGAATTTATCGCGGATTTCCTGCGGCCAGCCGTTCGTCATGTTGGTTTTTACTAAGCTTGGGCATACGGCGTTAATTCTTACGCCCTCCGCACCATGGTCCAATGCCATCGCTCGGGTAAGGTTCACCACTGCGCCTTTACTCGCGCAATAGAATGCGGCACCCCAGTCGCCACCCAAACCGGAAACGGACGCAGTATTTACCATACAACCTTTCGTTTTTAAGAGTTCAGGTAACGCAAACTTCGCGCAATAAACAACACCATCAATGTTTACACCAGAGATTTTCTTCCAGTCTTCCACGCTACCTTCAATCACGGAACCAGGGACATGTACGCCAGCATTGTTTACTAAAATATCCAGTTTACCGAAACGGGTAACAACATCAGAAATCAGTGCTGCGACTTTTTCTGGGTCAGAAACATCAATAGAATGCGCAGACACACGCTGTTTATCAAAGCCCTCAACGGCGTTTGCCAACTGCTCTTCATTCCAATCGGCAAGAGCGACGTTTGCGCCTTCTTCATACAAACGTTTTGCGATGGCCAAACCAATGCCATTGGCAGAGCCAGTCACGAGTGCGACTTTATTTTTTAATCCTCTCATGCGATTTCTCCTTCGAAACTTACAAAAACGGGATCTTGATTTTTCTCTGTGCGCGGCAACATCAGTTTGTCGTTGTCGCTGTAATCTACGGGGATAGCCACCACTGCTGGCCCTTCAACGTCCATGGCTTTATTCAATGTCGGTAGCAATTCGTGTTGACTAGTCACTGCGAAGCCTTTCGCGCCAAATGATTCGGCGTAGGCCTTGAAATCAATTGGTCCAAATTTCACACCAGAGCAGCGCTGATATTTGTTGATCTCTTGCATTTCTACCATGTTGTAGGCGTTATCAACCCACACAATATGGACGATATTGCAGTTCAGTCTAACCGCGGTTTCTAACTCCATGCTCGATTGCATAAAACCGCCGTCTCCTGATATCGATACCACTTTGCTACCAGGTTTTAGTAGGCTGGCACCAATGGCCCATGG
This sequence comes from Vibrio sp. Vb2880, assembly GCF_033337975.1. Classification (NCBI taxonomy): domain Bacteria; kingdom Pseudomonadati; phylum Pseudomonadota; class Gammaproteobacteria; order Vibrionales; family Vibrionaceae; genus Vibrio; species Vibrio sp. Vb2880. Next base: position 42,291 of record NZ_JAWORT010000003.1, read on the forward strand.
GAGTGCAACGCCCATTGTTTGTTGGCCGTTAGACACCAGCATTTGGCGAGCTCGAAAACAGCTCAAGTAACGAGCGATCCAGATGTGGAAGCTCCCCATATCAAGGCATAGCGTGGTATCCGGTGTGATGATAGATTGCATAGCTTTTATTAGCGCCAGTGGATGAAATCCTTGCTTGTTATAGACATTGGGATAGGTTTTGATCACTTGCCGTTGCAGTGCTACCTCTTCCAGTACTGAAAGTGCCGTTGGGGAAAGGCGAGCATATTCAGAGATATAGCTGCCCATCTTGTCTAATGACTGCGCAATGTTTCCGACGATTTCAACACAAGGCTGATAATTAAGTTGGTATTCTGCTGGTTCAATATCGAGGTGAATCACTGGGTTGCGGTGGCTGTTCCAAAGCTCAGGGTCATACTCTATTGGGCTAAAGCCGATGGTGAGAATTAAATCGGCGTCCCGCAGTAAAACATCGCCAGGTTGGTTATTAAACAAACCGACACGCCCAGCAAAGTGATGATAGTAATTGATGTCTACCGTGCCGGCGGCCTGGTAAGTGCCGACAACGGGTAGCTGCGTATTTTGAAGAAACCGAGCGATAGCAGCAGCGTTTTGACTGCGGCTCGCGTGAAGGCCAAGTAAAACCACACAGCGCTTTGCTTTACTGATTCGACTGACCGCTTCTTCGATTGCTGCGATGTCTGCGCAACCAGGCTGTGTGTAAGGCGAGGGGACAATAATGTCCGTTTGGGTTTCCTCGGATAAAACATCTTGGGGGAGACTCAAAAAGCAAGCCCCAGAGCGACCTGACTCTGCGATACGAAATGCGTTCGCCATGATCTCGCTTGCGGCGTCCACATGCTGCACTTCAGCACTGAACTTGGTTATAGAGCGAAAAATACTGACGGTATCCATGCTCTGGTGTGTTTGTTTTTGCTGGTCAGTTCGTTTCACCGCGCCACCGATAGCAATCAGCGGATCGCCTTCGGAGTTTGCTGTTGCCACCCCCGTAACTAGATTTCCACAGCCTGGGCCTGACGTAACCATTGTGACGCCTGCTTTACCGGTTAGTCTTCCCATAACGCCAGCCATAAACGCGCCGTTAGCCTCGTGACGTACCGGAATCATTTGGATGTTAGTGTCTTCAATCGCATCGAACAGTCGATCGATTTTTGCACCAGGAATACCGAAAATGTACTTAATGCCGAGAGACTCTAGCTGTTGAGCGATCAACTGAGCTCCATTTTTATTTGAAGGTTTGGATTGCATTTGTTGTCCTTATTATTTGCCTGACTTTGTTACTTTTCCGCCTTTTCTATGGCGGTATTTATATCTTCCGGAGCCAAATTGGCGTTGAGGAAGTCTGTCGATACTGGGGTATCAATCACTAGCCGTGAGACTTTGCCAATCTGGAGGAACCCTGACGAAATGCTGTAATCCTGGATATGACCACCTCCTTGGCGGTCATCGGTAATAAAGTGTTCGTGATAGCCGGGCACATTAATGCCAGTCGTGTATTTAGGACTGCGAAAGCCGGCGACCACGCCTTGCTTATGCGTGAAGCGGAATGTTGGTTGTTCTTTGACCACTTCAAGCATTGGCCGATAAGGGCGTGTTTGTTTAGGTACGGTACGAGTACGAACTGAATCGAAAACGCCATCAATGCGCACTGCGCAAAATAGGTTATCGCTTGGAACCATGTCGTCTATGAGGTTATGGACTTCATGACGTGACATGCGCGATGTCAGTGGCAGCTCGATATCAGGTTTAAAAAAAGTCATGACAGCAAAGGGCGTTTTTTGCGCCAGGTCTGCCGGGTTTGCGGAGCCATCCGACTTGAGTTGAAAAACTTCCTTATCAAAAGCAATCAACTCACCATCCAATTCATTGAACGTACCTAAACCAAAATCCCCATGTTTCAGCAGTTCTTCTATGGTTGTTGAACCTTCGTAAACTCCAGCGATCAAAGCACTCATTAACGAAGTCTGATAAATCTCACCATCTCCGGTAACGTGATGGTATTCAGAAAATTCTTTCGCTACTTCAAGCGAACAAGCACATAGAGGGTTATAAAATCCACGCATGAGTAAGACCAGTTATGCAATGAAGAGTATATTTAGATTGACTTCTACACGGCGCTAAATCCAATATAAAAAAGATTTATTTTGATATGGAAAATATATGGAATTTCGCTACCTGAAGTATTTTGTCGCGGTCGCCGAGACTCGTCACTTTACCCGAGCAGCTGAACAGCTAGGGATTGCGCAACCTCCTTTGAGTCAACAAATCAAAAAGCTAGAGCACGAGCTTGGCGTGGACTTATTTAAGCGCTTGTCTAGAGGAGTAGAACTGACCCATGCAGGGCAAGTCTTTTATTTGGATGCGGTAAATATTCTTGCTGATGTGGAACGCGCTAAAGCAAAAGCCCGACAGATTGCCCGTGGTGAAAATACGCAGGTTAAAATTGGGTTCGCGACGTCAACATCAACCTGCATTAAGGTATTGGAGAGGATTGGGCGTATTCAAGAGAATGGGGTTCATTTACAGACGGCGGAACTGTCAATGCCAGAGCTTGCCGCTCAGTTAAAAAGCAAACAACTTGATCTCGCAATCATGCGGCTACCCTGCTACGCCAGTGAGCCTTTTGAACACAAGGTGTTGTTTAACGACCCGTTTGTCGCAGTGATTCCGGCGGGGCACGAACTGGCAAAATATCCCTGTATCCAGATGAAACAGTTGAGAGGCCATAAAATTTTACTGTTTCCACGAGAGACGGGCCCCGCATTGTTTGATGGCATGAGCACACTTTTTGCCGACGCAGGAGTAAGGCTCGAACCACAGTTCGCAGCACCGCAACTTCGTACGACGATTGCCATGGCGCAGGCCGGGTTAGGTATTGCTCTCGTTCCGCGCTCACTGGCTGAACATCTCGATGATTCCGCGACAGTCGCTGAGATTGATGATATCCCTCTCACTAGTCGTGTTGTTGTTGCTTGGGAGGCATCTAATCTCAATAAACAAGCGTTAAAAGTAGCCACGAACATCGGTCATGTTGAGGCTTAAAGATGAGTCATCGAACTGGCTCTGATAGCCACAGGCAAATGTGATACTCTCACTCGTTATATGCAAAGCTATGCTTTGGTTGAATAGACAAATCTTACTCCACGAATAGAACTTACTGAGGATGTACCAATGATATACGCTGCGGTCTTTGATATGGACGGGTTGCTGATTGATTCAGAACCTTTGTCGAAGGAAGCGGAAAAGCTGGTGTTTTCATCAGTTGGTGTCCAAGTGACCGAAGTGCTGTCAAAGCAGACTGCAACTATGACGACAGGTGAAGTAACAAGGTTTTGGTATGAACGTAATCCTTGGCAAGAAAAGAGCCTAGAGGAAGTAGAGAATGCTGTTGTGGATAAAGTGGAGGCATTAATAATTGAAAAAGGATGCGAATTAGAGGGTGTTACAGAAACACTCAAATTGCTTAAGGAAAAAGGGCTTAAGATAGGGTTGTCTACTAATTCACCTTATCAACTCATTCCCATCATTTTGAACAAACTCGGTATTGCCAGTTACTTTGACGCGATATCATCGTCAGACGATGTAGAGCAGGGTAAGCCAGAGCCAGATGTCTACCTTTCAACAATCAATAAACTAGGTGTAGATTCAAGTAACTGTATTGCCTTTGAAGACTCTTATTCGGGCATGCTTGCGGCAACACGAGCAAACATAAAAACAGTCGTGATACCTCAACCTGATAAGTTCTACCAAGAGTTTAATGAAGCCAGTCTAAAGCTGCAAAAGCTATCAGAGTTTAATGAAAGCCATTTGGCGAGTTTAATGGACTTGAATTTGAAAGCAACACTTGCACCAACACCGCATGAAAGTTTTTTAGAAGAAGGACTTGATTGTGAATAGCCGGTCGCTGAAAAAATACCTACTGCCAATGTTCTTATTGGTTTTACCTATAGAATCATTCGCAAAAGATACGACTATGTTGGACGAGCTCAATAATCGATTTGTTACATTTGAAAGGCGATTTGATGATTGTATCAACTCTGCTTCTCAAAGTGATATGAGTGAAAACATTGTCAGTCAGATTCAAGCGCTTAATATTGATTTTGAAATTTCGGTTGGCTATTTATACAAACAATCACTTTATTTATGCTCTGATGATGAATTCAGTGATTTAGCAAGAATTATCATGATAATTGAAACCTCCGATAATGATGGATTGCAATTATCAAAGGCAAAAGCTAGTCAAATTAGAAAGCTACTTTTTAGCAAAGTGGATTTACGTTTAGAGTCGAAGTTTCAAAGTTTACCGCAAGATAAAAAGGAAGCATTACTGAGCATTGCGAAAAAGCTTGAACCTTTTGATCTCGTAAGCATGCATGAACGACTTCAGGCAATGTAGACTTATGAAAGAATGTTTTGAGTAGATTCTTAACGCTTGGCTTTTTCATTAAGATTGAGTATTAGGTTCAACGCCTCTAGCTCTTACACAAGATCTAGAGGCATCCATTTTTTATTGACTTAAAAATGCCGCGCTAAGATTTTAACCCTGCAGCGGTCATCATGACGCGAAATAACATAGACACTAACCCTAATGCAGCGACGCTAACGACCCAAATTCCAACCATCCAAGCCCATTGTCGGCACCAATTTTTGATTTTCATACTCACTCCTTATCAACTCGTTAATGGTACGCTTCGTCTTCTTTCACTTTTCCAGAGAAGACGTAATAACTCCAAAAGGTGTAAGCCAGAATGATCGGGATGATGATCACTGCTCCAACGAGCATAAAGCGCTGACTGCTTGCAGGAGCCGCTGCTTCCCATATTGATATGCTAGGAGGAATGATATTTGGCCAGATACTGATGCCAAGCCCAGCGAACCCGAGAATCACGATCACCAATGCCATCACGAAAGGGCTGCGCTCTTTACGCTTTTTAACGGAGTCGGCAATCTTCAAACATACCAGCCCAGTAATGGCAGGTACGGGCAGTAAGTAGAACAAATTAGGCAGAGAAAACCATCTTTCCGCAATGGCAGGGTAAGCAAGTGGAGTCCAAGTGCTCACAATGACTAATGCGGAGATCATCGCCAGTAGTGTTTTGTTAGTGAAGCGGTACATCGTGTTTTGCAGTTCACCTTCCGTCTTCATGATGAGCCATGTGCTACCAAGCAGCGCGTACGTTGCGACTAAACCCAAACCACAAAAGATGGGAAAAGGGCTGAGCCAGTCGAGTTGACTACCTACGAAGACGCGGTTTTCCACCGCAAAGCCTTGAATTACCGCACCAACAACTGTGCCTTGGAAAAACGTGGTTAAAATCGAGCCGACCATAAAAGAGCGATCCCAGAACTTTAAGTGGTTTTCCAATGCTTTAAAGCGAAACTCAAACGCTACGCCACGAAAGATCAAAGCAATCAACATCAACGTCAAAGGGATGGTTAGCGCTTCAATTATTACCGCGTAAGCCATCGGAAAAGCGCCAAATAGAGATGCGCCTCCAAGCACAATCCAAGTTTCGTTGCCGTCCCAAACTGGCGCGACACTGTTGACCATGACGTCTTTTTGTTTTTCATCCTTGATGAAGGGCATCAGTATTCCAATACCCAAATCGAAGCCATCCATGATGATGTACATCAAAGTGGCAAAAACAATGATCGCGAACCAAATCACGGATAAATCAAAATGCATATTTTCTACCTTCACTTTGTGACAAATTCTAGATGCGGCCTGAAACGGTCGTCATGTCGTGCTCATCGTGTTCGATTGCATCGGGGCCTTTCTTGATTTGGTGGATCAAGTAGTAATAACCAAAGCCAAATACCAAGCTGTATACAACAAGGAAACACAGCAGGCTGATGCTCATTTGTAGGTCTCCGTGTGCAGAAACCGCATCACGCGTTTTTTGTACGCCATACACGACCCAAGGTTGCCGACCAACCTCTGTCGTAAACCAGCCAGCGAGTATTGCGATAAGACCAGATGGCCCCATAAACAATGAAAACTTGAGGAACCAACGCGAAGTATAAAGCGTGTTCTTTTTTCGTAACCATATGCTGTAGAAGCTTTGAAAAATCATCAGAAGTCCTAGCCCGACCATGATTCGAAATGACCAAAAGACGATAGGTGAGTTCGGTCGTTCCTCTTTCGGGAAGTCTTTCAGCGCCGGGATTGGCTCAGTTAAACTGTGGCGTAGGATCAAACTTCCTAAAACAGGAATTTCTAAGGCATAGTCTGTGCGTTCTTGTTCCATGTTTGGCATGCCGAACAATATCAATGGGGTTGGTTTGCCATCGCTGTTATCCCAATGTCCTTCGATGGCAGCGATTTTGGCGGGCTGGTGTTCCAGAGTGTTTAGCCCGTGCACATCGCCAATCACGGCTTGGAGTGGCGCAAGGAACACTAAGATCCCGAGCGACATCGAAAACATGGTTTTTACCGCAGTCGATTGATTGCCTCTCAATAAATGCCAAGCGGCTGACGCGCCTACAAAGAGTGCTGAACTGACGAAAGCCGCGACGCTCATGTGCGCCAAACGATAAGGAAATGAAGGATTGAAAACGATAGCAAACCAGTCGGTTGGCACCACACGTCCGTCGACAATTTCATAGCCTTGTGGCGTTTGCATCCAACTGTTGGAGGCGAGAATCCAGAACGTCGAAATGATCGTTCCTAACGCCACCATCGAGGTTGCAAAAAAGTGCAGCTTTTCGCCGACGCGACGCCACCCAAACAGCATTACGCCAAGAAATCCGGCTTCGAGAAAGAAAGCCGTTAACACTTCATAAGTCAGTAATGGGCCTGTGATAGAACCAGCGAAGTCGGAGAAACCACTCCAGTTGGTGCCGAATTGATAGGCCATGACAAGACCAGATACAACACCCATTCCAAAGTTAACCGCAAAAATTTTCGACCAGAAGTGATAGAGCTTTTGGTAATCGGGATTACGTGTTTTTAGCCATAAGCCTTCCAGCACGGCGAGATAGGTGGCCAAACCTATGGTGATAGCGGGGAAAATAATATGAAAGGATACCGTAAAGGCGAACTGTATCCGTGCAAGCATAAATGCGTCGAGGCCAAACATTAAACTTCCTTTGATCTTTTAAGTTTTATGAGAGAGCTATTTTAAAAGGAGCGGAATGAGGGAAGTAGGTACAGACAGTGACTATAAACCTATAACAGATTAAATATTGAAGTGTTATTATTTTGAATTCGGCTTTATGGAAGGGGATTTGCGTTTGGCGAAGTATCAAGAGTTAGTGGAACAGCTTAAAAGGCAGATAAAATCGGGGATATGGCATCCGGGTGACAAGCTGCCTTCGCTGCGTCGCCAATCTGAACACTCGGGTTTGAGCTTGATGACGGTGTTGCACGCGTATCAAATTCTGGAATCTCAAGGCTGGGTGACGTCACAGCCGCGCTCTGGTTATCGAGTCGCGCCCAATATTAAGAGTTCAAATGAACCCCAAGCGCCAGCCGCGGTTTCGTGGACAGAGCAGGTAGACATCAATGAGTTTATCTTTGATGTTCTGCAGGCGAGTAAAAATCCATCCATGATCAATTTTGGCTTTGCCTATCCAGACCCAAGTTTGTACCCAAGATATCACGTGAATCGGGCGATGAGCGCAGCCGCTCGCAATATGCCGATTTCCACCACCTTTGATAACTTACCGCCGGGAAACGAACAATTACGCACCATCATCGCGAAGCGTTATGCTGCGAAAGGCATTGAAATTTCACCCGATGAAATTGTCATTACGGCAGGCGCGCTGGAGGCGTTAACGCTCAGTTTGCAAGCTTGTACAAGACCGGGAGATTGGGTGGTTGTGGAGTCGCCTGCATTCTATGGCGCTTTGCAATCCTTAGAGCGGTTAGGTTTGAAAGCGCTCTCAGTAAGAACAGACCCAGTCACGGGCATTGACCTAGACTCATTGGAGCGAGCGCTGCAAACGCATGATGTGAAAGCGTGCTGGCTTATGTCGAACTTCCAGAATCCTCTGGGTTTTACGCTCTCCAACGAGAAAAAACAAAAGCTGATTGAACTGACACAGCGATATAACGTGCCAGTAATTGAAGATGATGTGTACAGCGAACTGCATGCCGAGAATGACTCGGTTTACCCACTAAGAATGTTTGATGACACGGGCAATACCATGTTGTGCTCCTCGTTTTCAAAATCATTAATCGCAGGGCTACGTATTGGTTGGGTTGCGGCAGGAAAGCGGGCGCTAGAGGTACAAAAGTTACAGTTAATGAGTACATTAGCGACGAGTGCACCAGTGCAAATGACATTGGTGCACTATTTAACAAGCCGCAATTATGAATCGCATTTGAAGCAGTTACGGAAAAAGCTGTTTGAACGTAAAAGTAAGATGACGGATCTGCTTAGTGAGCTGTTACCTGAAGCAGTCAACGTGTTAAGCCAAAGCGGCGGGTACTTTATTTGGCTAGAGCTTCCTAAGCATATTGATGCCTTGCCGATATATCGAGAAGCACTAAAAGGTAATATCAGCATCGCACCGGGAAAGATGTTCAGCCTGACAGAACAATACGATCACTGTATTCGTCTTAACGCTTCTTTTGAGCTCAATGACAAATACGTTCATGCTCTCAATCTGCTTGCCAATATTATTCGCGATCATTTGGCGAAATAGCCACTTTCTTCAGTTTTTGGGTTTAATGGAGCGCGCCGGATTTCCAACGACTCGATCGCCCGGCGCAACGTCTTTGGTTACGACAGAGCCAGCGCCAACGACGGCCTGATCGCCAATGGTCACGCCTGGCAGTATGATGGCGCCCCCACCAATCCAAACGTTATTGCCAATTGTTACCGGTTTGGCGATCTCGTCTCCGGATAAGCGTCTTTGTGTATCGAGTGAATGAGCGGCTGTGTAAATTTGCACTCTAGGCCCAATCATGACGTTCGCGCCAACCTCAACCTGCCCATTGTCCAGAATAATGGCATCCCAGTTGATGTAGGTGTTTTCTCCGATGGACAGGTGACAACCGTAGGTAAGTTGAAGCGGTGGCTCTATACAGGCGCTGTTTTCTAATTGGACGCCCATTTCTGCCAATAGTTGTCTACGTATATCTGGGTTTGGCTCGTGGTTAAATTGGAAGACAAGCTGCGCGGTTTTGGCGCGCATTAGCTTTAGTTCTTCATCCAGACAATTATAGGTTTCTCCAGAGCGCATCCGAGTCAGTTCTGACATGACAATCATTCCATCAATGTTATTTGCAATAAGGTGCATAATAAGTGAGAGTGATTCGAAGTGAAAATTTGATGCTTAAAAATCAGAAAGTTATCACTGATTTTCCTTGCGTCTCAAGTTGGTTGATTGGCTCGTTTAGTTCACAAAGACGTACTCCCTAAATGGCTTAATCGGTTGAAGCCAAAGTGGGAAACCACTCGAAGCGTTTTACGTAGATTACTATATAGTTAATAAGAAGAACTTAATTGAGCCGCTTGCGCTATCGATTGGGCTAAAAATATAAGACTTATGCGCTCTGGCTTGCTGGCAACGATGAATCAAGAGTGAGCACTTTATGTTCGAACGGGTCATTTCATTTTTAGAAACAACACTGTTTACCTTTAACGAACAACCTATCACGTTGTGGGCGATATTGATGGTGCCGACATGGGTCATTGTCGCTTTATGGTTATCCAAAATTTTGATCAAAACCGTTACGTCAAGAATGTCTTCATCGGGGAAAGACCCAAACGTGATTCATTTGGTTAAACGGATATTATTTGTCATCGCTCTCGCCATTATTTTTATGACCACACTTTCGATGATCAATGTGCCAATCACCGCGTTCGCCTTTCTGTCTGGTGCCATCGCTATCGGCTTCGGTTTTGGTGCGCAAAACATCATTAACAACTTCATAAGTGGCTGGATTTTGATTGGTGAAAAGCCAATCCGAATTGGGGACTTTTTAGAGGTTGAGGGCGCCAAAGGCACTGTCGAGCAAATAAATACACGTTCAACGAGAATCAGACGAACCGATGGTGTTCATATGCTCATACCCAACAGTCAGTTGATTGAGAACGTGGTGATCAACTGGACGTTATGCGACAGATTAGTTCGTGGCTCGGTCGTCGTCGGCGTCGCGTATGGGAGCGATGTCAAACAGGTTGCTGCCTTAATGGCGGAAGTGACTTCGCAGCAAGCGCAAGTTCTGAGTTCGCCAGCGCCAGATGTGTTTTTTCAAGACTTTGGTGACAATGCTTTGATCTTCGAATCTTATTTTTGGATTAACTCAACGGTTGAGGGCGGTATTCGCTCGGTCGCAAGTGCCATGCGTTTTGAAATCTACGAAGCTTTCGAAAAGCACGGCATTGAAATCGCGTTTCCACAACGAGATGTGCACATTGATGGGCAAATTAAGTTGTCTAGGGAGAGAAACGGATAGGGCGATAAGCGGTATTGGTGTTCTTATCTTGGTGTCGAGTAACCATAGCGAGGCGGTCACAACACGGATTCACCTCGCTAGAAACCAGTTTGAAGGCGTTATTGGTTGTCCCACATGACTTCGCATTCTTCTTTGATTGCTGATTTTAGCAACTCAATCAGTGGAAACGCTCTGCGTCCTAGGCTTACCGCGGGCTCTGCTTGTTCTTCCTCTTCGTCTACATCAGTAGGGAGGTTTTCTTCAGCTGCATTTTTCGCAGATAGAGCAGAAGTTAATCTTGATAGCGCGTCAGGAACATCTTGAGCGGAAATTGATCCCGGCACCGTGCCGCTGTGACCCATCATTTTGAGCATATCTAATGCAATATCACCAAACATTGTGACGTTTGAGTGGCTTCGACAACGAAATGTTATGAGCATTTACCTGATCCTGTTTTATATGTTCGGTTTGAAACTAAATTGTAGCTGAAATCAGATACTAATTAATGTGATGAAGACCGTTGAGCGTTAAGGTTTTTATGAGTAACAACAAAAAACGGGCACGTACGTCTGCATGCCCGTTGAAATACATTACCTGATTGGTTGTTGATGATTTACAAGCTATACGGATCGCCCAGAGCTAATGCGACCCTAGAAGCAGGAGACTTTCCTAACGCACGGCAAATTTGCCAACCCGCTTCATTGATGACGCCAAGGTCAACGCCTGTTTCAATCCCAAGTTGCTCACACAGATAAAGTACATCTTCCGTTGCAACATTGCCACTGGCACCTTTCGCGTAAGGGCAGCCGCCCAAACCAGCAACCGCACTATCAATGGTGTTGATGCCCATTAACAAGGCTTGGTAAATATTGGCTAAAGCTTGTCCATAGGTGTCATGAAAATGTACCGCGAGCGCGTCTTTTGGCAGTAGCGTTAACAACGAATCCAGCATGGCGATAACGCGATTAGGCGTTGCTTTACCGACAGTATCACCGAGCGAAATCTCATAACATCCCATATCAAACAACGTATTGGCGACCTTGGTAGTTTGCTCTGGCTTGATTACTCCCTCATATGGACACACCATGGTACAAGACAAGTACCCGCGTACAGGAATGTTGTGCTGGTTCGCCAATTCGATAACGGGTTCAAATCGAGCGAGACTTTCTGTAATGCTGCAGTTGATGTTCTTCTGGCTGAACGTTTCTGAAGCGGAGCCAAACACCGCAATTCGCTTTACACCGCTTTCCAGCGCACGTTCTAACCCTGCGAGATTTGGTGTGAGCGCGCTATAAACCACTTCAGGCTTTTTTGAGATACCAGCAAACACCTGATCGGAATCGGCCATTTGAGGCACCCACCTTGGAGAGACGAAAGATCCCGCCTCAATATGCTTTAAGCCACTGCTGCTTAGTTGGTTAATCAAACGGATTTTATCAACCAGCGTCACTGCCGTTTCATTTTGCAGACCATCACGAGCGCCGACTTCGACGATATTAACCTTCGCTGGTAGCATATTCGCGCTCCTTATCTTCACTGACGTTATCCGATATCAAAGACAAATTCAGCAGTATGGAACCGTGCTGTACTTGGTCCCCGTGCTGATAAAACAATTCGTCGACTGTTGCTGCGACCGGAGCCGTGATGGTGTATTCCATTTTCATTGCTTCGAGTACCAAAAGCGGATCGCCCGCCGCCACTTCGTCACCTTTAGCCACCATAACTGCTGAAATTATGCCGTTGAGTGGTGCGGTTGGACTTAGTTCATCATCTACATCTTTTGCAGAGTCAAAGTTAGGTTGATGAGCGAACGTGCGCTGCTGACCAAGATAAAATAGTGTTGTCTTTTGTTCGTTGCTAAGTGCATTAAAGGTGTAACGCACATTATCAATATCGACGATAAACTGGTTGTCACTTTCAAGCAGGATGACCTGATGCAGCTCCTCGCCGCATCGGACAGTGAAGTGAGATCCTGTATCTTGCGATGATTGTTGCAAACGTGCCTGATGGTTGGCATTGGCATCCGTGAAGTTAAATCGGTAAACGTTGTCAACTGACAGTCTAAAACCTCGTTTGGTTGGCGCGGGTAACGTTGAGCTGTCTGATTTTGAAATGAGATCATTCCAACGAGCAACCGCCGCCAATGTAAGCCAGATTGAATCCGAGACGTCTTGCTGCTCATTTATGCCTTGTTGATGTCTTACGAGGAAACCTGTATCGAGCTCAATCTCGGCAAAGGCTGGCTGCGAAATAATACTGTGCAGATAACCAATGTTTGTCGTTACGCCACGTACGTGATATTGAGTTAACGCCTGCTTAATCTGCTTTAGAGCGATATCACGAGTTTGCCCCCAGACGATCAGTTTGCTGATCATTGGATCGTAATATTCGCTGATGCTATCGCCTTGGGTAACACCACTATCAACGCGTACGCACGCTAGGCGCACACTACTGTCTGATACGGGTTCTTTTAAGTAATCAATGCGGCCAGTCGACGGCATAAAGTCATTGTCTGTATCTTCTGCGTAAATTCGCAGCTCAATTGAATGACCGTTGTGGGTGATTTCAGATTGCGAAATAGGTAAATGCTCGCCAGCTGCGACTTTTAATTGCCACTCCACCAAATCAACACCGGTGATCAATTCAGTAACAGGGTGTTCAACTTGCAGACGAGTATTCATTTCCATGAAGTAAAACTCACCGCGGCTATCGAGCAAGAACTCCACCGTGCCAGCGCCAACATAGTCGATCGCTTGAGCGGCCTGAACCGCAGCTTCACCCATTTGTTTACGCAGTTCATCACTAAGACCGGGAGCTGGTGCTTCTTCGACTACTTTTTGGTGACGACGCTGAATGGAGCAATCGCGATCAGAAAGATAGACACAGTTGCCATGTTGGTCAGCAAATACCTGAACTTCAACGTGGCGAGGCTGCAATATGCATTTTTCGATTAGAAGCTGCTTATCGCCAAAGCTTGAAAGTGCTTCACGCTGCGCTCCGTCGATAGCCAGCGGCATTTCGGCTGCGCTGTTGACCACTCGCATGCCTTTGCCGCCGCCACCTTGTGTTGCTTTAAGCATCACTGGGTAACCGATTTTTTCAGCTTCCGCTAATAAGTGCTCTACGCTGTTGTCTGTGCCGTGATAGCCGGGAACCAAGGGCACGTTCGCCTCAGACATGATGGCTTTGGCTTGCGACTTCGAACCCATTGCTTCAATTGCGCTGGTGGAAGGGCCAATAAAAACAATGCCATTTTCGCTGCACGCTTTCGCCAGTTTCGGGTTCTCGGAAAGAAAACCATACCCAGGGTGGATAGCATCGGCTTGCCATTTTTTCGCAGCGCCGATAATTGCATCGATATCGAGATACGATTCACTCGCAGGAGCGGGGCCAATGAATTCAGCGAAATCCGCTTGTTTAACATGTAAGCTGCTGCGATCCGCTTCGGAATAGACGGCAACCGTCTCGATAGCCATGCTTTTTGCGGTTTTAATGATTCGGCAGGCAATTTCACCGCGGTTTGCGATCAGTATTCTTTTAAACATGATTCCTCCAATTGGCGGCGCGCTTTTCAAAAAATGCACTCAGTCCTTCTTGTCCTTCGCTGGACACGCGGGCGGTTGCAATAGCTTGGCTGGTGTATTCAATTAATGAATGCTCGATAGGTTGATTGTCACAACGTAAGCAGAGCGTTTTTGCTGCCTGCATGGCTTGTGGACCGTTGTTAAGCAGGTGATCAATGGTGCGATTGACGGCTTCACGTGGTTGAGCGTCTATCTGATGAAGAATACTCATCGATAGTGCGGTTTCGGCATCAATCAGTTCCGCGGTTAAAAAGTAGCGTCGGCTTTGTCGTTGTCCAATCGCTCGGATTACGTAAGGTCCGATGGTGGCGGGTAACAAACCGAGCTTCACTTCACTCAAACAGAAGCGGCTTTCAGGTGTACCAATAGCGATATCGCAGCAGCAGATAAGCCCAAGTGCGCCGCCAAATGCAGCGCCATGCACCATAGCAATGGTTGGTTTGCTAAAGGTATCCAGCGTATGCAAAAGTTTTGCTAGTTGCTGTGCATCTTGCAGGTTTTCACTTTCGGTTTTGGCGGCCATTGACTGCATCCAGCCAAGATCCGCACCCGCAGAAAAGTGTTTACCTTGCGCCGTTAGTACCAATGCACGTAGAGAGTCGTCTCTATCAAGTTTTTCCAAGATTTCGATAAGTGAAGCAATTAATTCATCATTAAACGCGTTGTGTTTCTCTGGTCGATTGAGGCTCAACCAGGCAACGCCATTGCTGTCTTTTTCGAGCAGTAGTCCGGTCATGTGACTTCCTTTGTCTGACATTTCAGTCTGTATTCCAATACTCGCTAACCGTTACTTGTATAAACATCGGTATTCGCGAGGAGTTAAGGTTTGCCTTGCATCCGACTACATACGGAAGATGCCAAATTTGCTGTCTGGTATCGGTGCATTAAGCGCAGCAGACAGAGCAATGCCGACAACATCACGGGTTTTCGCAGGGTCAATAATGCCGTCGTCCCACAGGCGTGCACTGGCGTAGTATGCATGGCTTTGAGTCTGATATTGCTCCGCAATTGGACGTTTGAACGCTTCTTCTTCCTCTACGCTCCAGCTTTCACCTTTGCGAGTTTTGATATCGCGGGTCACTTGCGCCATCACGCCAGCCGCTTGCTCTCCACCCATGACGGAGATGCGCGCGTTTGGCCACATCCACATCATGGTTGGATCATAAGCGCGGCCACACATGCCGTAGTTCCCTGCGCCATACGAGCCACCAATCACTACGGTAAACTTCGGCACGTCTGCACACGCAACAGCAGTTACCATTTTCGCACCATGTTTGGCGATGCCTTCGGCTTCGTACTTCTGACCGACCATAAAGCCCGTGATGTTCTGTAAGAAGAGCAGAGGAATTTTGCGTTGTGCGCACAGCTCAATAAAATGCGCGCCTTTTTGTGCTGATTCCGAAAATAGAATGCCGTTGTTAGCGACAATGCCAATCGGCATACCGTGAATATGGGCAAAGCCACAGATCAAGGTTTCGCCGAACAAGGCTTTAAATTCATCGAACTGGGAATCATCAACAATTCGGGCAATGACCTCTTTAACATCAAACGGCTTTTTAAGATCGGTTCCGACGATGCCGTACAGCTCTTGCGCAGGAAAGCGTGGTTCCTGTGGTGCTTTTTGCTTGAGTTGAACGGGTTTCAAGTGGTTGATTTGTGAAACCGCTTGTCTTGCCAACTCTAACGCGTGGTGATCATTTTCTGCGTAATAGTCCGCCACACCCGAGGTACGGCAGTGAACGTCTGCGCCACCAAGATCTTCCGCGCTGACTTCTTCACCTGTCGCCGCTTTTACCAGAGGAGGACCTGCCAAAAAAATCGTGCCTTGTTCTTTGACTATGATGGATACGTCGCACATGGCAGGAACATAAGCGCCGCCAGCGGTACATAGCCCCATGACCACCGCAATTTGTGGAATGCCTTTGGCCGACATACGGGCTTGGTTGTAGAAAATACGGCCAAAATGGTCTTTATCTGGGAAGACTTCATCTTGGCGGGGGAGGTTAGCACCGCCAGAGTCGACTAAGTAAACACACGGCAGTTGGCATTTTTCTGCAATTTCTTGTGCTCTTAAGTGCTTTTTCACGGTGAGTGGGTAGTAACTGCCGCCTTTTACCGTCACGTCGTTCGCGACGATCATGCACTCAGTGCCGTCAATCACACCCACACCTGCAACCACTCCAGCACATGGAACGTAATCTGGATACACATCCCAGCCAGCAAATTGACCAATTTCTAGAAAGGACGAACCAGGGTCGAGTAGGGCAAGAATGCGCTCACGTACCGGAAGTTTGCCTTTCTTCTGCTGATGCTCGCGGGCTTTCTCACCGCCACCATCTTCGATTTGCGCAGTCACGGTATAAAGTTGATCTACAAGTGATGCCATAGAGCGGTAGTTTTCCTGATACTGCTCTGAATGGGTGTTAATATTGGTCGTCAAACAAGCCATAAATAGCCGATCTCCATTCGGTAGACGGGTGTCACCACCCGTCTTTATTTAGGTTGAATAAGATTTAGATTGAATAAGGAAGTTGTTTCGAGTTCGAACCGCCTAGGTATGATGATTAGGCGCTTTCGTTAAACAATTCGCGACCAATAAGCATGCGGCGAATTTCTGAAGTGCCCGCACCGATTTCATACAGCTTGGCATCTCGCAACAAACGGCCCGTATCAAACTCGTTGATGTAGCCGTTACCGCCAAGTAGTTGAATCGCATCCAGTGCCATCTTGGTTGCCAGCTCTGCGCTGTAGAGGATCGCGCCAGCAGAATCTTTACGTGTGGTTTCACCGCGATCACAAGCGGCAGCGACGGCGTAAACATACGCTTTAGCGGCATTCATTTGTGTGTACATATCCGCGATTTTTGCTTGAACTAGCTGGAATTCACCGATGGATTTACCGAACTGTTTACGGTCGTGAATGTAAGGCACAACGATATCCATACACGCCTGCATGATGCCAAGTGGGCCGCCTGCAAGCACCACACGTTCGTAGTCGAGGCCGCTCATCAATACTTTCACGCCTTGGTTTTCTTCGCCGAGAATATTTTCCGCAGGGACTTCGCAGTTTTGGAAGACCAGCTCACACGTATTCGAGCCGCGCATACCCAACTTGTCGAGTTTTTGTGCTTGAGTAAATCCAGGGAATCCGCGTTCCACAATAAATGCCGTGATGCCTTTGGAGTGCTGGCTTGGGTCGGTTTTTGCGTAGACAACATAGGTGTGTGCATCAGGGCCGTTGGTGATCCACATTTTGTTGCCATTTAATAGGAAAATATCGCCTTTACGTTCGGCTTTAAGCTGCATAGAGACCACATCAGAGCCGGCGCCGGGTTCACTCATAGCAAGGGCGCCGATATGTTCACCGGAGATGAGCTTAGGTAGGTATTTCTCTTTTTGCGCTTGTGTACCGTTACGGTGGATTTGGTTGACGCAAAGGTTGGAGTGAGCGCCGTAACTTAACGCAACCGAAGCGGATGCTCGGCTGATTTCTTCCATAGCGATAACGTGGGCGAGATAGCCCATGCCTGCACCACCAAACTCTTCGCTGGTGGTCACACCTAAAAGACCCATGTCACCTAATTTGGACCAAAGATGGTTTGGAAAGTCGTTAGTTTGGTCGATAGATTGCGCTAGCGGCGCAATTTCTCTTGCAGCAAAACTATTGATTTGCTCGCGAAGCAAATCGGTATTTTCGTCATAAACAAAGTTCAGGGAAGAGTAGGTAGATTTCATTGCGTGTCCTTGCCTTTACGTCACCTACATCCCAGAGTTGAGGTGTTAGGTGACTTTTTCGCCTTTCATGGATCTCAGTGTGTTTTGGCATCGCAACTGCGCAGCATTTAACTCCATCATTACCGCTTGAATGTCGTTTGCTTGCTGTTGCAATGCTGCCTTCTTCTCTTCGATCAACCGAATCATATAGTTCAACTGCTCAGTACTTTGATCGGTATCGTAGAGTTCAAATAACTCTTTGATATCTGCAAGAGAAAAGCCCAATCGCTTACCTCGCAAAATCAGTTTTAGTCGAATTCGATCACGACCATTGTAGATTCGAGTGTTGCCTTTACGTTCTGGAGTTAGGAGACCTAAATCTTCGTAGAAGCGAATGCTTCGAGTAGTAATGTCGAACTCTTTCGCGAGCTCGCTGATCTTAAATGTGTTCATTCCTTAACCTTACGACTTTCGTATAACATTTACATGAATATACAATTCGTTAACGTTAAAGTAAACAAACAACATCCACTCTTGAGCCTTGATATCACTCGCATTTACTCGAAATCAAAGAATCACTCGAACAAACAATAACCTCAAACTTGACGTTAACGTAAATGTTAGTATAGTTATGACGTAAACGTCAACAAAAGGTTAATGGAATGAAAAATGAAACATGGATTGTTGCCGCTAAGCGAACGCCTATCGGCTCTTTTCAAGGTGCATTAGCTTCAACAGATGTCACGGAACTCGGTGCGAAAGCCATTCAAGGGGCGCTAGCCGAAAGCCAACTCGATGTGCACAAAATAGACGAAGTGTTGATGGGGTGCGTTTTACCCGCTGGTGTGGGGCAAGCGCCTGCAAGACAAGCAAGCCTTAAAGCTGAAATGCCACAATCGATTGGTTGTACGACACTGAACAAAGTTTGTGGATCGGGTATGAAAACCGTGATGCTGGCATATGACCTTATTCAATCTGGTAATGCGCATGCTGTCATCGCTGGTGGCATGGAAAACATGTCGTCTTCTCCTTATCTATTAAAGAAAGCGCGTGATGGTTTCCGTTTAGGTCACGAGCAAGTGCTTGATCACATGTTTTATGACGGTTTGCAGGATGCCTACCAAGGCGAGCTGATGGGTGTCTTTGCAGAACAGACGGCGCAAAAGTATCAGTTCAGCCGTGAAAGTATGGATGCCTGGGCGCAGCAGTCGGTGACTCGTGCGCAGCAAGCAATCGAACAAGGTTTGTTCAAAGAAGAGATCGTGCCCGTTAACGTAAAAAGTCGACGCGGCGAAACCTTGGTTGTAGATGATGAGCAACCGAGCAAACTCGACGTCACTAAAATTCCTACCTTACGCCCTGCGTTTGCCAAAGATGGCGGGGTAACCGCAGCAAACTCTAGTTCCATTTCGGATGGTGCGTCGGCAATGATCTTAGTCGATAGTGAGTTTGGTCGTCAGGAAAACCTTCAGCCTCTAGCCAAAATTGTCGCGTACAGCACGCATGCAAGACAGCCTGATGAGTTCACCATCGCACCGGTCTTCGCGATTGAATCGCTGCTGGAAAAAACGGGCTGGGACAAATCAGACGTGGACCTTTGGGAAATCAATGAAGCTTTTGCTGTCGTGACTCAATACGCGGTGAAAGCTCTCGAACTGGACGAGAGCAAAGTGAACCCGCGCGGAGGGGCTTGTGCGCTGGGGCATCCAATAGGCGCAAGTGGCAATCGAATCCTTGTCACTTTGATTCATGCGCTAAAACAAACTGGTGGTAAGCGTGGCGTTGCATCGCTTTGTATTGGTGGTGGCGAGGCTACCGCTATCGCGATTGAAATCTGCTAAATCACTCTCAACAAAGTTTCACTTACATAACAGTAGTCAGTAACAAACTGAAAAATACAAGGATGTCATCATGACAGAACAAGTAAAGCAGTATATCGGTGGTGAATTTGCCATCTCCGATTCAAAACAATGGCTAGATGTAACCAACCCGGCAACCAACGAAGTGATTGCACAAGTACCTTGTGCCACGGAATCGGAAATGAATGCGGCGATTGCCAGCGCAACAGAAACGTTCAAACGCTGGAAAGAAGTTGCAGCGCCGGAGCGTGCTAGATTGATGTTGCGTTACCAACATCTGCTAAAAGAGCAACACGATGAGTTGGCGATACTGCTTTCAAGTGAGACAGGCAAAACCCTCGCGGATGCAAAGGGTGACATTTGGCGTGGGATTGAAGTCGTAGAACAAGCGGCGAACATTTGTAGCTCAATGATGGGCGAAACGGTTGAGAATGTCGCAACCAATATTGATGGTTACTCTTACATTCAACCGCTCGGCGTTTGTGCTGGCATCACACCGTTTAACTTCCCTGCGATGATCCCATTGTGGATGTTCCCGATGGCGATCGCTTGTGGCAACACCTTTATCCTAAAACCTTCGGAACAAGTTCCGCTGACTGCAATGAAATTGGCAGAGCTATTTGAACAAGCAGGTGCACCAAAAGGCGTATTGCAAGTTGTTCACGGGACCAAAGAGCAAGTCGACCGCATTCTGACTGATCCAGTCGTTCGTGCGATCTCTTTTGTTGGCTCTGTGCCCGTTGGTGAGTACATCTACAAAACAGGTACAGACAACCTGAAACGCGTGCAGTCATTTGCAGGTGCTAAGAACCACATGGTCATCATGCCGGATGCAAACAAACAGCAAGTCATCAATAACCTAGTTGGCGCGTCAGTTGGTGCTGCAGGCCAACGCTGTATGGCGATTTCGGTTGCCGTATTTGTCGGCGACACCAAAGAATGGATTCCAGAGCTTAAAGAGGCGTTAGCTCAGGTTCAGCCTGGCGCGTGGGATGATGAAACCGCCGGTTATGGTCCGCTGATTAGCCCTCAAGCGAAGCAGCGAGTGGTGAATCTGATTAATGAAGGCAAAGCGTCAGGCGCGAACTGTGTTCTGGATGGAACAGATTGCCAAGTGCCTGGCTTTCCGAACGGTAACTGGGTGGGGCCAACACTGTTTACCAACGTGACCACAGACATGTCGATTTATCAGGAAGAAATTTTCGGGCCTGTACTGTTAACTATGGAAGTGGATGACCTAGATGAAGCGATTGAACTGATCAATGCAAACCGCTTTGGTAATGGTACGTCTATTTTCACGGCGAACGGCGCTGCCGCGAGAAAGTATCAACACAATATCGAAGTAGGTAACGTAGGCATCAACGTGCCGATTCCGGTGCCATTGCCATTTTTCTCATTTACTGGGTGGAAAGGCAGCTTCTACGGCGACCTGCATGCTTACGGTAAACAAGCGGTTCGCTTCTACACCGAGACGAAAACTGTCACCGCGCGTTGGTTTGAAGATGACATTCCAAGCGGTCCAAACATGACCATTCAACTTAGCTAATTACTGGATTAGCGACACCTCTAGCCAAGCGCCACCTTTTAAGTGGGCTTGGCTCGGATACAAATGCAACGAATTAGACCTTAGGACTTCAAGATGGATTTTGAATTAAACGAAGATCAACTCGCGTTTGCCGAAGTAGCAAAGCAGTTTGCAGACCAAATGTTAGCGCCTCATGCGGCCGAGTGGGATGAAAACCATCACTTCCCTAAAGATGTACTGCGTCAAGCAGGTGAACTTGGTTTTCTGAGCATCTATACGCCGCCAGAGCACGGTGGCTTGGGGTTATCTCGTTTGGATGCGGCGATCATTTTCGAGCAGTTGGCTATGGGTTGTACCGCGACTACTGCGTTTATGACCATTCACAACATGGCGACGTGGATGATCACCAGCTTTGCCAAAGCCGAAGTGGCGCAGCAGTTTAGCGCGGATCTAATTTCGGGTGAAAAGCTCGCTTCCTACTGTTTAACCGAACCTAATGCCGGCTCTGACGCCGCTTCTCTAACGACTAGCGCAGTGCGTGATGGCGATGAGTTTGTCCTCAATGGCGCAAAAGTGTTTATCTCTGGCGCGGGTGATACAGATGTATTGGTCGTGATGGCGCGTTCGTGTGGTGAAGGAGCGGGTGGCGTTTCTGCATTCGTTGTTCCTGCTGATTGCGAAGGCATCAGCTACGGTAAAAAAGAAGCCAAAATGGGTTGGAACTGCCAGCCAACTCGCATGATTACCTTCGAAAATGTCCGCATTCCGGCTGACTATCTGTTGGGTGAAGAGGGAGAGGGCTTTAAGTTCGCCATGCTTGGCCTTGATGGTGGTCGAATCAATATCGCTACTTGTTCCGTCGGTACTGCGCAACAAGCACTGAACGAAGCCAAGCAATATATGAACGAACGCAAACAGTTCGGCCGTTCACTGGCGCAATTTCAAGCGTTGCAGTTCAAGCTTGCTGATATGGCGACTGAGCTGGTCGCTGCGCGTCAAATGGTGCGACTCGCTGCCGCTAAACTCGATGCCCAGCACGCAGAAAAAAGTGCGTACTGTGCCATGGCAAAACGCTTTGCTACTGATGTGGGCTTTAAAGTCTGCGATCAGGCGCTGCAAATTCACGGTGGCTATGGCTACATCAAAGAATATCCAGTCGAGCGCCATTTCCGAGACGTTCGTGTTCACCAAATCCTTGAAGGTACCAACGAAATCATGCGTCTGATCGTCGCAAGACGATTACTAACGGAAGGCGTTGAGCTGCTTTAGTCAGCGAGACACAGCCTTACCTAAAGAAATTAAAAAGGACTGAAAGATTATGACGGCACAAATCAAATTAGAGCGCGAAGCGCATATTGCCAAGCTCACGATTAGTAATCCGCCAGCGAACACTTGGACGCTTGAGTCTTTGAATCAGCTAAAAGAGTTGGCAATTGAACTTAGTAATGATCGCTCTATTTATGCGTTGGTTTTAACAGGCGAAGGCGAGAAATTCTTTTCTGCTGGAGCAGATCTTAATAACTTTGCATCGGGTGATAAATCACAAGCAGCAAACATGGCGTTCGCATTTGGTGAAGCGTTTGAAGCGCTTTCTGCATTCGATGGGGTTTCTATCTCAGCGATTAATGGCTATGCGATGGGCGGCGGTCTGGAAGTGGCGATGGCGTGTGACATTCGTATCGCAGAAGAACAAGTACAAATGGCACTTCCTGAAGCATCGGTAGGTTTGTTGCCGTGTGCGGGTGGGACGCAAAACCTGACCGCGTTGGTAGGTGAAGGTTGGGCGAAGCGTATGATCCTGTGTGGCGAGCGTGTGACGGCCGAGCGAGCGGAAAAAATTGGGTTAGTCGAAGAGGTGGTGGCGAAAGGTCAAGCACTCGAAGCGGCTATGGAGCTAGCACAGCGTGTTGCAGGTCAATCACCGAAATCTGTGTCTGCGTGCAAAACGCTAATTCAAGGTCGACGCAGCCAAACTCATGCAGCTGGATTGGTTTTGGAGCGTGAACTGTTTTTACAGCTGTTCAATACACAAGATCAGACTGAGGGTGTGAATGCGTTTTTGCAAAAGCGCAAGCCACAATGGACAAACAGCTAGCGGAGGCCAAATGACAGGTACAGTAAATGTTTCAAAACTTGAGTGCGCTGATGGCTCTGTTATTGGTGTGCTAGAGCTTGATAACCCAGCAGCTCTCAACGCGTTGAGTTACGTGATGATTGAGAAGTTGTACAAACAGCTTAATGAATGGCAAACGGACGACAGCGTCATCGCGGTATTCTTGCATGCTCAAGGTGAAAAAGCGTTTTGTGCTGGTGGTGATATTCAAGCGATCTACCGTGCACTTGAAAACAAAGAGCAAGACTTTGATTCTGCGTTTTCAGCGATGGAAACCTTCTTTGACCTCGAATATCGCTGTGACCATCTTATTCATACTTATCCAAAACCGATCATCGCGTGGGGACATGGTTATTTGATGGGCGGGGGAGTTGGCCTGTTTATGGGTGCCAGCCATCGCGTAGCAGAAACCACCACACGCTTTGCAATGCCAGAGATTAAAATTGGCCTTTACCCAGATGTAGGCGCGACGTACTTCCTGAACCAGTTGCCAAAACATTTGGCACTGTTCTTAAGTTTGACTGCTTGCCAAATTAACGCAACAGATATGAAAGCGTTGGGGTTAAGCCAATGGATTGCACAGCCAGAAAACAAGCAAGTGCTGCTGGATCTGCTTGCATCGGTAAGTTGGAAAGGTGAAGCGAACATCAACGAAAAAATCGCCACTACGCTGCGTTCGGTACACGTGGACGAGCCAACCGAAGGGATGTTGATGCCCTATGCGGAATTGATTGAGCAGTTATGTTCGGGTGACTTAGCGTCAATTGTTGATGCAATCAGCCGTGCTAACGTTGATAACAAGTGGTTCGTCAATGCGCAGAAGTCACTGAACTATGGCAGTCCGTTGTCGCTCAGTATCACTTATCAGCAGTTAACGCAGTATCAAAACCTCTCTTTGAAAGCGTGTTTTGATATGGAATTTAACCTAACACTACGTTGTGGCTTAGAAGGTGATTTTAGAGAAGGGGTTCGTGCGCTGATTATTGATAAAACCAATCAACCGACTTGGCAACATCGCACGGTTTCTGACGTAACGCCACAAGTTTTGGAGCGCTTCTTCTCGCCAATTGACTCAGCAGAATACCCACTGACCGCATCGTCGGTAGCTATAGCGGCACTTTAGTACAAGGAAGAAATACGATATGGACAAAATTGCATTTATTGGCCTTGGTAACATGGGTGCGCCTATGGCTAAGAATCTACTTAAAGCGGGCTTGAACGTCGAAGTATTTGATTTGAACCCAAACGCAGTTGAGGAGTTGACCGCATTGGGCGCTTCAAGTGCCGATTCCGTTCAGCAGGCAGTACAAGGTGTTGATGTGGTTGTCACTATGCTGCCAGCGAGCCAACACGTTCAAAGCGTTTATCTTGGTCAAGATGGCATATTAGATAGCGTCGAATCAGGCACCTTGCTGATTGATTCATCCACCATCGATCCTGCGACTGCTCGTTTGGTTGGCGAAAAAGCATCGCAACTTGGTATCAGTTTTGTTGATGCACCAGTATCTGGTGGCGTTGCGGGCGCAGCAGCAGGTACGTTAACTTTCATTGTTGGCGGTTCACAAGAGAACTTTGTTCAAGCCAAAGCGGTGCTTAGCCACATGGGTAAAAACATCTTCCATGCGGGCGATGTTGGAGCTGGTCAGGTCGCGAAGATCTGCAATAACATGATGTTGGGCATTTTGATGAGCGGCACCTGTGAAGCACTCAATTTAGGGATGGAAAACGGACTCGATCCCAAAGTGCTTTCCGACATCATGTTGCAAAGTTCAGGGCGTAACTGGGCGCTAGAGCTTTATAACCCTTGTCCAGGTGTGATGGAAAATACGCCTGCAAGCAATGGTTATCAAGGCGGCTTTATGAGCCAGTTAATGGCTAAAGATCTGGGTCTTGCGATGGAAGCGGCGGTTGCCAGTCAAACATCAACGCCAATGGGCAGCTTGGCTCGTAATCTGTTTAATTTTCACAACGGTCAGGGCAACGGGCAAAAAGATTTTTCAAGCTTGTTTGAGTTCTACCAAAAGCAAAATCAGGCCTAAGGAGCGCTTATGGAGTTAGCAAATAAGGTCATTGCGATCACGGGGGCAGGGCAGGGGCTGGGTAAACAAATGGCACTGTCACTGGCGGAAAATGGCGTTCATCTTGCGCTTATCGACCTCAATTCAGAGCAACTGGCTGAAACGAAAGCGGAATGTGAATCTCTCGGCGTTACCGCTCGTTTTTATGTGACGAACGTGACTGACGAACAGCAGGTGTGCACTGCTTTTGAGCAAATTGAGGCAGATTTCAAGCAGCTCAATGGCGTTATCAATAACGCAGGTATTATGCGTGATGGTATGTTCATTAAAGTCAAAGATGGTCAGGTTAACACGATGTCGCTGGAACAATTTCAGTCTGTTCTAGATGTGAATGTAACAGGCACTTTCCTGTGTGGCCGTGAAGCGAGCAAGGTAATGCTGAACACCGATAGCAAAGGGGTTCTGATCAACATATCCAGCGTTGCGCGTGCCGGGAATATTGGTCAAACCAACTATTCAGCATCTAAAGCGGCGGTAGCCACCATGGCAACGGTGTGGGCGAAAGAGTTAGGGCGTTTCGGAATTCGCTCAGTGGCGATTGCTCCGGGTGTCATCAAAACTGCCATGACAGACCAAATAAAACCTGAAGCGATGGAACGTTTAATCGGAATGATTCCGGTTGGACGTTTAGGTTTGGCGGATGAAATTTCATCGACCATAAAATACGTGTTAACCAACGAATTCGTGACCGGACGAGTGTTCGAAGTCGATGGCGGAATGCGAATGTAACCCCCTCTGCAACATAAAAAAGGGGAGCGAGTTTGATTGTCCGCTTCCTTCCACTTTCTTCTTTCTTTTATTGCTTCTATCTGAAAAATGTATTGGATGCATGGTCGACTGCTATCTCATCGAACGGTATAAAAATTGATTCTATTTCTAATGTGAATGGTTAGTTCTATATTGCTTGTCATGTAAATGTATTAACTCACAACTAAGACGATCTTTTGTCTCACTAACGAGATCGTCATTCTTGGTGTGTAAAAAACACTCTTATTGGTCATATTGTAACCGAAAACTATTTCGGCATCTAAAGATGGTGATTTATTATTCAGCGCAAAATACATGGGAATATGAGGCTGACTGAATAACCTTCAGTTGTCTTAATAATAAATAATCAGAATTCTCAATTACACTGAAGTAACTACCCATTAGGGAAGAGCAATAATGTCACTATTTCATTCGCTTAGGACGATGCCGCTATTATTGGGGTGTCTGTGTTTTTCTGTTCAGGCCTCCACAGAAAAGGTGGAACAGGAAGGTAAGTTTTTACAGTCGTTAGAAGGCATCGAAAATCAAATTTACGCATTACCGCAGAGTTCTTTAGCTTTGATTGAAGCGTTAGAAGAAGAGTCTTTGCTACAAAACCAACCAACAGCGCTGTTGGTGCGTTACTGGCTTGCCAAGGCCACGGTTTTAGAGCTGCTAGGGCGCGTAGAAGAGAGTCAGAGTGTCGTTCAAAAAGGATTGGAGCTTGTGCGTCCACAGAGCCATGAGTATCTCCTGTTTAAGTTGATTCAGATGCGAACTATGGTTGGAAAGAGCGATATCGATACCGCGCTTTCTGCGTTGGATAGCTTGTTGGAAACATCGCGTGAGAATGGTGATAAGCAACTTGAATCAGAAATCCTGTTGCTAAAAGGACGCTATTACGATGAGCAAGGTGAGTTTAAAAAATCCTATGCTGCACTTATGTCGTCCATGGATGCGGCTGAATCTTCAGGTGTTCACGGGCTGGTCGAACGTGCAGCACTAGAGCTAGGTGACGTACTTGTCAAAATTCAGGGTTACGACCGATCTGAGGCGCTTTTGGAACAAGCATATCGCTATTTTAGGGATAGGCGTATGTCGTTCAATGAGTTGTTGAGCGTTTTGACGATAGCGAAACTTCATAAAGCACAGTTCCAATACGAAGAGGCGATAGCATCATATCAGCGAGCGTTAAAGCTGGCTCAAATTATCGGTGATGGACGCTTTAGATTTCGAGTTAACCTTGAACTTGCAGCTTTATATCGCGAGACGAATCAAGAAAAGAAGATGGTTAACCACTTGAAGCTGGCGGAGAATTTACAGTACAGAGAAACGTCTAGCGCGTATTTGGCAACATTTAAGTTGTTACAAGCCGAATATATGTTAGAGCAGCAGCAATTTGAAATACTTTTAGCGATGATCGCACCAATGCTGCCGGAGATTATAGAGAGTCGATACGTCAAGCAACAGCAAATGGAGCTACTAAAAGTCGCCGCTATGGCCTATGCGGGAAGCAATGACTTTAAACTAGCATTCGAAACTTACGGTAACTATCACGATAAATTTATCCAATTTAGCAATCAAAGAGAAGTTGAAAATCTTGAGCGCCAGCAGACGTTATTTGAGTTGGAACGACTTGAATATGAGAACGAAGATCTCAACTGGAACAATGTGTTGCAGCGTATGGAGCTAGAAAATAACCGTCGTACTTTTTACTTATTGGGTGAAGCGCTACTTGCGCTCATCGGTGTTCTATTTTTGATGGCGGTAGTATTTCTCGTCGTCAATCGCTCGCGTTTGAGAATGCGTCGCCTCGCAAAGACAGACACATTGACAGGGTTGTTCAATCGCCGTTTTTTAGAGGACTGGTTCACTAAGCCAGTAGAAGTGAGGCGTGAGCGAAAAGAGAAACCGGTACCTCAATCTAAGCAAGAAAAGATACAACACTTTGTTTTTGAGCAAGTCGAGCAAGTTAAGTACGGTTATCTAGCTTTAAATAAATGGGTAGATAGCAAACTCGATAAACAGAAAATGGTGCCAAATAAACCACAATCGGGGCCAGTAACTTTAGCGTTAATCGATGTGGATTATTTCAAGCAGGTAAATGATACCTATGGGCATGTGTTTGGAGATACCGTACTAACGGGCGTTGCCAAAGTGTTGGAGGAAACTGTACGTGAGAACGACATTGTTGCTCGCTTTGGTGGTGAAGAGTTTGTTGTTGTTATGCCCAATACAGACCATAAAAACGCCCTTATTACTGCAGAACGTTTACGTAGCGCTTTATCCCTACATGGCTTTGTTACGGAACAGAAAGAAGAAGTGAGAGTGACCTGTAGTTTTGGAGTCGTTACCACTGAAGATAATGAGATGAGTTTTAAATCACTTTGCGATCAGGCCGATAAATTGCTTTATCAAGCGAAAGCGAACGGACGCAACTGCGTGAAAGGTCGCTCGCTAGCGTAACAGAAATCAAAAGTTCAGGCTCATCGCACGATGAATCTGAACTTATCCCTCCCATTTACTTTGATAGCCAAGTGACTTTGAGATCCTTGTTTCGAATACAAAACGCTGAATCTAACATCTTAAAGTCACTTGGCGATATTACTTAAAAATGGCTTAAGGATATCGAATCGCATATTCATGGCGTTCAATATAACCTCTCTTTTTGCCTTCTTCACCTTCAAAGTGCGAATGCCACTTGTGTCTACAAAACTATAACAAACTAGTGTGTCTATTCTTTGTACAAATAAACCGTGTACAGGTGAAATGATTAGTGGTCGATATAAATTTTTTGTGGCACAGATTTTTGTTGTTCAAAAATCAACTCGCTCATCATCGTTTTAAAAATAGATAAATGGTTAAGCATTTGATTTTGTTTTACTTATTTGTTTGTTCTTAAACTAAAATCTAGTTATCCCGACAAGTTCTTACCGAGCAGTTTTTCGTACACCCTCAACTTTTCATCCTTTTTTACTAACATTTTTCTTTAAAAATAATTTGAGTTCGAATTAATTTTCAGGCATTTTATATTTAACTAACCGTTCAATTAAAAATAACAGGGACGCAAAATGCCAAAGGTGGGGATGCCTGAAATCAGAAAACCGCAGCTTGTGAAAGCGACAATGTCAGTGATTGATAGAGTCGGTTTACACGCGGCGAGTATTTCGTTAATCAGCAAAGAAGCCGGTGTATCAACGGGGATTATCAACCACTATTTCGGTGGTAAGCACGGATTGCTGGAGGAAACGATGCGCGAAATATTGCGTCAGCTTTCGTCCACTATCACACAGAAGTTACGTGAGCTGCCAAGTGATGCTCATCACCAAAGAATTAACGCCATCATTGACGGTAACTTTGTCGGCTATCAGGCAGAAAACCAAGTTGCTAAGACTTGGCTGGCGTTTTGGTCGTACTCAATGCATGACGAGCAGCTCAAGCGTTTACAGCGTGTCAACGAACGACGTCTATTGTCCCACCTAAGAAAAGAACTCAAAGCATTATTAAATGCAGAGCAGGCTGAATTGGTTGCTCATGGTATTGCATCACTTATTGATGGAATTTGGCTGCGCGGAACGCTCAACCCGCAAGGCATTGATGCAGAAAGAGCGAGAATCATCATCAACGATTATCTCGAAAAACAACTTACGTTTTATTCTGAAAAAATATAAAAGTTACAGGTCTTCAAAATGGAAATGAAAGCACACTATATCAATGGTGCGATGTACGACGGGTGTTCAGATGAACACTTCACCACTTACAATCCGGCGAATGGTGAGCCATTGGCCAACATTAAACAAGCGAACCAAGACGATCTTCAAGCAGCGATTGAATCGGCAAAGAAAGGTTTTGCTGCATGGTCGGCGATGACTGCGATTGAGCGCAGCCGTATTTTACACAAAGCCGTTGCCATTTTACGTGAGCGTAATGACGAGCTGGCTGCATTGGAAGTGGCAGATACTGGTAAGCCCATTCAAGAAGCTATCGCGGTTGATGTCACAACAGGTGCCGATGTTCTTGAGTACTACGCGGGTCTTGCTCCAAGTCTACAAGGTGAACAGCAGCCACTCAGCGACGATCAGTTTTTCTATACACGTCGTGAGCCATTGGGCATTTGCGCGGGTATTGGCGCTTGGAATTATCCAATTCAAATTGCGATGTGGAAATCGGCGCCAGCACTGGCTGCGGGCAACGCAATGATCTTCAAGCCATCAGAAGAAACACCATTAACGGCGCTTAAGCTCGCCGAAATTTATTCAGAAGCGGGCATGCCAGATGGCGTATTTAATGTCGTGCAAGGGGATTACCGAGTAGGACAGATGCTAACAGCGCATCCTGACATCGCAAAAGTGTCATTCACGGGTGAGTCAGGCACCGGTAAAGTCGTCATGAGTGACAGCGCTAAGACACTAAAACAAGTAACGATGGAGCTTGGTGGTAAGTCTCCACTGATTATTTTTGATGATGCGAAGTTAAACGATGCCGTTTCTGCGGCCATGGTGGCGAACTTCTACACCCAAGGTGAGGTTTGTACGCACGGTACACGTGTATTTGTCCATGAAGGTATTTATGACGACTTTATCGCACAGCTTAAAGCCCGAACCGAGCTGTTAGTCGTCGGCGATCCGCTTGATGAGAACACGCAAATTGGCGCGCTAATCTCTAAAGATCATGAATCGAAAGTTCTAGGAGCGATTGAAGCCGCGAAAGCGAGTGGCGCGACGTTACTGACTGGCGGCTACAAAGCAACAGACAATGGCCTAGCCAATGGTAACTTTGTTGCTCCAACCGTATTTGTCGATTGCGATGATGACATGAGCCACGTTCAACAAGAAATCTTTGGCCCGGTAATGTCAGTTCTGAAATTCCGCGATGAGTCGGAAGTGATTGCGCGTGCAAATGGCACCGATTATGGCTTAGCGGCAGGTGTATTTACTCAAAACCTATCTCGTGCGCACCGTGTGATCCATCAAATTCAAGCGGGTATTTGTTGGGTGAACACATGGGGTGACTCACCTGCGGAAATGCCAGTTGGCGGCTACAAGCAATCAGGTGTTGGCCGTGAAAACGGAGTCGAAACCCTTAAACATTACACACAAACGAAGAGTGTTCTGGTTCAGCTAAGCGACTTCGAAAGCCCTTACAAATGATACTACTCATAGTAGATAACTGACCACTTTAGCTTGTTAAAATGCTCGATAACTACGTTGTCAATTTTGATTGTAGGTTAACTACTTATCAAAATTTCCGCCTTGTTCTCAAGCATTTTTCCTACGCTAATTTCGTTCACTTATCTAGGGTGATTAGTATTAACTCCTAGGAGAATAAAAATGCAACAACACTACGATTACATCATCGTCGGTGCGGGTTCGGCCGGCTGTGTGTTAGCGGATCGCTTAAGTGAAAGTGGTCAAAATTCGGTCCTATTACTCGAAGCGGGTGGGTCGGATAAAAGTATTTTTATCCAAATGCCAACAGCGCTTTCTTACCCGATGAACACTGAAAAATACGCGTGGCAGTTTGAGACGGTTGAAGAGCAAGGGTTGGATGGTCGCCAACTTCATTGTCCTCGCGGAAAAGTTCTGGGCGGTAGCTCATCTATCAACGGCATGGTTTACGTTCGCGGACACGCTTGTGACTTTGACCAGTGGGAAGAGGAAGGCGCGAAAGGCTGGAATTATCAGTCGTGTTTGCCTTATTTCCGTAAAGCAGAGTCTTGGATTGGTGGTGCTGATGAATATCGGGGCGATCACGGTCCAGTCGGCACATGTAACGGCAACGATATGAAGCTCAATCCACTGTACCAAGCTTTTATTGATGCAGGCAAAGAAGCGGGCTACCCAGAAACAAAAGATTACAACGGTTATCAGCAAGAGGGCTTTGGCCCAATGCATATGACCGTCGACAAAGGCGTACGCGCTTCGACCTCTAATGCATACTTAAGCCGCGCTAAAAAACGCAAAAACTTCACCCTAATGAAGAGGGTGACGGTTCATCGAGTTTTATTAGAAGAAACTGGTGCAGAAGGTAAGAAAGCGGTAGGCGTTGAATTTGAAAAGTCAGGTTCAATTCAGCAATGTTTTGCGAATAATGAAGTGATTTCGAGTGCGGGTTCGGTTGGCTCCGTTCAGCTGTTGCAGCTTTCAGGCATTGGCCCTAAGGCAGTATTAGAAAAAGCGGGCATTGAGGTGAAACACTCGTTGGAGGGGGTAGGTAAAAACCTGCAAGATCACTTAGAAGTGTACTTCCAATATCACTGTAAACAACCTATCACGCTCAACAGCAAATTAGGTTTGGTGAGCAAGGGCTTGATTGGCACTGAGTGGATATTAACTCGCAAAGGCCTTGGTGCGACTAACCACTTTGAATCGTGTGCATTTATCCGCTCTCGAGAAGGGCTAAAGTGGCCAAATATTCAATATCACTTCTTGCCAGCGGCAATGCGTTATGACGGGCAAGCTGCTTTTGATGGTCATGGTTTCCAAGTGCACGTTGGACCTAACAAGCCAGAAAGTCGCGGGTCGGTCGAAGTTGTCTCTGCGAATCCGAATGATAAGCCGAAGATTGAGTTTAACTACATTTCCACTGAACAAGATAAGCAGGATTGGCGTGATTGTATTCGCCTTACTCGCGAGATCCTCAATCAGCCAGCCATGGATGAGTTTCGTGGGGATGAGATCCAACCCGGTCTGAACATCACAACGGATGAACAGATTGATGAATGGGTGAAGCAAAACGTCGAGAGTGCTTACCATCCATCTTGTACCTGCAAAATGGGCGCAGATAATGACCCATTAGCCGTCTTAAATGAGCGATGCCAAGTACGCGGTATTCAAGGCTTGCGTGTGGTGGACTCTTCTATTTTCCCAACTATTCCGAACGGTAATTTAAATGCGCCAACGATTATGGTGGCAGAACGCGCCGCGGATATGATTTTGGATAACGCCCTAGAAACGTCGAACAACGTACCAGTTTGGATTGCACCGGACTGGCAAGAGATGCAACGAATGCATCCGCCAAAAAGAGATCTCGATTCGATCTCATAAAATGAAAAAGTCAGTAATCATTACAAGGAATTCAACATGTCTAAGATGACAAAAATCTTCTCAACAATTGCACTAAGTACTTTAGCAACAGGCGCTTACGCCAACCAATGTGAAACGGTTCGTTTCGCAGATGTAGGTTGGACTGACATCACTGCGACCACTGCCGTTACATCAGAGTTACTTAAAGGGTTGGGGTACAAAACGAAGACTGACCTTCTGTCTGTGCCTGTAACTTACTCCTCTATGGCTAATGGCGATATCGACATTTTCCTAGGTAACTGGATGCCAACGATGGAAGGTGATATCGCGAAATACCGTGATGCAGGTACTGTTGAAACCGTACGCGCGAACCTCGTTGGCGCAAAGTACACGCTAGCGGTTCCAAAATACGTTTATGACGCAGGCGTAACCAACTTCGCTGACCTAGTAAAACATGCCGACAAATTTAAAGACCGCATTTACGGCATTGAACCAGGAAACGATGGCAACCGCTTAATTCAGTCAATGATTGATAGCAACGCATTCGGCCTAAAAGATTTCAGCCTAGTTGAGTCCAGTGAAGCTGGCATGGTGTCTCAAGTATCACGTGCCGCACGCCGCAATCAATGGATTGTGTACCTAGGTTGGGCGCCGCACCCAATGAATAGTAACGTTGAAATGGAATATCTAGCGGGTGGCGATGACTTCTTCGGTCCTAACTACGGCGGCGCGAACGTCTACACAAACGTACGTAAAAATTACCTCGCTGAGTGTCCAAATGTAGGTCAGCTAGTGAAAAATCTAGAGTTTAACCTAGAAATGGAAAATGAACTGATGGAAGCGATTCTTAACCAGAAACAGAAGCCATCAAAAGCAGCGCAAGCATGGTTGAATGCAAACCAAGAGCAAATTGAAGCGTGGCTAGAGGGCGTGAAAACGGTAGATGGCCAAGATGCGCTAACAGCTATTACAAACTACTTAAAAACAAACGCTTAATAAGCAGTATTTGAGCTCGTTTTTTTTAAAAGTGGGCAGTTTTGCCCGCTTCATTAACACAAAGGTTTTATTTTGAATTTTATTACGGACAACAAACTACCGTTGGGCCAATGGATGGAAACTGGCGTCGATTGGTTAACCATCAATGCATCGGGTTTTTTCGATGCAATCTCTATTACACTTGAAACGATCATTCTTTTCGTGGTGGACATTTTTAAATGGATGCCACCTGCAGCGCCAATCATTATGACGGCGGCAATTGCTTGGTTCTTACACCGCAGCATTCCGCTTGTTGTATTCATCGTGTTGGCCTTGCTCGCAATTCTCAACCTTGGTTACTGGCAAGAAATGCTGGAAACCTTTGTCCTTGTGTTTGCAGCGACAACGATTTCCGTATTAATTGGCGTGCCGTTGGGCATTATGGCGGCGCACCGTCCTTGGTTATACACCTTGTTGCGGCCAATACTCGATTTAATGCAGACCGTCCCGACATTCGTTTACTTAATTCCAACCTTGGTTCTGTTTGGATTGGGTATTGTCCCTGGTCTAATCTCGACCATCATTTTCGCTATCGCTGCGCCAATTCGATTGACGTACCTCGGCATTATTAAAGTGCCGGAGGAGCTACTTGAAGCGGGTAAAGCATTTGGTGCCAGCCGCATGAAGCTACTGTTTAAGGTGGAGTTACCTGCGGCATTGCCAAGTATTATGGCTGGCGTTACGCAGTGCATTATGTTGTCTCTGTCTATGGTAGTCATTGCGGCGCTTGTTGGTGCTGATGGACTTGGTAAACCAGTCGTACGCGCACTGAATACGGTAAACATCTCGCAAGGTTTTGAAGCTGGTTTAGCGATTGTACTCGTTGCCATCATTCTTGATCGCTTGTGTAAAGCACCAAACCAGAAGGAGGCATAATCATGGACGCTATTACTATTAAAAATCTTGATGTCGTTTTTGGTCAGCAACAAGCACAGGCGCTAGCACTGTTAGAACAAGGGAAGTCTCGACAAGAAATCATCGACGAAACTGGCCAAGTGGTTGGGGTTGATAATGTTTCGCTGAACGTGAAACAGGGTGAGATCTGTGTTTTGATGGGGCTTTCAGGCTCGGGTAAATCAAGTTTGCTGCGAACAGTTAACGGGTTGAACGAAATTTCTCGTGGCTCTCTGAAAATTAAAGACGGCGACGACATGGTTGAGCTCTCTAACTGTGACGAACAGAAGTTGCGCCACCTTCGTACTCACCGCGTATCCATGGTGTTTCAGAAGTTTGCATTGATGCCATGGTTAACGGTGTTAGACAATGTAGCGTTTGGTCTAGAGATGCAAGGCATTGGTAAAGCAGAGCGTCGTAAAAAGGCGCGTGAACAGCTCGAAATGGTCGGTTTATCTGAGTGGGAAACCAAATTCCCGCACGAGCTTTCTGGTGGTATGCAGCAGCGTGTTGGCCTAGCGAGAGCGTTCGCGATGGACACTGATATCTTGTTAATGGATGAACCGTTTTCAGCGCTTGACCCATTGATTCGTGCTCAGCTTCAAGATGAATTGATTCTGCTTCAAGAAAAGCTAAACAAAACCATTCTTTTTGTGAGTCACGACTTGGATGAGGCGCTTAAAATCGGCAACAACATCGCCATTATGGAATCAGGAAAGCTGATTCAACATGGCAAGCCAGAACAGATCATTCTTGCTCCAGAAAACGACTATGTGGCGGACTTTGTTGCTCACACTAATCCATTAAATGTGCTTAAGGGACGCTCCTTAATGCGTGACGATTTAGTTCGCGAAGATACGCGTGTTCTGATTTGCCCTGATAAAAATATTTGGGTGATACAAGAGAGCAAGGGGTTAAGTTTAGCGGATAAAGATAAATCGTTGATTCAATGGAAGAGCGACTCTTCGAACCTTGACGAAGTTAATGAAAACTCTCTGGTTCAGGTTAGCCCAGAAATCAGTATGCGAGAAGCGATTGAACTTAAACAGCGTAGCAATCAGCCTCTGCTTATGGTTGAAGATAATAAGCTGGTTGGTGTGTTAAGCGACAATGAGCTTTACGATGCATTGCTTGGTAATTTTAAGTCAGAGCAAGTTGCGTAAAGTTGACGCAGAACCAAGTAAAAAAGAGTCGCACATTAATGCGGCTCTTTTTAGTTTAAACAATGAGTTAAGTCGCTAAGCTAAGACAATGGTCGACTATAGAGTCGTAATTACGTCATCCACTGCAAGGCGTGCTTTGGGAAGACCATGATTATAATCTTCCCCATCTTTATGGTAGCCAATCGCCAGCGCAACTTCACAAATATGGCCCTCGAGCTCTTCTTTAAACTCTTCTCCAATCAGAGCCGGATCGACACCTTCCATCGGTGTTGAATCAATGCCTAGTCGTGCCAATGTGTGTAGTAGGTTGCCTAGTGCCAAATAGACTTGTGCTTTTGTCCAGTTTCCGTTGAAGCCATTTTCGTCCGTATTTGCATCGGCAAAAGCGTAAGCACCCATAAAGTTGTTGTACATCTCCGCTGGCAAGTGGCCAGATGTTACTTCTGCATCCACACGCTTCGCAAATTTCTCTTTAGTAAATTTAGGATCGTAAGCAAACAGAATCGTATGTGATGCGGCTTTCGCGTGTGGTTGGTTAAACTGATGCATATTTGCAAACGTATTGTGGAAACGTTGCTTCGCTTCATCACTTTCAATAACGATGAATTTCCATGGTTGTGAGTTGATAGAAGACGCCGACAAACGCAGTGCTTCTTTGATTATCGCCATGTCTTCTTGAGAAACGCGCTTGGTTTCATCATATTTTTTTGCAGTGTAACGGTTATTTAGATCGGTAATGATTTGATGGGACACGTTTATATCCTCTTTATGTGATGACAGATGAGGATGCACTAGCATCGACAACCATGCGTACCTCGAATATGGGTTCATGATAATGGATATTTTTTCATTGATAAGAGGGGGTTTATTTAAATCACTTTTTACTTTTTGTTGAAAATCGATGTGAGTTGATCGATTTGAAACTTAAAAGTCCTTATTTGGAAGCTTTTATTTGATATTAAATTAAACTCATATTGAGGCGTAGGGGAAAGCAACATGAACGTGATTGAAGTTTTTAATGATAGCTATGAACGTTGTACTTCAGATCAGGAGTTTTTCGACTTGTTCTACAAAAATTTATGGTCGAAAAGTGCCAACTTTAGACAGAAGTTTGACGGTATAGACATGCACCAACAAGTGAGAATGCTTAGAGGGTCTATTGTATTTTTTATGATGGCAGATACCTCGACCGAAGCGCACAAAATGGTGGAAAAGTATGGGAAAAAGCATGCAAGTGCAGATATTGGTATAGAGCCGCAGGATTTTGATGTTTGGCTTGAGAGTTTGTTAGAAACGGTTCGACAGTGTGATTCCGGGTATGATGCCGATGTTGAAACCGCTTGGCGAACATGCTTTAAAACGGGCTTAGAAGTAATGAAACAAGAATGTGATAAAGAAGATAGGCACATCCTTAAAGCGAGTACCAAATAAGGAAGTAACGTGAGTGGTCGTTACTTCCTAGGGGCAGAATCTTACTTATCTTGTGTCTCTTTATTCTTTTTCACCGCTTCGGCGATATCACTGACAGCTTCGACAAGATTGATCGGCATTGGAAAAATAATAGTGGATGTTTTGTCTGTAGTGATTTCAGTGAGTGTCTGCATGTAACGTAATTGCAGTGCATTCGGTGCTTCGTTGAGCATTTGCGCTGCTTCTTTTAATTTATTTGAAGCCTCTAACTCGCCAGTAGCGTGAATGATCTTCGCCCTACGGTTACGTTCTGCTTCTGCCTGACGGGCTAGGGCTCTGACCATGCTGTCATTTAAATCAACATGTTTGACTTCAACCGTAGCAATCTTGATTCCCCAGTCATCAGTCTGTTGATCGAGAATGGATTGTAAATCCTTATTGAGGCGTTCTCGCTCTGATAGCAATTCATCGAGTTCATGCTGACCCAATACCGAGCGCAGCGTGGTTTGTGCTAGCTGGCTGGTAGCATCGCTGTAGCTTTCAATATTGTTAATCGCCATTTGAGGATCGACTACGCGAAAATAAACGACCGCGTTGACGCGCACAGAAACGTTATCTTTGGTAATTAAATCTTGTGTCGGCACATCCAAAACGACAGTACGTAAATCAACCCTCACCATTTGCTGAATAAATGGGATAAGGATGATCAAACCAGGTCCTTTGACTTCTTGAAATCGACCAAGAAAGAACACAACCCCACGTTCGTATTCTCTCAAAACCTTGAACATTTGGGTCGCTAGTGCGAACAGCAGCACCACGATCACCGCAACGGTATAGAGCATCATAAAGCGCCTCCTATTTATTTTGGCGGTCATCAGGCATCACAGTTAAGGTCAGCCCTTTAACATTAACAATGGTGACGTGATCACCTTGTTTGAATTGTTGATGGTCTTTGGCTTTAGCTCGCCATAACGCACCGTTGAGTTGAACGCGTCCTTCGCCATCGATAAAGTCATCGCTTACCACGGCGACCTTCCCAGGGTAAGTCTCTAAACCCGTCGTTACACGCCGGCGACGAATTTTGAGCAGCAGGCCGACGGTCAGCACGATTAGAGCCACGGAAAATATGGCAATACCAAAAATCAAAGGAAGGGCGATCTGGAATCCTGGTAACTCACTGTCCATGAGAAATATCGAACCGAGTACAAAGGCGACAACGCCGCCTAAGCCCAAAATACCAAAGCTCGGGCTGAATGCTTCCGCTATCATTAGTGCAATACCGAGTAACAGCAGACCAAGACCTGCGTAGTTGACGGGCATCATTTGTAGTGCGTACATGGCAAGAAGCAGACAAATCCCACCTAGCACACCGGGTAAGCCAATTCCTGGGTTGTAAAATTCAAGAAGTAAACCGTAGATGCCGATGAGCATTAGAATGTAGGCAACGTTTGGATTGGTTATAACGGCTAACATTTCTGCTCGCCAATCTGGCGTTCTTTCAACCCATGTTGGATTTTCAAGTGACAATGTCACAGTGCGATTGTTTACTTTAACAGTTTGCCCATCTATGGCTTTGACTAAGTCTTCTGGCGAATTGGCGATGTAATCGATCACGTTTAATTCTAATGCTTCTGTTGCATCCAAGCTCGCCGCCTCGCTTACTGCTTTCTCTGCCCATTCTGCATTTCGTCCATGAAGTTTTGCTAAGCCTTTAATGTAGGCTTTGGCATCGTTAATTACCTTTTTCTCCATTGCGGTTTTAGCGGGAACTTTCTCTGAGCTTTCGTTGGTTCCTTCTGGCGTTTCTTCCGCGTTTTGATCTTTGCCATCATCCGATGAAGGAGGTTGAGGCGCACCACCTAACGCGACGGGCGTTGCAGCTCCGAGGTTTGTCGCTTCAGCCATGGCGGCTACGTGACTAGCGAGCAAGATGTATGTTCCTGCACTGGCAGCTCTAGAACCAGATGGGCCGACCCAAGTTGCAATGGGAGTCGAGGAGGTGGTAATGGCGTGA
Organism: Vibrio sp. Vb2880; assembly: GCF_033337975.1. Taxonomy (NCBI): domain Bacteria; kingdom Pseudomonadati; phylum Pseudomonadota; class Gammaproteobacteria; order Vibrionales; family Vibrionaceae; genus Vibrio; species Vibrio sp. Vb2880. The sequence goes on from NZ_JAWORT010000003.1 coordinate 81,859, forward strand.
ATAATATCTCGCATTGCGCTATCTAAGCCGCCTGGTGTGTCCATCTCTAAGATCACTAAACTGACACCGTTTAGTTGAGCTTCTTCTATTTCACGAGATAAATAGTCGCTAGTAGCAGGCCCTATAGCGCCTTTGACAGGAACAATCCAAACGGTATTCGCCAGTGCTTGACTGGCCATCAAGAGTAAAGGTAAGAACCATATCCATAGTCGTTTCATGCAGTCCTCCTTGTGTGGTCACAGGGACTTTTTGAAATCCTAATTCAAGTATATCCAAATAACTTAGAGATGCTTGAGTATAGGTTCTAATGAATAAGTTGCCGAGGCTAATTAGGAGACTACTTTTTTATATATAAACGCTGTGTGAGATAGTAAACTAAAGCAAATTATTGGTAATTGTGATGTTTATGTTTATTGTTCAGCGTTTGATTAAGTTGGCCGTTATCTGTGCCGTATTCTTTACTATTTTCGATCTGATCTCCTATGGAGAGGTGACTTGGTTTCAACGGTTTTTGGCTTTTCTACACTAAACTCAGATTTCAATACGTTAGCTACTCATAAGGCGATAGGTTTCTTCCTATTCGCCTTATTACTCCCTCTTCAACCAAAGCCTTAAACAAAGCAATACTTAACTCGTTTTTTCAACTTCCTGTGGGTGGAAAAAACGCCAAAATGCAACTAAATTCATATCAATGACAAGTTTAAGGTATGTAGTTGATGAGGCAATTCAGCGCAATCGCACTAGCTGTTGTAACACTCATTTTGAGCCAAACAACAACCGCAAGAAACGCGAAGATGTTAGGTGATATCTCCCTAGTTCAGCCCATACAGGGTGATCCTAATGTGGATATTAAGCTAGCGAGAATTGGCTGGCATCTCTTCCGCGATCCTCAGTTATCGTCAAATGGTAATGTCAGCTGTGCGACATGCCACAATCTGCAAACCAATGGCGCTGAAAATACACCTGTCTCTACGGGGGTGAAAGGTGATGGAATTAGAAATTCTATAACAGTGTTTAATGCAGCGTTAAATTATCGTTTTTTATGGGATGGTACGGAAAACACCTTGATGGCTCAGATTGATGGTCCAATCCATAATCCAATGGAAATGGACTCAAACTGGCAAACAATAGAGCAATATGTAAAAGAGAGTGAACATTATCAAGCTCTATTTAATCGTGACGGTGAATTGCCGATTAACGTTCATAATATCAAGTCCGCTATTGTGGAGTTTGTTGAAGGGCTGCAGACGCCTGGCGCACCATTCGATGCTTACTTATTGGGTTACACGCATGTACTGAGTGAACAGCAAATCAGAGGTTGGAAAACATTTCAGACTTCAGGTTGTGTGCAGTGTCATCAGGGCAAAAATATCGGCGGAGCGATGATCCAAAGGTTCGCCTATTTCAAGGATAAGCCAGTAGTAGAGGACTCGGGCAGGCAGCTCGTTACGATAGAGGATGAAGAGCGATTCTATTTTAGAGTAGCCAGTTTACGCAATGTCGCGCTAACGAGTCCTTATTTTCATAATGGGCAAGTCGATAAGTTATCCGACGCGATACAAATCATGGCTAAAACCCAGCTCGGTATAACGATGAACGATGAGAATGTCGCGGACATTGAAGCATTCTTGCAGTCGTTGACAGCACCTAGACCCATAATTTTAGAGGTGTTGGAAAATGAATAAATTCAAACTGATCAACTTTTGCTTTTTTATTGGGATACTGACGTGCTGCACACTGGCGTATATGTCGTATATGAACTCAAAAAACGCTCAAGAATTTCATGCAGAGCTAATGAACATCGGACATGAGTTGATTGAAGAGCGTGATGTTATCGTGAACCGATATGCCGTTGAAGATAGGAAAAACTATGAGTTAACAACATCTTTAGTAGAGATAGAAATCGCAGCACAGGCACTGTTGGAATCATCAAAGGCATCAGTTTGGTTTCCCGTGACACCCAATCGTATAAAAGTTAGGGATACGCTTGAACAGTTTAAGGAGCGAGTGCTTCAAACAACGTTGAAGCTTGATATGTTAATTGGTGTTCAGGTAGAAAATCGGTATGCATTACTCATGTTGTTCAATTTATATCAGCAAGATGTTTCTACCGAGAGCGGTCAATCTTTGGGTGGCAGTCGTTATTTTGAATTTCTCAACCAGTTGCTTCTAACACAAACTGAAGTTGAGAGTGAAAAGGAAGCGAACTTCCTTAAACGGCTTCAAACGAGTGATAAAAGAATTGAATTGCTGACGAATGAACTGCTTGATCACACTTATATTGAGTTTGTCGAAAGCTCAGAGCATCGGTTACTCAATATTGCTCAAAGTGAGGCGCGTTTTACGTGGTTGTTTGTATTTATCGCGGTGATGTTTCTAGTTAGCGCGTTTGTTTATCAGTCACATCACCGAATGCATAACTTAAAACAGTTGAATCTTGAAATTGAAGAGGCGAGAAACAAAGCCGAGCGAGCGGCAAAAGCGAAATCAAATTTTCTCGCTGCAATGAGTCACGAACTAAGGACGCCGATGAATGGTGTACTAGGGCTTTCTCAAATGATTGCAGAAGAGACCAAAGAGCCGACGACGAAAGAGCATATTAGGGTTATTCTTGATTCTGGCCAGCATCTGATGACTATCCTCAACGATATTTTGGATTTTTCTAAAGTTGAAGAAAACAAACTGGAATTTGAGCAAGCTAAGTTTAAGCTCGATCAAGTGCTTTCTCCGGTGTGTAGCGCAATAAAACCACTTGTTGATGAAAAAAATATCGAGTTAATCTTGGAAAACGAGGTTTCTGAATATACTGAATTTACTGGAGATTGTGCGCGTTTACGACAGATCTTGTTTAATCTCGCCGGTAACGCGGTGAAGTTTACCAATGAAGGGCATGTGCTGGTTAGAACTGAGTTAGATGAATCGAATCAGTTGTTGGTCATGCGCGTGAGCGACACCGGTATTGGTATTGCGCCAGACAAGCACGAGCATATTTTTAACTCGTTTGAGCAAGCAGACTCATCAACGACTCGAAGGTTCGGCGGAACAGGGCTTGGGTTAGCCATCGTCAAAAAACTAACCGATTTGATGGGTGGCCATATTACTCTGAAGAGTATAGAAGGCGTTGGAAGTCAATTTATCGTTGAGTTGCCGATTCCTTGGGTAGAATCTGCTCCGAAAAAGCAGCAAGAAGCACCGAAACCTCGCGCAAAATCAAACCATTTAAAGATACTACTTGCTGATGATAACCGTGTGAATGCCATTGTGGCAAAAGGGTTTTGCGAAAAGCTTGGGCATGAAGTGGAAGTTGCAGAAAATGGATTAATCGCGGTTAAAAAGGCGAAAGAGAACGAGTACGACCTGATCTTGATGGACAACCATATGCCCGAGATGAATGGCGTTGAGGCGACACGCGTTATCCGACAAGAGTTAGGTATCAAGACATTACTCTTTGCGTACACGGCAGACGTATTTCGTGAAGCTCACGATAGCTTTATTGAAGCAGGAGCAGACCATGTGCTTACGAAACCGCTACAGCATGAGAGCTTTTCAGACGCTCTCAAACAGTTTGCCGCCAGACTCGAACCGAAACAGAATCCGCCACTAACGAGTGACAGCAATGTGCTTCAATTGCAACGTAAGCCAATCGAGAACTTAAGGTTAACAGAGGAAGAACTCTCCCATTCAGGCATGTTTACTTCTTTACGAGATGAGCCAGAAGCGCTCGACGAGTTGCTAAAAAGCATTATTGTCGATTTTGAGACTTCGGTTGATGAACTTATTGAATACTTTATGGCTGAAGACTTTGCTTCATTAGAGCTGACGTTGCACAAAACGAAAGGGATGGCACTGAACCTAAGTTTACCTATTTTGGCGAGCCAAACGGAGGCCCTGGAAACTCAACTTAAAGCCAACCAAAGTCCCGAGATTGAGCAGTTGCAGATGCTGATCAATCGGTTACAGGTCAACATCCATCAGTCTCATAGACTTTTGGATGATATCCAGAAGAACAATGCCGATCCTCAACAGATTTTATAGTCCCTGTGAGTGCGATGCTTTCCTTAACTCATTTTGTTGTGGTTTACTGTGGCAAGGACGGATAGTGTTGATTCGTCGTCGGAAAATCAGGGAGTTAGAATGAGTAAGCATTCCGCTTTAATCAAATGGCATCGTAAAGCTGGCGAAGAGTTTAGTGATAATAAGTATAGTCGGGCACACATTTGGCAATTTGATGGAGGGTTGCAAGTCCCAGCATCTCCATCTCCCCACGTAGTGCCATTACCACTATCCGTAGAAGAAAACGTTGATCCAGAAGAAGCGTTTGTCGCGGCACTTTCTAGTTGTCATATGCTCGTTTTCCTGTCTATTGCAGCAAAGCGACGTTATGTTGTGGACAGTTACTTCGATGAAGCGGTAGGGGAGCTTGAAAAAGGCGAAAACGGAAAAGAGTGGGTATCAAAGGTAACGTTAAACCCTAAGATAACATTTTCAGGTGAAAAACAACCGACACTATCTCAATTAGAAAAACTGCACCACATGGCCCATGAGAATTGCTTTATCGCCAACTCCGTTAAAACAGAAGTGATAACGCTTATTGCGAATTAAGTGAAGCTCTTTATCAAAAGCGCGGCCTATTGCGGAGTTATATTAAGCCAGCAGTCATCCTGCTGGCTCGTTCATCTAGACGACACCTTGCTCAATCATTGCATCAGCGACTTTTCTAAAGCCTGCAATGTTGGCGCCTAAAACTAAATTTCCAGGTTGGCCAAACTCTTTACTGGTTTCGTTTGCATTGATGAAAATATTTTTCATGATGGTTTGCAACTGACTATCCACTTGTTCAAACGTCCAGTTTTGCATGCTGGCGTTTTGCGCCATTTCAAGTTGACTGGTTGCAACGCCGCCTGCATTGGCTGCTTTGGCAGGCCCATAAGCTATGTCTGAGTCCACGATAATATTGGCAGCATCACGGGTGGTTGGCATGTTCGCCCCTTCACTAATCAAAATACATCCGTTTTCGATAAGAGCCAGTGCGTCGTCTGACGTTAGTTCATTTTGAGTCGCACAAGGGAAGGCAGCATCAGCCTGATATCGCCAAACAGCATGTCCTTCATTAGGATAGTCGCCCTCTGGTGTGTATTCTGCTTCAGGGTAAGTTTCTAAATATTCTTCTAAGCTTGCTCTTTTCACTTCTTTCAGTTGTTTTAGGAGCTTAAGATCAATACCGTGCTCATGATAGATCGTACCTCGAGAGTCGCTGCATGTAACCGGCGTTGCTCCCATATGGTACAGTTTTTCAATGGCGTAGATAGCCACGTTGCCAGCACCAGAAACGAGGCAAGTTTTCCCTTTCAATGAATCGTTGCGGTCGTTGAGCATGCATTCTGCAAAATAGACGGCGCCATATCCTGTCGCTTCTTTTCTGGCGAGTGATCCACCCCAAAGAAGACTCTTGCCTGTAAGCACACCTTCGTAGCGCCCCGTCAATCGTTTGTATTGACCAAACATATAGCCAATTTCGCGCGCCCCGACGCCGATATCGCCTGCGGGAACATCGGTGGCAGGACCGATATGACGGTACAACTCGTTCATAAATGATTGGCAAAATCGCATGATCTCGCCGTCGGATTTTCCTTTAGGATCGAAGTTTGAACCGCCTTTGCCGCCACCGATAGGAAGGCCAGTCAGTGCGTTTTTAAAGATTTGCTCAAAGCCGAGAAATTTTATGATGCTCGCATTGACTGAGTGATGGAATCTCAATCCTCCTTTGTACGGCCCCAAAGCAGAGTTGAATTCAACTCGATAACCTTTGTTTACTTGTACATTTCCAGCATCATCAACCCAAGGAACTCGAAACATGATTTGACGTTCTGGCTCGACGATCCTCTGGATAATCGCTTGTTCCTTATATTTATTATTGCCTTCTATTACCGGCGCGAGAGAAGTTAATACTTCTTCTACCGCTTGGTAAAATTCTTTTTGCGCAGGGCTACTGTGTTGCAACGCAACAATAGTATCGTGTATGTATGACATAGATTTCTTCCTTGATGTGAATAAGCAATCAGTTTATATGAATGTATTTCCATTAAATAGTGATTTTGACCAAGATTCAATGGTTGTAGTGGTCTTTCCTGCGGATGAGAATGTGCAGCTTCTAACCCAGGCTGTGTTGGTTGAGATAGGTAGGGCGAGATAAGTAAGCGGGTGGTTGAGTGATCAGTTTCACATATAACAAGCAGAAATCACTTTAGTCGATGTTGTTGTGCAGTTACGCAAATTGTTTATGTTAACGTAATGTTAATGTTTTTTGTGTGTAATAACTTGTGAAAAGACAACTATATGGATGAGCTTAAGGTTCTGAACTCGTTTATTCAGCAGAATGGCCTACCAGCGTTTGGCCACCTTGATGGAATTCCAACATCGTTACAGCTAGATAAATTTACCTACCTCGATGAGATGGATAAGCCAGTGTCTAAGTGGCGCCGTTACCGCGATTATAAGCAGTTTCAGTTCGTCAATTTGGTCACACCTAATTACGTCATTGGAGTAGCGATTGCTGATATACGGTATTTAGCATCCGGCTTTTGCTACCTGTTTGATATTAAAAAGAATAAGTTGATTGAGCAACAATGGTTGAAACCTTTTAATATAGGTTATCAAACTCAGCCTTCCAGTTGGTGTAGTCTTGCCCATCTTGCTAACAAAAGAGTTCAGTTTTCTATTAAGGATGGTACTTGGCACGTCCACGTTGTGACAGAGTCAGTCAATGCGGATCTCTATTTACGTCCAGAAAATATGAGTTTGCCATTAATGTTGTGTACGCCAACAGGTTACGCGGGTTGGACATATACTCAGAAGCACAATGCTTTAGCAGTAGACGGTAACTTGTTAATACTAGGAAAAGAGCAAGATCTTTCAGAGGTGGCTGCTGGTTACGATTTTTCCGCTGGGTACATGCGGCGAGAAACAAGTTGGCGCTGGGCGAGTATCAATTGCTTTGAGGATGACAGGCGTCTGGGGTTGAACTTGGCAGCTGGCGTTAATGAAACTGGCTATTGCGAAAATGTATTGTGGATTAATGGTCAGCGTCACTTTTTGCAACCTGTGCAGTTTCAGTTTTCACGAAGTGATGAAGGGCAAAAGTGGCATATTACGTCGGAAGATAAACGAGTTAACTTACAGTTCACGCCTTTGAATCGACGCTCAGAGAAGAAAAATTTTTGGCTTCTCAAAAGTAACTTTCGTCAGTACATCGGTTATTTCTCTGGCTATCTTATCGATGGAAATGGCATCAAACATCAGTTAGAAGAAGTTATGGGTCTTACTGAAGATCACTATGCAAAATGGTAGAAACACAATGGATTGGACGCAATTGATGGACCGCCCAGAATTACTTCTGATGATTCTGGCTCCAGTTTTCTTTTTCTGCATGCTTGCCGAATATTGGTTCGGACAAAGAAGGGGACGCTTGCCTGAAAGCGCGACGTATTACTTCCCTGAAGTAGCGTGTAATTTTGTTCTTGCGGGCTTACACCAAGCGACAGACATACTCACGGGTTTACTGATTGCTCAGTTGTATTTGTGGTGGTTTGATTGGCGTTTGTTTGATATCGAAATGAGCGTCTCAGCTTTTCTTTTACTTGTTGTCCTGCAAGATTTTTTCTATTACTGGTTTCATCGGGCTAGCCATCGTATTCGTTGGATGTGGGCCGCGCACGTTGTTCATCACAGTTCGGAAAGAATGAACTTCAGTACCGCATTTCGTCAAAGTTTAATGTATCCGCTAGCGGGGATGTGGATTTTTTGGTTGCCCTTGGTGATTATTGGTTATGAGCCAAAATGGGTTGTCTTCGTTGTGTTGTTTAATCTGGGCTTACAGTTTTTTGTTCACACCCAATCAATTCGTTCTCTCGGGCCGCTAGAGTGGGTATTTAACACGCCGTCTCATCATCGCGTTCATCATGGTGTGAACCGTCAGTACATCGACAAAAATTATGCGGGTGTATTAATTATTTGGGATCGAATGTTCGGAACGTTTGAACCAGAGGTGGAAACGGTTCGATATGGGGTTTCTAAACCTGTAAACAGCTTTAATCCCATCCGCGTGACGTTTGCAGAATGGAAAGACATGTTTCATGACGTAACTCGACCAAACTTATCATGGAAACAACGCTGCCGCCGTTTGTTCGCTCCGCCATCGGATTTTTATGAGTAAATTGGGATAAAGAGATTGGAGCGGGCAGCGGGAATCGAACCCGCATCATCAGCTTGGAAGGCTGAGGTAATAGCCATTATACGATGCCCGCGCATCGATAGGACTCAGTTAATATGCCACACTGGACGAAAAAGAAAAGTCTTTTCTCATCAAATGTTTGTCAGTTGCCTAAAAAAGTAGCGGACTGATGTTAAAGTGTTCATTGTCTCTGGTTTTTTGTGGCACTCGCGATTCCGCTACTAAGCCTAGGGGCTTCCAATTAGGTCGTAAACACCGAATTCTTAGGTGTTTAGATGTTGATGATATTCAAGATTTTCTGTGTAAAGGTTAATCTCGTTTATTGAACAGTCACGTTTCATGGTCAAGACTAGATATTGAAATGATTACTTTTTACTGTTGATGCGTATGTATAACACAGGGTAATTCTGCTGAAACAGTCAGCTTAACCAAAGGAGATTTAACATGATGAGAGGTTTGATATTAGGGCTGGTGGTGATGCTGGTATCTGCTTGTACTACCGTTACAACCGATGTAGATAAACAAGCCGATTTTTCAGCTTACAGAACGTTTGACTTCGGTGCTCAGGCGGAAGCTCCTACCAGTATTGATGGTCGACGTATTGAGCAAGGGCTTGCTGAACAGCTTGAGGGTAAGGGTTTAATTAAGGTAAATAGTGGCGGTGACCTTTACGTACATCATGATATCGTAGAAGAATCCGAGCTTGTTTCTTCAGGATCGTCGGTGAGCTTTGGCTATGGCTGGAATAGCTTTGGTGTGATCACTTCAAGCCCAGAAAGATATAAAGAACGTAAGTATGGGAAGTTGGTGGTTGAACTGGTTGATGCAAAGGCTAATCAAGTCGTTTGGAAAGGCGTTTCAAGTCGTAAACTGTCTGAGTCAATGAGCTCTGAGAAAAGAGAATCTCTCATCCAAGAAGAAATCGCGAAGATGTTTGAAAGCTACCCTTACGGTGAAAAATAATTAGTATTCTTAACGATTAAGAATACTAATTGCCAATAGTTACGCACAGGGTTAAAAGAACTTATTATTTTGGTTTTGGTTACCTTTGTGCGTACGACTCTGATTGCTTTACTCGGACTACTTTTCTGCTTGTTGGCTCCGAGCATGAGCCTGGCGTACTCACACCCAAATTTTCTTTCCTTTCATAACCAGAATATTGCTGTTGACGCTAAGTCGAAGCACTTTTCAGAACATCCTGTCTCTCCAATACAACAAGACTATCCAAGTTTAAACAGCCGGAATATATTGAGGGTTAGCCATGCTAAGGAAATGAGCTCGAACGACGATGTAGAACCCGAATGGTTTGAAATGCTTGATGTAGCATGGTGGGCGCATCGTTCGGCAATTTACTTGATGAAGTGGCTAAAACGCATCGGCAAAGAGGCTTTAGGTTGTTGTATTGAAAGTATTTTTACTCACTTTAAATACAGAATCGGAGTGAGAAAAGAATCGAATTTCATATACCGCTTTATACATGCTCGCTAACACATTCCATGTTTTTGCAACTTTTGGTTAATTATGCTTAGGAGCGGTTTATGTTTGATTCGATCATTCAGGTCTTGAGTGCTTTTTGGCATCAAGATTTCACGGCGTTAATGGCGCCAGGCAGTGCAGGTTTGGTTTATTTTGTTGTTGCTGTGATTATCTTTTTGGAAAGTGGTTTTATTCCTGCTGCACCTTTCCCATGCGACAGTGTCGTCGTATTATCCGGTACGCTGGCGGCGGTTGGCGTCCTTGACCCAATTATGATCATGTTGGTGATAGCTGTTAGTGCGGGGTTGGGAAGTTGGGCGGCTTATTTACAAGGCAAGTGGCTAAATCGCTTACCTAAGGTCCAAGGCTGGGTGAGTGCGGTTCCTCAAAAGCGTTTGGAACAAGTCGACGTATTACTCAGTAAACATGGATTGATTGCGCTTTTGTGCGCGCGGTTTATTCCGGTTGTTCGTTCCCTATTGCCATTAATGATGGGGTTGCGAGTGAAACGTATTAGTAAATTCCATTACTTTGCGTGGCTGAGTGCGATTTTATGGACGCTGATATTATGCGGTTTCGGTTCATTACTTCCTTTGCTACCGGAAAATATGAGCAAAGCAATCACAATGCTATTAATGGCGGCACCAATAATTACTCTTGTGATTGGAGTGCTTAGTTTCTTGTTTGTTAAAGCACGTCGAGCGTTCTGTAAACCCAAGGATGTGTCTGAGTTTTCTCAGTAAGTTTACTTGATTTGCACTTTTAAGCTTGTATGCAGATTAGACATCTAATCGACAGGCTTTTGTCAGTAAAAAGAAAGGCGCATACATTGCGCCTTTCTTTTTGAGTGTCGTTAGGGTTTCGAATTTAATAGCCAATGCTATATAAGTATTCGCCAACTTCTTTGCACTGAGACTTGTAGATGTTCTCTACTTCAGACTCATTCTTATCTGCTGCTTTAAATTCAAGTTCGGCAGACGATAGCTGGTCAAAGCTGTAGTCTCTCTCAGACATTAAGTAGTGTCTGAACATCGCTCTGTGTTCCGGAACTGCAATACGTGCGTTAGAAACGTTGGCACACTCTAACAGAGTGTCGTTACTCATTTCTTCTGGCTTAGTTTCTGTGTTTGCTAAGGTTGAGCCCGCTGCAAATAGTAATGCTAGTGCGATGGTTGTAGCGATTCTTGTCATTATATGGACCTCAAATTGGTTCTAGTAACAATGAGCATATTGGTTCTTATCGTTACATTTTCGTGTTCTCTGTATGTCATAAAAAGTTAAACAACAGAGAAGGCGTTGCGACCATGAGTAAAGACGTACATTAAGTTAGCTTCCTTTCTTCCTGAGAGGCGATAAAGAGAGCGTTGACTCATGAGTCCGCCATAACTGTCTAGAGGTAAGCGAGATGCTTGTTTTGCCAACTCCAGTAGTGGTGGAGAAGAGAAAGCAATAAGTAAAAAATAATCAGGAGTAAAATCTGATGATAAAACGCCATCAGTAGCTGATGTTCGGCGACAGGAGACAAGCCCGAACAACTCGCGTTTTATATGTAGGTAGTAACTTTCTGATCCCCAAGAACTCAGAGAAGCTGAGGCATGAAAATCAGTGTGTGCTAGCTCAAAATCGTCTTGTTGTGAGAGTTTAAGTAAACGCTCGGAAGTGTAATGTTTGGTGTGGTGCCACTCATGCGCATATGAAGCTGTGATGAGCCCTGAGAGCAGGGACAAAGAAAGCATCAATAATATACGGTGTAGATAACGCAAGAAGTAACCCTAAACATATAAAGCCACAGTTACCCACCATGATTAAGGAATCTTAGTGGAACTATGATAACGATGAAAGCCAGTGTCTGATGAACTCAGCGTATACTAACGAGATGGAAGGGGGATGAACAGAGTTTTCTGATCGGACTTAGGTATATGAGCGAATAACACAATAATTTTCGCTTTCGAGTAAGCGAAAATGGAAAGAGAGTCGTTGCACAGGACGATTAAGCTAACAGGATTATTACTGGGGAAGAAATAGAATCTTCTTTTTTCTTCCCCATATGTGTCGCATCGATATTACGCGCTTGCGTAAATAACGCTGCCGCCTTTTATGGTGTCAATGATCTCGCGAGACAACTTCTCTGGCAAAGCAGGGCAACCCCAACTGCGTCCGAGGTATCCATTCTTCTTGATGAAGGAAGGGTTTGCGTAATCGGCACCGTGCACGACAATGTAACGCTCGCGAGCTTTGTCGTTTAATCCAGAGCTTAGCCCATCTAATCGAAGTGAATAGCCATTTGAGCCGTAGTAAGTGGTATCAGTCAAAAAAGTGCCCAATGATGTTTTTCGCGAGTTCACGACATTTGAAAACTGTGTCGCTGTTTTCTTTCCGCTGTTCACGCCGTGAGAAACATACGTATTGTAGATTAGCTTCTTTTTATCTAAATCAACCACATAAAAACGCTTTTCAGTTGATGGTTTACTATAGTCGATGATCGTTAGTACCGACTTCTTTCTATCGGGTGTCTTCTGATAAGCGATGTAAGCGTCACTGAACAACTTAAAGTCTACTATGCCATCTAGCTTGGCTTGTTTAAACACATGTTCAACTTGCTTTGGTCGTAAATGATCCCTGGGTTCGTTATCTGATTGTTTTGCAAAAGCAAAAGGTGAGACAGACAACAGCGCACATGTAAATAATAAAATTAACTTTTTCATCTTGGCTAAATAAAACTCTATGGTGTTACAAATTTACCGATTGCTTCATGCATTCGTTAAAACAACATGCACATCAATATAATTCTATTCCCAATGTTTCTTATTGCACGCTTAGGTGCTTGATATTGGGTTGACGATAAGTTTTCGAGTTAAAAACTAACTAATTGAAACTTATAAAAAATATGAAGTTTAACGATGATTTCTATAAACTTCGGCGTAAATAATATCTGATATATGTAATTAATAAAACTGTGTTTAAGGATATTTGTGAAGTTGCTAATTTATAAAAACGGCGTTTTATTTTTCGTACTTTAGAAACTCTTTTTATTTCAATGTGTTTTCTTTTTCTACGCTTTATCCAATACCTCAAAAGTTTGTGATTTAACTCGTAACAAATCGTAACGCCGAATCGTTATGTGTATAAGTGCATTTATAATGTATGAATAAACAACAGGGTGGTAAGAAAAGGCAGTAAAACAGCGGTGAATCGGTTGTTTTTAATTCACGATTGACAAAGCCAAGTCTAAGTCGTACAAAAATTGAACTTGTGAATCTATCGTTTAAGTGAGAGTGATGAGCTCGACAAAAGTGAAGTGATGCGTGCTATTGTTTATTCTCTAATTTATTCGATTACATAAGGAAGGGTACATAGTAAAAATTGAAAAAATAATTCTATCGTGTGGATTAAAATATATAAATAATAAAACTTAGAAATTAAAAGATAAGAACGCCAGATATTAATTCATTAAATTTTTGAACATGAAAGTAAACTCTATCTATTATGTTTGGTTTGGTTTGGTTTGGTGTGAAAGCGCTCGTCTCATTAAGAAAAGCGCTCAAATTTATTTAAGGACGGTTATGACAGCATTTAATAAAGTGTTTATTGTCACTCCCAATGTTAATGATTTTGCAATGTTGCAAGAGTCGCCATTGGAAATGTCTCTTCAAGTAACGGCAAGCAAACCTATCCAACTCTATGGAGAGTCTGTTAAAGCCAGTTGGAAAAGTATTGATATTGAATGGTTAGACGTTATGGGTGAAAAGCCATTGCCCAGGCCTGATATTGCAGCATGGGGATCTTTTACTCTTGCTGTATCCGCTTCTATTGCGGATAAGCTCGATGTGTTGAGCGAGAATGTCGAATTTTTACCATTAAATCTACAAGGAAAGCCTTGGCGAGCATTAAACATTGTCACTCAAATTGATGCCATTGATACCTCTGCTACCGAGTATAATCTTCGTCATGGTAAGCTAAGTCGTGCTAGACCGTTTAAGAAACTCGTTTTGAATAGAGAAGCCGTTAATGAATCTGACTTGTTCAGAGTTAAAGGTGCTGGGCTCAGAACGTTTTGCACGGACAAAAAAGGTGGCTTGTACGATAGCGTCAAAGCGCTGAATTTGACCGGTTTGGATTTCAAGGAAGTGCTGGTTTAAAAACGAATAAATAGTAATTTACTCAACTAAAGTCATAGATATAGGTATGGGGGAACAAAAGCTGAGCATCTATCAATGAAGCTCATATACAGCTAAATACAGCCGCCACAGTTGTGACAGCTGTACGTCTCCACTTAACTTATGTTCTTGAAACCCTAATTGAGCTGACCATGGACGCATCAAATCGACTGTCGTCATTTGCCGATTGCCACCACAAGCTCAATTGTTCTTTAGTCATTGGTTTGCCAAATAAATAGCCTTGCATATAGTCGCAGCGGTATGCCGATAGCCATTCATGCATCATATTGTGTTCAATACCTTCTGCTGTAACCGTTTTATTTTGGGCATGGCATAGCTCAATAATAGGTTTGATCACATGGCCGTTGTTGGTGTTCATCAATGTAACGAGGAACTCTCGATCAAATTTGATTTTTTGAACCGGATACTGAACGAGCTGAGTTAACGATGTGTAACCAGAACCAAAGTCATCAATTGCAAGACGGTAGCCACGTTTTGATAGCTCATCAAGTAGAGCCGTGCCTTGTTGTTCTGCGGCAAAGGTTTCGGTTATTTCTATCTCAATACATTCTGGTTTAACACTGTGCAGTGTCGCTTGTTCATGGATGTAGTTTGCCATTTCTATCGAGTTTAGCTCTGCTGATGAAAGATTGACCGAAAGAACAATATCCTTACCGAAAATATTCCTTAATTGATGGTATTCCGCCGTTGCATTGGCGAAAACCCAGCGGTCAATTTTATCAAATAATCCGGCTTGCTCTGCAATTGGAATAAACTCCTTTGGAGGGATAGGGCCGATACCTTCGGCTTCCCAGCGCAACAAGACTTCTAACCCCTCAATTTCGTTGCTTCGATTGTTCATATAGGGTTGAAAAACAAGGTGGAATTCTTCCTCTACATTGCTTTTTCGGAGCGCACGTTCAAGTTGACTTCGTCTTTGAGACTCAATATTGAGAGCGGCTGAATAATAGGCGTATTGATTTTTCCCTGCCCGTTTTGCTTGATACATAGCCGCATCGGCACTGGAGAGTAACTTCGCGATGTCAGTACCGTCTTGAGGATATTGTGCAATACCTACGCTTGCCGTAACGGGAAATGAATTACTCCAAGATGAACTGAGATTACTAATCGGTTTTAGCAGCTCTGATGCAAGCAAATCAGGCAAGCGTTTTACCTCTTGATTTGAGCTCAGCAAAATTGCAAATTCGTCACCAGATAACCTGGCGGCAAAGCAGGGGCTGTTGTAATCGTGCGAGAACTTTTGACAGGCATTCTTGATGTGTGATGAGAACACTTTTAATAAGTTATCTCCCAATTCATGCCCGTATTTATCATTCACGTATTTAAAGTTATCAAGATCGACGTAAACAACCCACAGAAACTGCGAAGGGGAGATAAGTTCACGAGTGGCAAGCTCATGAAAACGATGGCGATTGGCGAGTTGCGTCAGGTGATCCGTTTCAGCTAGGCGTTTTGTCTTTTTATAGATGACATTAAGTTCCTCATACATATCAAAAAAGCGTGCAGAGAGGCGTCCTATTTCATCGTTTGTTTCTAGCTTTTCAATATTGTCACGTTGATTAGATTCAAGTTCGTTCAGCTGCTTATCAAGGCGAGAAACAGGGCGCAACACATAGCGGTACAACACCAAAATGATTAATGTGATGGTGAAAAACGCCGCTACGCCAAAGGAGAAAGCAAGTTCTAGCCACACTTTATCGACTTTATTCCACATTAAATATTCGGCAGGAGAAAGCACGGCATAAAAGTGCGGCAGCAGCTCAATGGTTTGAGCGAGAGGAATATCAAGATAAATGGGTTTGTCGGCGAAAGTAATCACGCTGTGCGTGTCAAACTCGATGTCATGCTTAATCTCGTTAAAGGCTTCAAGTGATACGGAAACTACCACAAAAAACACATTTTTCGAGTCAAAGCTCAAAGGGTGAGTCCCCGTTCTTTTGTCGACGACCTCATATTGAAGAAGAATGCTTTGTCCACTGGAGTTATAAATAAAGCCAGTGTGACTGAAAGCCTCTCTCTCATTGAAACTTCGTGATATGTACTCTAACACCTTTGGGTCGACCACGCCCGATGATTCGTAATATTTGTTTTCTGTGTAGTAGAGAAGGTTTTGTTTGCCGTCGAGGATCGCCATGCTTGCATCGCCTTTGTAACCATGGCTCAATACTTCAGCGGTCTCGTCTAATCGGTTAAACAAGACTCGTTCACGATAGGGGTTGTTATGATTTACCAAGTAGTCTTGTAACACATCACTTTTACTGAGCGTATAGGCATAACTATTAAGAAAAATATTCGCTTGTCGAAACTGCCCGGCGAGCTTTTCCATTTGCAACTGAATATAGCTGTCTTCCCGCTTGATGAGCGTCACTTTTTGAATGCTATAAATAATATAGCTAGATACTAACGCGCTTAATAAGATCACTGGCGCGACAAGCAAAATGACTCTATTGCTTAACTTCATTATGGTTCTTAGTTTCCGTTTGTGTCCCTACAAACGTCGCGTACCAGGTAAGGTACTGAACGGATGATGTGTTTTGGCAAATTGTAACCAGATTGTAAGGTGAGCGTTCTCCAAAATCAGGCAGCTATCTAAGAATTGTGATGACGTGAAAGGTTTCGAGCTTATTAACTAGAGGTTTTCTCAGTAGTAGGACGTCTCTTTTCCTTCCTCCCTGTATAAAACCTAACCGTAATGACAGGGAAATACCGTCATCGAAACGTTTCGATGGTAAAGTGTGACTCAAGTGCACTTTTCCTATTCAATGACAATTGAATTACAGATCATTCTCACACCTTATCGATCTCACACTGGTCAAATTGCGATGACGAATTATTATTTCATCGAAACGTTTCGATGAGTTTTCTGTTAATAACGAAAACACTTTAAAACAGGCGCTCATGGTTGTATGAACGTGTAACCGAAAGGTCGATGAGATGAAAAAAAGTACCCTAATTAACTCAGATATTTCTTACTTGGTGGCGACGCTAGGCCACACCGACGAGATCACGATATGTGATGCTGGTCTACCAATCCCAGAGCATGTTCAGCGAATCGATTTGGCGCTAACGCATGGGGTACCAAGTTTTCTTGATACTGTTCGCGTAATTCTATCTGAGTCCCAAATCGAAGGGGTCATCATTGCGGAAGAGTTCTCTGATGCAAGCCCAGTTTTGCATGAAGCGTTGCTCAACGAACTGAGCAAAGAGAGTGAAGAAACGGGCAAATCTATTGAGGTGAGCTACGTGTCACATGAAGCGTTTAAAGCACGCACGGCCCAAAGTCGCGCTATCGTAAGAACGGGCGAATGCTCGCCATATGCGAACGTTATTTTCCAAGCGGGCGTGGTTTTTTAAGCCAGAGATATTGAGGACAGATTATGACTCAAGCCATTCTACAACTAAGCGAAATTGAGAAGGCGTTTCCGGGCGTAAAAGCACTCGACAAAGCAAGCCTGAATGTTTATCCAGGCCGTGTTATGGCGCTGATGGGTGAAAATGGAGCAGGCAAGTCAACGTTAATGAAGGTGTTGACAGGCATTTACCACATGGATGCGGGGAGCATTCAATATCAAGGTCAGCCGGCGGCCTTTAAAGGTCCACGCGATTCACAGGAAGCTGGTATTAGCATTATTCACCAAGAGCTGAACCTGATTCCTGAACTGACGATTGCCGAAAATATTTACTTGGGACGAGAGTTCACTGGATCCTTAGGGCGTATCCAGTGGAGCAAAATGTATGACGAAGCTGACAAGCTTTTAAAACGCCTCAATGTAAAGCATTCATCAAAAACATTGCTTGGCGATTTAAGCCTTGGTGAACAACAAATGGTGGAAATTGCAAAGGCACTTTCGTTTGAGTCGAAAGTCATCATTATGGATGAGCCAACGGACGCATTGACCGATACCGAAACGGAATCACTGTTTAAAGTGATTAATGAGCTTCGTGCTCAAGGATGCGGCATCGTATATATCTCGCATCGTCTTAAAGAAATCTTTGAAATCTGTGATGATATTACGGTGCTTCGTGATGGTAAGTTTATCGGTGAGTGCAAGGTGTCCGACACTGATGAAGATGGCCTAATTGAAATGATGGTTGGCCGAAAATTAGAAGAGCAATATCCACGTATTGATGTCCAACATGGCGAAACTTGTCTTGAAGTCATTGGTTTGACTGGGTCTGGCGTTCAGGATGTGAGCTTTACTCTCAAGCGTGGTGAGATTCTTGGAATTTCTGGCTTGATGGGCGCAGGCCGCACTGAACTCATGAAAGTCATTTACGGCGCATTACCTAGTGAGCATGGTGTTATCAATCTTGATAACAAAACTATTAACCCGGTTAGCCCGCAAGATGGCTTGGCAAATGGTATCGCTTACATCTCTGAAGATCGCAAAGGCGATGGTTTGGTTTTAGGTCTTTCGGTTAAGGAGAACATGTCACTTTGTTCGCTAAACCAGCTGACCAAAGGCTTCCAGATTCAACACAGCGACGAAGTGATTGCTGTGGAAGATTTTATTAAGTTATTCAACATTAAAACCCCAACGCGAGATCAAATCATCGGCAACTTATCTGGTGGTAACCAGCAAAAAGTTGCGATAGCGAAAGGGTTAATGACGAAACCTAAAGTTCTGATTCTGGATGAGCCGACACGTGGTGTTGATGTCGGAGCAAAAAAAGAGATTTATCAGCTCATCAACAAGTTTAAGGCCGAAGGCATGAGCATCATCTTGGTTTCTTCCGAGATGCCTGAAGTGCTCGGCATGAGCGACCGTATTTTAGTGATGCATGAAGGTCGTATCACTGGCGAATTTGATGCGAAAGACGCCGATCAAGAAAAATTACTCGCCTGTGCCGTAGGCAAAGAGATCAATGAGGAAGCAGCATGAGTACGAATACCATGAGCAAACCAACCGAAACTGGCAACAAGAAGTTGTTCACAAAAGAGTGGCTGATTGAGCAAAAATCACTGATAGCTTTGATCTTTCTGATCGTTGTTGTGTCATTTTTGAACCCGAACTTTTTTACGGTCGACAACATTCTCAACATTCTTCGTCAAACCTCCGTGAATGCCATTATCGCAGTGGGTATGACATTAGTTATTTTAACAGCAGGCATCGACTTAAGTGTTGGTTCGGTATTGGCATTGTGTGGTGCCTTTGCGGCAAGCATGATTGCGCTTGAGGTTCCGGTGCTAGTGGCGGTTCCAACTGCTTTAGTCGCAGGTGCAGCGTTAGGTGCGATCAGCGGTATCATTATTGCGAAGGGTAAGGTGCAGGCATTTATCGCTACGCTGGTTACCATGACGTTACTACGCGGTGTGACCATGGTGTACACCGAAGGTCGACCAATCTCGACAGGCTTTACTGACACCGCGGATGCGTTCGCATGGTTTGGTACTGGCTACGCGCTAGGCATTCCAGTTCCTGTTTGGTTAATGGTGGTTGTGTTCGCTGCGGCTTGGTATTTACTTAACCACACGCGCTTTGGTCGCTATGTTTACGCACTAGGCGGCAATGAGTCTGCGACTCGCCTATCAGGTATCAATGTAGACCGAGTGAAGATTGGTGTCTACGCCATCTGCGGTATGTTAGCAGCGCTTGCAGGCATTATTGTAACGTCTCGTCTTTCTTCGGCGCAGCCAACAGCAGGTATGGGCTACGAGCTAGACGCTATCGCAGCGGTTGTTCTTGGCGGTACCAGCTTGATGGGCGGTAAAGGCCGTATCATGGGTACCTTGATTGGTGCGCTGATCATCGGTTTCTTGAACAATGCACTTAACCTACTTGATGTTTCTTCCTACTACCAAATGATTGCAAAAGCAGTGGTTATCTTGCTGGCGGTATTGGTAGACAACAAAAACAAGTAATTCATAACAATCTGTATATATAAAACAGTGAATACAAACCGAGTCAGGGGACGTGTACTGGCTCACCCTACACAAAGGACTAGAACGATGAAAAAACTTGCAACTCTTATCTCTGCTGCACTTCTTTCTTCAACCGTATCGGTAGCGGCGCAAGCTCAAGATACCATGGCGATTGTGGTTTCGACGCTAAACAACCCGTTCTTCGTAACGATGAAAGACGGTGCGGAAGCAAAAGCGAAAGAATTGGGGTACGACTTAATTGTACTGGACTCGCAAAATGACCCGAGTAAAGAACTGTCGAACATCGAGGATTTAAGTATTCGCGGCGTAAAAGCAATTCTTATCAACCCAACGGATTCTGATGCAGTGTCTAATGCAATTCGTATGGCGAACCGTTCTAAGATCCCTGTGTTGACACTAGACCGTGGTGCAAGCCGTGGTGAAGTTGTGAGTCACATCGCGTCGGACAACGTAATTGGTGGTGAAATGGCAGGCCACTACATCATGGAAAAAGTCGGCGAAAAAGCAAAAGTCATTCAACTTGAAGGTATTGCGGGCACATCGGCAGCGCGTGAGCGCGGTGAAGGCTTTATGAATGCCGTGAAGGGCAGCGATATGGATCTTCTTGCTAGCCAACCAGCTGACTTTGACCGCACAAAAGGTCTAAACGTAATGGAAAACCTGCTAGCGGCTAACCCGGATGTACAAGCGGTATTTGCACAGAATGATGAAATGGCGCTAGGTGCACTTCGCGCAGTTCAAGCTTCTGGCAAAGATGTCGTTATCGTTGGTTTTGATGGTACGGAAGACGGCATTGCAGCAGTTAACCGTGGCAAACTAGCGGCAACTATTGCTCAGCAACCAGACCTTATCGGTGCTTTAGGTGTTGAAACGGCTGACAAAGTTTTGAAAGGTGAAGAAGTAGAAGAGTACATCCCAGTACCACTAAAAGTAGTCACTAAGTAAGTTTCAAGTTCCAATAAATCATCCTAATTTTTGCTCTCTCCTCCGTTTACATCTGTCGTTTAGGAGGTGAGGGCAAGCTTACCCAAAATACTGCAAAGTGTGGGGTATAGATGCCTTTGGCTTTTTATCGAGACTCCTTCGTCAGGAAGAGAAGTTAAAGTCATCTAATGTATTTTCCTAAACAGTTTTTAAAAAGGGTTCATTCAGAACCGAGGATAACCGTATGAATAAGTTAGTGGTGTTAGGTAGTGTAAACGCTGACCATGTTCTTCAAGTGCCTTCTTTCCCTCGCCCAGGCGAGACGCTGCATGGTCGCAACTATCAAGTTATCCCAGGTGGCAAAGGTGCCAACCAAGCCGTCGCGGCGGCGCGATTAAATGCAGACATCGGTTTTATCGCTTGTGTGGGCGACGACTCATTCGGCATTAACATTCGCGAAAACTTCAAAATGGACGGCATCGATATCACTGGTGTGAAGATGCAGCCAAATTGCCCGACAGGTATCGCGATGATTCAAGTGTCGGACAGTGGTGAGAACAGCATTTGCATTTCAGCTGAAGCGAACGCCAAACTGACAGCAGAAGCGATTGAGCCAGATTTAGAGCGTATTCGCCAAGCAGATTACTTGCTAATGCAATTGGAAACGCCGATGTGCGGCATTGAGAAAGCTGCGCGTGTAGCGAAAGATGCCAAAACCAACGTAATTTTGAACCCTGCGCCAGCTCGTGAATTGCCTGATGAATTACTGTCTTGCATTGACGTGATTACGCCAAATGAAACCGAAGCTGAAGTTCTGACAGGTATTACTGTAACAGACAACGAAAGCGCGCAAGAAGCGGCGAATGTGCTACATGGTAAAGGTATAGAAATTGTCATGATCACACTCGGTGCAAAAGGCGTTTGGCTAAGCCAAAACGGTCGAGGCGAAATCATCTCGGGTTTCCGCGTTGAAGCGACGGATACTACCGCAGCGGGCGATACATTTAATGGGGCATTCGTCACTGGTCTCCTAGAAGGTTTACCTTTAGAATCAGCGATTAAGTTTGCACATGCGGCGGCTGCAATTTCTGTGACCCGCTTTGGCGCGCAAACGTCGATTCCAACCCGCGAAGAGGTGGACGCGTTTCTCGCTGAACAATAAGGCGCACAACGCCTCATTAAAATAGGAGTAGTAACATGGCGACGATGAAAGACATCGCAAAACTGGCAGGGGTTTCCACTTCAACAGTGAGCCATGTTATTAACAAGACGCGTTTTGTGAGCGAAGAGATCTCTGAACGCGTTAACAATGCCGCAAAAGAGCTTAACTACTACGCGCCCTCTGCGTTGGCGCGTAGCCTCAAAGTTAATCGTACCAAAACCATTGGTATGCTCGTGACAACCTCAACCAACCCATTCTTTGGCGAAGTCGTAAAAGGCGTCGAACGCAGCTGCTACCAAAAAGGCTACAGCCTCATTTTATGTAACACCGAGGGTGATAACGAACGTATGCGTCAATCCATTAATACGCTATTGCAAAAGCGTGTCGATGGTTTGATTTTGATGTGTTCGTCGCTAGAAGGAGAGCGTATCGATGTATTTGAGCGTTACCCAGATATCCCAGTAGTGGTAATGGACTGGGGGCCGATGCTATTTACAAGTGATAAAATCCAAGACAACTCACTTCGTGGCGGTTACTTAGCGGCGAAATACTTAATTGATTGCGGCCATACCGAAATTGGGTGCATCACTGGCCCTTTGATTAAACACCAAGCGCAAATGCGATACGAAGGTTATAAGCGAGCAATGAACGAAGCGGGCTTGGAATTTAATGCCAATTGGATCATTGAATCGGACTTCGAATGTGAGGGTGGGTATCAAGCGTTCAAAAAAATGGCTCAGCGTGGCGCATTACCCAGCTCGATTTTCGTCTCTAACGATATGATGGCGATGGGTGTGATTAACGCCGCAAATGAGCTCGGTATTAAAGTGCCGGACGACCTGTCCATTATTGGTTACGATGACATCCATATCGCGAAATTTATGTCGCCATCGCTAACTACCATTCATCAGCCTAAGTATCGTTTGGGGCAGGCTGCCGTTGAGACTCTTGTACGAAAGTTGGATGAAAAGTCAACAGAGGCACAGGTCGTACAATTAGAGCCGACTCTAGTGGAACGAAAAAGCGTCAAGAGGTTAAAGTCAAACCTCACTGAATGACGTGTGATGTTGAGCTAAAAAATTAAAAAAGTCGTTTCTCTTTATACGATAAAGCCTTACTATCGTCGTTGATTATAAATAAAACTATTAATTGTTGTCTGGCGGATTAGTCAAATGTTATCAAAAGGTTACGCTAAGTTATCTGTAAAACACCCTTGGTTTCACCGAGTTAATGTTATTACAGTTGTATTGATTTTTTTTGTGAGCTGCTATCAGCTACTGGTTAATGAAGCATTTGAGTACGCAATTGGCTTTATTATTACACTTTTGGCGTCAGCTTTATTTGCATCAGCTTCTGCATTCAAAAAACGCTATCTAGGCTTGGACTCATAGGCACGTCTATTTCCAACACCGTTCAATAGCATCATTTATTGCTTTCAAGTAAACATTGAACTGAATTATGATCGAGTGCATCAAGAGGAGGACAAATGTCCTCCTTTTTGTTGGGGATCACGCTCTAATATAAGCGTATTCCAAACAAAATAATAAAGGACATGTTATGGACCTCTTTGCCTTACTCGATATTAATAATACTCTCGTTAACATTCCGATTGGCGACGGCTACGCAATGAGCTGGATCGAAGCTTTCGGTACCGTTTTTGGACTGCTTTGCATTTGGTTTGCCAGCCAAGAAAAAACCATCAACTACTTATTCGGTTTGCTGAATGTCACGCTTTTTGCCGTTATCTTTTTTCAAATTCAGTTATACGGATTATTGCTTCTTCAATTGTTTTTCTTCTGTGCGAACATTTACGGCTGGTATGCGTGGACTCGTCCAAACGCACAAGGTGAAACGCTGGAGGTTCGCTGGTTAAATAAACAGAAACTTATTACTACTGCCTCTATTAGCGTTGCATGTATCGCATTATTAACGATCTATATCGACCCATTTTTCTTTGCGCTAGCAAACATTGCTGTTGATAGCTTGAATCTCTTTGGTGCTGACTTGGCTGAACCGGTGCTTGAACCTGACGCGTTCCCGTTCTGGGATGCAACCATGACAGTACTTTCTGTTGTTGCACAAATTCTGATGACACGTAAATACGTCGAAAACTGGATTCTATGGGTTGTGATTAATATTATCAGTGTGGGTATCTACGCGACGCAAGGTGTTTACGCAATGTCTGTTCAGTACGCGATTCTTATGTTCATCGCTGCCAATGGCACGCGTGAGTGGGCTCGTAGCGCTAAGCGCAATGGCGATAAAACCTTAGCGCACGCTGCTGCGTAAGGAACGAAAAATGGCCAAACAACCTCATATCGGAGTGGATGAAACACAAATCGCTCCCCTCGTTATTGTATGCGGCGAGCCAGATCGAGCGAATCGTATCGCGGTATTATTTGATGATGCAGAAATGGTGTCGGAAAACCGCGAGTACCGTGTGTTTACCGGCAACTACAAAGGCAAGCCTGTTTCAGTATGTAGTACAGGTATAGGTGCGCCATCGATGATCATCGCAGTGGAAGAGCTAAAACAGTGCAGTGTGACTCATGTGGTACGCGTTGGATCGGCGGGGGCAATGCAATCAGGCATTCATCTTGGCGAGTTGATCATTGCCGAAGGCGCGGTAAGAGATGAGGGCGGCTCTAAAGCGTATGTCGATTCGTCTTATCCAGCCTACGCAAGCTTTTCACTGTTAAAGGAAGTTGAGCGTTACTTGTCGATGCAAAAAGTGCATTATCATTTTGGTGTGGTGCGTTCTCACGACAGTTTCTATACCGATGACGAAGATGCAATATGCCAACATTGGAACAAAAAAGGCATCTTAGGTGCCGATATGGAAACCTCTGCGCTGTTTACGGTCGGTCGACTACGAGGCCTTCATGTGGCTTCGATATTAAACAACGTGGTGCTGTATCAACAAGATGTGAAAGAAGGTGTTGGTCAGTACGTTGATGAAGCCAAAGTAATGATGCAAGGTGAGAAGAGCGCCGCGATTACGGCATTAGAAGCCTTGGTTGCTCAGCGTTAGCCAGTCTTTATCTCAGTAAGTCACATAAACAGAATAGATGTAAAGCGACAGGTCACTGTCGCTTTTTTATTTGGAGTTACGGGGTACAATCCACCTTAAATAGTTGTCCGTAACTTTTTCTGAGAGAGCAGAAAATGAAAATCAGCCCTTATCCGACTGGTCGCTTCAAAACATACCTTGAAGAAAAGAGTGCCACCTTTCGCGATTTGATTTATCAATGCCAAATAAATTCGCGTTACTTTGATGCTGGGGAAGCAATTCTCCGCCAAGGTGAGCAACTTCAGTACTTGTATGTTGTGCCAGTAGGTCGAGTCTCGATGAACATATTGGCCGCAAATGGACGACGTTTTCAATTAGGGGAAGCTAACTGCGACTATCATATTTATGGTGAAATGGAGTTCTTCACTCGGACTCCTTGTCAATGGAATGTGATAGCAGATGAACATATGCAGGTTGATGTTATCTGTATCCAAAAACTAACCGAAGCACTGCAAAATTATCCCCAAATGATGGTGTTCTTCGCTTCAGCATTGGCTGAGGATTATCAAGACTCCATGGATATCTACACTAGTCGTTTGTTGCATCCCATTACTTACAACATTGCCTATGATCTTCTCGTCCGTAATCAGACGGATAAGCTCCTTGGTGGCTTTGATAAAGTGAACCAAGAGGCTGAGCGGTTTGGCACCTCAGGCCGAGTCTATCGACGTGCAGTTAAGGACTTGATTGAAAAGGGATTGATTACAAAAACGGACAACGGTTTGGAGATTATTGATGAGCTGGCACTCAAAGCGTTTATTGAAGCGCATGAATGATACGCCCAGGTATTGAAACTGATGGGTTTTATAAGTCTTTGATATATCTAAGTCTTGAGTAAACGTAACTAATGTAAAGTACCTTAAATTTTGTTGAATGCATTAAAGAGTAGCGTTATATTGCGAACGCGTATGATAATAGATCTCATTAAGGCTTAACAAAATGAAAAAATTCGTCGGTGCGGCTATGCTGTCGTTATTTACTGTTTCTCCTTCTTTCGCTGCTAAAGTTGTGATTGACCACTACATGGGTCAAACAGAGCTAGAGCAATCCCCAGAGCGTGTGGTTGTGATTGGCTTTGGCCCGCTAGATGCGCTGGACAACTTTGGTATCGATCCTGTTGCAGTATCTAACTCGTCTAATCTTCCTAGTTACCTTTCAAAATACAGCAAAGATAACTACACCTCTGCGGGTAGTTTGTTTGAACCTGATTTTGAAACCATCTACATGCAAAAACCGGATTTGATTTTGGTTGGTCCGCGAGCGTCTGCGAAATATGAAGAGCTGAGTGAAATTGCCCCTACAGTTGTTTTTGCGGCGGAAGAGAACCAAGGCTATTGGGAAGGCACGCAAGCGCAATGGCGCAATATTGGTAAGATCTTCAATATCGAAGAAAAAGTAGAGCAGAAAATTGAAGCGCTAGATGCTCAATTCAAAGCAATCCGTGACTACAACCAATCGAACAAAAATGATGCACTAACGATTTTGAGCATGGGTGACAACATCAGCGCGTTTGGTGCCCAGTCGCGATTTGGCGTCATTTATAACGACTTTGGCTTCTTGGAAACGGTTGAGCACGTGAAAACGGGCACTCACGGAGATGTCATTTCTTATGAGTTTATTCGTGAAGCTAACCCGAAAAATATTCTCGTGGTTGACCGAAATTCTCTGACAGGTACGCCGGATAACGATATTCGTAAATCCATGGATAACGACTTAGTCAAAGCGACCGCAGCATATAAAAATCACAAAATCACTTATTTAGATGTGGACGCGTGGTATTTGTCGATGTCTGGTGTGACAGCAACAGAAAAAATGGTCAGTGAGATAAAGCAAACCGTTGAACTGTAATCCAAGATAGCAGAGGTTAACTTTGAAGAAGTTATTGCTAACCCTTGTGGTTTTAAGCACGGTTTCGTTATTTGTTGGGGTGGCAAACATGACGCCCCAACAACTCTTTTCAGGTGATGAGAAAGCATTAGAGCTTTTCTTTACCAGCCGTATACCACGTTTATTTGCCATACTGCTTGCTGGTGCTGGCTTGAGTATTGCGGGTCTTGTCATGCAGCAAATCAGCCAGAACCGATTTGCTGCACCTTCTACAACTGGTACGATCGAATGTGCCATGCTGGGCTACGTACTGAGCGTGGTTTTCTTTGGTAACGACAATCACCTTTGGCTCGTATTCGGCATCTCGGTATTTGGGACGCTAGCGTTTGTTTTCTTTATTCAGCGCATTCAATTTAAGAGCGTGGTTTTTGTGCCTCTTGTCGGGATTATTTTCGGCAATGTCATCCAATCCATGACTACGTTTATCGCTTACAAATATGATGCACTTCAAAGTCTGAATGCTTGGACAGTAGCAAACTTCGCCAACATCTTGCGTGGTGATTTTGAACTGCTGTACATCGCGGTACCAATGGTTATCCTCAGCTATCTTTTTGCCGCAAGGATCTCTGCCGTAGGTATCGGAAAAGATTTCGCGATAAACTTGGGTTTAAATTATCAGCAGGTTGTGACGATTGGCGTGCTATTGGTATCCATCATGTCAGCAAGTGTCGTGATGATTGTTGGCCAGTTGCCATTCTTAGGGCTGATTGTGCCTAATCTCGTGAGTCACTTTTATGGCGATAACCTCAAAAAGAACATTCCGCTTACGGCCATGTATGGGGCCATTTTAGTGTTGTGTTGCGACTTGGTGAGTCGTTTAATTATTTTCCCTCATGAAATGCCAATCTCTATCGTGATTAGCATATTGGGTGGCATGGTATTCATCGCTATGTTGTTGCGAGGTAAGCAACATGCGTGATTCAACGAAAATCCTGCTGCTAGGTGGCATTGCGATTCTTTTCGCGTGTTTGTTTATTGGTATTGGGCTAACGGCTGACAACTACCAATATTTTTTGTCTCGTAGAGTTCCTAAAGTATTGGCGATAGTGCTAGCGGGTGTGGCCATTGCTCAGTCTTCACTTGTATTTCAAACCATTACGCACAACCGAATTTTAACGCCAAGTATCATGGGTTTTGATGCGCTGTATGTGTTAACCCAAATTTTGATCGTGTTGATTTTTGGTGGGTTGAGTACCTTAGTTCTTAACTTGTACGTCAATTTCGCGATTGCAGTAATTGTAATGGTGTCGTTTTCGCTACTGCTGTTTGGGTTTTACTTTTCAAAAGGAAGCAAGAACTTGATTACGTTGCTATTGGTCGGCTTGATCTTTGGTCAGCTATTTTCCAATGCGGCGTCATTCTTTTCTTTGCTGATGGACCCAAACACATATGCAATTGTTCAGTCGAAACTGTACGCCAGTTTCAATAATGTCAAAGTGAACTTGGTTTACTTTAGTGCTCCGGCTTTGATGTTTGCATGTTGGTTGTTGTTTAGGATGCATCGCACTTTAGATGTGTTTTGGCTCGACCAAGACAATGCGAAAAGCTTGGGTGTTGATGTACCTAAAGTGACGAGAAATGTGTTTATTATCTCGGCGGTTTTGATTGCTATTTCTACGGCTTTGGTAGGGCCAATCATGTTCTTTGGCTTACTAGTGACCAACTTAAGCCGAGAAATGTTCCGAAGTTACCAACATAAAACGCTATTGGTCGGATGTTCGTTTCTATCCATCAGTTCACTACTTGCTGGGCAATGGATAATTGAAAACGTGTTCAGTTTTGAGACGACGTTGAGTGTCGTAATTAACTTTATCGGCGGTGCGTATTTCTTATACCTGCTGCTGAAAAACAAAGTTGTATAAATATGATAGTAATAGACAAATTAACGAAGGCTTTTGGTTCAAACAAAGTCGTAGACGAGGCCAATACTCAGTTTGAAAAGGGCAAGGTAACATCGATTATCGGTCCAAATGGCGCGGGAAAGAGCACGCTGTTATCTATGGCCTCGCGCTTAACGGAGCGAGATGGCGGTAGTGTTATCATTGATTGCAAGGAAATCGCGGAATGGGACACAAAAGAGCTAGCGAAAAAACTGGCAGTACTTCGCCAAGCTAACTCGATTACAATGCGGTTTACCGTAAAAGAGTTAGTCTCTTTTGGTCGTTTCCCATACTCTAAAGGAAATCTGACTAAAGAAGATCATGAGGTCATAGAACAAGCGATCGACTACTTAGATTTGCAAGATATTCAAGACAAATACTTGGATGAATTAAGTGGTGGTCAGCGACAGCTTGCATTTATTGCTATGGTGATTGCACAAGATACAGATTATGTCTTTCTTGATGAACCTCTTAATAACTTAGATATCAAACACTCTCTTCAGATCATGAAAGTTGTACAGCAGTTAGCCCATGACATGAATAAAGCCATGGTGGTCGTGATTCATGATATTAATTTCGCGGCGTGTTACTCAGATGTCATATTGGCGCTTAAGAAAGGCAAGGTTGTGGCGAGTGGTGCGGTTGAAGAGGTTATTCAAGCATCTACGCTAGAGGACATCTATGAAACGCCATTTAACATCATAGAGTTAAACGGTAAGCGCATGTGTACCTATCATTAAGCGAGCTAGTTCGTTTTTAACGAGATCAATAGATAGGCGGGCTTACTTGGTGAGCTCGTCTATGATTGGGCATCGGCTCTCTGCATCTCCAGGACAAGAAGAAACCCAACCTTCAAGTTGCGTTTTGATCTCCATGAGGTGTGCAATTTTTTCTTCAACCTCTCTCAGTTTGTCCATGGTTCTTGCTTTTACTTCGCTACTTTTGCGGTTGGGGTTATGAGCAAGTTGTACGAACTCTTTGCATTCTTGCAACGAAAAGCCTGCGCTTTTTGCGCGTGATACCAAGTTAAGCTCTTGAATATGATTATCTGAATATTCGCGATAGCCAGAGTCGCTACGCGCTGGTGGAGATATGATCCCTTTGTCTTCATATAATCGAATCGACTTAGATGAAAGCCCTGTGAGCTTCGCGACAGCACCAATATTCATGTTTAACCTCCATAACGTTTAAGGCGAGTATATACCGATGTTGTGGATAAGACACTCCTAAATAACAGTCAGTTACCTAGAGTCCCCTTACTCTTTAATCACTTCATGTGGTGGCACACCAAATGCCTTTTTGAAGGCATAAGTGAAGTTAGAAGGGTGGTGGTATCCGGCTTCATAGGCGGCTTCTGTTATCGTCACTAGGCCACGTTCCAAATGTTGCCTAGCAATCTCAAGACGTCGAAAACGAATGTAGCCGTTTATGGTCATATTAAGTGATTGTTTAAATCGGCGCTGCAGGTTTGAAACACTCATTGAGAATTGGCTCGCCAACTTTTCCAAGCGTAGTTCTTGATCAAGGTGAGTTTCAATATAGCTGACAATATCCTCAATCCGACCATCAATGTGTCGTTCAATACTGCTGTTTTTAGCACTGAAATTCTTAGGAATTTGCTTGGTGGCTTGATGTAATATTTGATAGATCAAGCTTTCGACTTCTAGCTTCTCTTGGAACTCTTGCGGTGTTTCTCTATTTGTTAACGTTTCAGCCAGTTCGCATAGCGTCTGGTTAAGCTCCAACTGTTGAAACGCCTGATGAGAGTTAAAAAAGGCTCGATGGCTACAATTTTGCTCAAGGCGGGCCTCTAGCCATTGGGGCTTAACCAATATGTTGATCTTATTAATGAGGTTATCTTTGAGCAGTGAACGACGAAAATTTGCAGGTTTGAGTAAGTTCACCACTACACCCTTAGGGCCGTCGCTCGCGTCTAAATCAAATTGCAAATCGTCGTAGCCAAACGAGAGTCTACCTTCTAAAAGAATAGTGACCAGCAGTGAGGCGTGTGCAGTAGAAACAATATTCGAATCAATAAGTTCTAGACAACGCCCGCCATGAACAAAAATTTGATCATTGTACTGATATGATAGGAACTTACCTTCGGCCAGTTGAGTTTGACAAGGTTGGCCTTGCGTGACAATCCATTGTTTCTCTGTCGCCTCTAGTCTTTGGGTTAAAGCTATCTTGGCAATTTTAGTTCGTTTTGTTGTGACTTCCTGCATTTGACACTTCCTCATAACACTTGTGCGATTTCGCATAACCAAATCGCCTTTGTATTTATAAAACTCATGCTTATTATACCTGAGAATTATTATCATTAATATTTAGGAATTAAGTTATGGAAAGCCCTGCTTGTTCACCTATCAAGCTTTCAAGCCTTTGCCTTGCAGTGGGAATGGCGCTATCAACCCCTGTTTTAGCTCAAGATACTGAGTCACATTTTGAAGAGGTCGTTGTATGGGGAACGAAAGTTTCCAGCAACACTGAGTCGATGTTTGCGGACGACATGTCACTGAAGCAAGCGGATCACATGTCTGATTTACTGCGCGATATTCCCGGTGTAGATGTTGGTGGAACACACTCTGTGAATCAACGTATTACGATTCGTGGTTTGAGCGAAACCGATTTGGACATTCGTCTTGACGGAGCTTCTCAGCATGCGAGTATGTTCCATCATATTGGTAACTTGACGTTGAACCCTGACATTCTCAAATCTGCGGACATTCAGGTAGGTAATAACTCTGTGACTCAAAACGGGTTAGGCGGTTCGGTCTACTTTGAAACGAAAGACGCTCGTGACTTACTTCGTTACGATGAAAAGTTTGGTGCGCGTGTTTATGGCGGCTATGCATCCAACGACAACCAACAAGGTTCGTTGACACTGTACGGACTTTTGTCCGAAAACATTGATGCGATGGTCTATGGCCATTACGTTACACGTGATGATTTTGAAGATGGTGATGGCAATAAAACCTATGGTGCTGCAGGTGATGTTTACAACATTCTGGCTAAGCTGGGGTATGAACTAAATGACATCCATCGTTTTGAGCTCTCTTATGACATGTACCGAGACAGTGGAGATTACAGTCCGCGTCCTGATATGTCGGGTAGTGCAAATAATAGCCTGTCGAGCAAGTTACTTATCCCTACGGATTATGACCGCGATACCGTTACCTTGAGTTACGAGTTGCGAGGCGAACAACACCAAGGAAACGTCACTCTTTATAATACCGAGACAGAAATTAAACGTGACGAAACGGTGATGGCCCCTCGTTGGCCCTCGAATCGTTTATCAAAGAACACCGCCAAAAACCAAAACTTTGGTTTGAATGGCAAATTCCAGTCAGATGTTATGTTAGGGGAGTTTGATAATCGAGTCACTTATGGCTTCGACTACATGGATAAAACGTCTTCGAGTTACTACGGTAGTCGTAAGTTTATGGACGAATCGGCGATTTCAACCGCACTGTTTGTAGAAGATCAGTTCTTCTTCTCTGATGCCTTCTTTATTACCGCAGGTATGCGCTTTGATGATTACAAACGCAAAGCTGAGACAGGAACCAGTAATTATGATGATGTGACTTGGGCTCTAGCAGCAGAGTGGGCGGTGACTCAAGATTGGACGTTGTTTGCGAGTGCACGTTCTCTATTTAAAGGTCCAGAGCTAATGGAAACCTTTATTGCTTACCAAGACGTTGCATTTTTAGAGGATGGGTTAAAGCCAGAAACGGGATTGAACACGCAGGGTGGTGTTCGTTTTGATAAAACCTTTGATAAGCATTTCTTTGGGGCGAATATTACGGTATTCCAAACGGAAATTGATGATTACATTGCAGATCAGTACCAAAACGCGACTCAAACTTACCTGATTTACAACTTAGGTGATGTTGAGATTAAAGGCTTTGAAGCTAGTGCTTCTTATGGTTACGACAAGTTTAACAGCAAACTTTCTTACTCTAAGTCGGACACCAAAAACAAGAATACTGGTGGTCCTGTTGCTGGGGGCAATGGGCGTAGCATTGATATGGGTGATAGCATTGCTCTAACTTTGGATTACCAGTCAGACGCTTTAGAAACGATCTTCGGGTGGAACTCAATGTTTGTTCTAGAGGAAGACAACGTCTTTGATGGTCAGCCAAAGAAAGCAAGTTATGATGTACATAATCTATACGCTCAATGGGTGCCGTCTGATATTGATGGATTGTCGGTGACCTTTGGTATTGATAATGTATTTGACGAGTTGTACAGCTCTCATGCGTCTCGTTCGGGTACTGCACGTGGCTTCACGCTTGATGACTACGAGCCGGGTCGCAACTTCAAGCTCTCTGCAGCTTATCAATTCTAACAAGGTTCTTCATAGGACGTTTCAAAGTAACGAGTAAGTTCATGATTAAAGAAAGCACCCGAATAGATAGCGAACACGCTGACAAATACTTAGTGACGCTTTGTCGGCATTTTGGACGAAAAGTTCCTGCTACTTGGAATGAAAATAGCGGTTTGGTGACATTTCCGACGGGAAAAGCGGAGTTTAACCTTTGTGCATCTAGCTTAACTATAACCTGTGAGGCGGATTCAGAAGAGAAACTGAATACGGTTAAGGCGATCATTTCATCGCATATGGATATGTTTTCTCGTCGAGAAACATTAGCACTTAGCTGGGTTCGTTAGCGCTCGTTTAGGGATGCTGTGATAGAAATGGAATATTAAAAGCAAAAGCCCGCAATCTTATGATTTGCGGGCTTTTATTGTTTGAATGCTATTGCGCTTTCTCAGGCTCTAGGCTTTTTTTTTCCTGCTGCATTTTTGCTAGGAAGTAGATGTTAACGCAAGCAATAAAACCGTTAGTTAATACTACAGGCCAAGAATCAATCATTAGTCCGTAAGCAGTAAATAGCGCACAACCAATAAAGTTAAGGATACGAAGCTTAACAATATCTTTCATAGTTAGCGAAATAGCGACCATGATTGAAGCTGCATAACCTAAAATCTCAACCATATTCATGTCCATTTTTTGACCCTCTTAAAATCTGCCGAATTTTGTCGGTACCAATTCTTCTCATCTTGAGATTAATGAGGAAGCTCCATGCCTCGAATGGTCTTTTTTTGTTGTATGGACGCACTATATCAATGGAAAAACCGTGATAAAAGCCTCAAATCAAGGTTAAGAGAAGGTTAGCGATTACGCAAACGTTTAGGACTGGAATTACTGATAATTTTACTTATTGTGTTGATTGATAATAACGATGACATTAATAGCTCAAACACCATTGAAAGTAAGGGAATATTTACATATGATTGAAAATGATAATTATTTTCAAGTGCTGTGTTTATGTATTTTATTATTAGCTTGGTCGTGTTTTTTTTGCTGTATATCAGAACAAAACCGAACTCGTGGTGTGCGGGGATTCATATCGTAAGCCACTTTTGTATCGTTGCATTTTGTCCTGCAATTTATGTTGTTCAATATTTAATCGTTACGTTTTTTTCGTCACCGATATTGATTAAGATGTCATCACGCTCCGGTGTATACAACATTCTCATTGCTTTTCTTCCATTATTGATCGCAACCGGCAGTCTGGCGTTTAGCTGAATGATTTCATCTCTCTTCTTTTCTTAAAACAACTACACTTAATTAGAATAAGGTATCAATTTCATATAATTATTCGATATCTACGCGTCAGCACATGTGTCACATTTCTGTGACTACGAGTAAGTTTTACTTATGTTGCTCGGTAGTAGGGTATTTATCGATTGTTTAATGATTCAATACTTAGTTTAATCGCATAAAGGTGTGCAGTATGCCGCACTAAATTAATAAGAAATTATCTAAAAAGGTTAATGGGAAACGTAAGCCATTAGCGGAGGTCAGATGAGTACGCACACGGTACCGCAGAGCGCGATTGTAAATGCTGTCAAAGGTGAAGTTTTGGTTTTGGGCCTGGACGGAAACGTTAAGGTCATAAAATCAGGGGATGAGTTAAGACCTGGCGAGATTATTATCACAGAAAATAATGCCTCTCTCGACGTACAGATAAATAATGAGCTTTATCTGGTCGACGCAAATTGTGTTGCTTGTCTTCCTGTGCCTTCTTCTGAACCGTTAGAACCAGTATTGGTACAATCTCCAGTTAATGGCTTAGTGACTTTTGACCCAACGGCTATTGGAAGTGCTGACTTCGACGCCAACGATATTGCCGCTATCCAGCAAGCTATTTTAGACGGAGCTGACCCTACCGCTATCTTAGAAGCAACAGCTGCTGGCGCAGGTGCTGAGGGCTCGGCTAATGCTGGCTACGTGACGGTTGAATATAATAACCCGGAAGTACTCGCGTCTACTTTTTTTGAAACGTCTGCGACTCGCAGCGGAGAAGATGATCGCGACGAAGATGACGGTTTGAATGTCACGATCTTTGCTGATGGTGGGCAGTCACTGCAATCTAGCGTAACAGAAGGCTCAATTTCTCTATCTAGCTACCCGCAAACCATTTCTTCTAGTGTGCTGGTTGAAGCAGGGGATCTCGCACTTGATACTGCTTCATTTGTACCTGAAACGTCCTCATTAGAGTCTTTGTTAACCGAGTTAAATAGTGACATTACTTCTGGTGGTCAGCCAGTAGCGTTCGTTTATGACGAAGCGCAAAATGCCATTATCGGCACCCAAGAAGGTAACGAAGTACTTCGTATCGAGATCGAAGCGACATCTTTAGGCCGTGATTTAGAGTTAGAGGTCGTTACCACGATTAGCCAGGGTATTGACCATGTTGCGTCTGTTGCTGATGGCCAAGTATCGATCGTCGGTGATCAAATCAATATTACTTTTGACATTACAGGCGCAGATATTGGTGGTAATAGCATTCAAGCGCCTATCGATTTTACGACAACCGTTATTGATGGCGATGATCCTGCGCCGCAGAACGTTACTTTTGAAAACGTTGAATCTTCTTCTACACCAATTACTGGCACTTTTGTTGATATTGGTAGTGATCAATTGGCAACGGTCACGTTTAATCAAGAAGGACTTAGTCAGTTCGATGGCCTACTGAGTGATAATCAGGCGACAGAAGCGGTACTCTCTGAAGACGGCAGTACTATCACCTTGTCCATTGCGGGCTCGAATGAAACCGTCTTAACCATCAGTTTGAATACTGATGGTACCTACCAATTTGAGCAATTTAAGCCGTTAGAACAAACAAACGGTGAAGATACGATTGAGCTCTCTTTGCCAACCACAATCGTCGATTTCGACCAAGATACGGCAAGCAACACCTTTACGATGACCATCCTCGATGGCGATAATCCAGTGATTGAGAACGTGACGGGCTTGTCTTTAGACGAGGCGGGGGTTGACCAAGGTTCACAGGAAGGCGCGGCAGTAACAAGTGGTACTGGGTCGATCACGACAGCGGTCGGAAGTGACATCATTGATCACTATGAGTTGGAACCTACAGAGTTCAATGTTGGTGGAGAACTCCAATCTCAAGGGCAGGTTGTTCAACTAGAACTAGCGTCCGAGAGTAACGGCGTACGTACTTACGAAGGCTTCATCGAGCTGGATGGTGTGCGTATTACCGTATTTGATGTGGCGATTGATGCACCTGCATTGGGCGAATACCAATTCAACTTGTATGAACAACTTGACCATACGGGGGCTAACGACGACTCGCTTACTTTCTCATTGCCAGTTTACGCGGTAGATGCGGATGGTGACCGCTCCTCTATTACCGAAGGTTCGAACACACCAGAAGCTGCGCAAATTGTCATTCAAGTTCAAGATGACGTTCCTACGATTGATGGCGTTGATGCACTCGCCGTCGATGAAGACGATTTATCAAGCATCGGCTCCGATCAAAGCGACTCTGTGCTCGCGCAAGGCAACTTCACGACGACTCAGGGCTCAGACCGTGTCGTAAGTTATCAATTAGAGAGCGGCACTGATCCACTCAATGGGTTGGAATCACAGGGTCGATCTATCTCTCTGACGGAAACAACCAACTCAGATGGCAGCTTTACCTATTCTGCGACGGCAGAAGGGGATGCTATCTTCACCTTACAAGTGAACCCTGACGGCTCTTATTCATTTACCCTTGAAGGTCCAATCGATCATGCTGTGGGTAGTGATAGCTTAACGCTAGACTTCACTATTGTCGCAACTGACTTTGACGGTGACACCAGTTCACTTGTTCTGCCGGTTACCATTACTGATGATGTGCCAACCATTAACGATGTTGTTGCTCTTACCGTCGATGAAGATGATTTAAGTTCGGTAGGCTCTGACCAATCACAGTCAACGCTGGTCGAAGGTCAGTTTACGACAACTCAGGGCTCTGATGGCGTCGTACAGTATCAGTTGGATGTAAATGCTGATCCTTTAAATGGCCTGCAATCTCAAGGGCAAACCGTCTCCATTGCCGAAACGCAAAATGCAAACGGTAGTTACACCTACAGCGCAACGGCAAATGGTAGTGCAGTCTTCACATTGATTTTGAATACTGATGGCTCGTACAGTTTTGAGCTGCAAGGTCCAATCGACCATGCGGCAAATACCGACAGCTTAACCCTTGATTTTAGCGTTATTGCTACCGATTTCGATGGTGACACAAGCCAAATCGTACTGCCTGTTACCATCGTGGATGATAAGCCGACTATTACCGATGTTGATGCGATTACCGTTGATGAGGATGATTTAGGTACGATTGGCTCAGACCAAACTGACCCGATTTCAATCGATGGCAACTTCACCACCACACAAGGCTCGGACCGAGTGGTGAGCTATCAGCTCGATGCTTCTGCAACACCAGTAGCTGGACTCACATCACAAGGGGTGGCAGTCACGCTGACTGAAACCGCAAATGGCGACGGTAGCTTTACTTACGAGGCGACGGCGGGTAGTGAAGCGGTCTTTACGCTGACCGTGAATACTGATGGTAGCTATAACTTCACGCTTGAAGGTCCAATCGACCACGCGGTAGATAGCGACGAGTTGACACTGAACTTCCCAATCATCGCAACAGACTTTGATGGCGATACCACAAACGCCACTATCCCGGTTACCATTGTGGACGATAAGCCAGTGATTACTGACGTCGACGCCATTACGGTTGATGAAGATGACCTAGCGTCAATTGGCTCAGACCAAAGCAATCCAATTTCTATTGATGGTAACTTCACCACCACACAAGGTTCAGACCGAGTGGTGAGCTACCAACTCGATGCTTCAGCAACACCAGTGGACGGTTTAACATCGCAAGGC
The DNA here is from genome assembly GCF_033337975.1 of Vibrio sp. Vb2880. Classification (NCBI taxonomy): domain Bacteria; kingdom Pseudomonadati; phylum Pseudomonadota; class Gammaproteobacteria; order Vibrionales; family Vibrionaceae; genus Vibrio; species Vibrio sp. Vb2880. The sequence goes on from NZ_JAWORT010000003.1 coordinate 119,803, forward strand.
GCTGCTGTCACACTGACAGAAACCGCAAATGGTGATGGTAGTTTCACTTATGAAGCGACTGCGGGTGGAAACCCAGTATTTACTCTGACAGTAGATACTGATGGCTCTTACAACTTCACACTTGAAGGGCCGATTGATCACGCTGTTGATAGTGATGAGTTGACACTGAACTTCCCAATTATTGCAACCGACTTTGATGGCGACACTGTCACAGAAACCATTCCAGTTACGATTGTTGATGATGTACCGACCATCACAGCGGTGGATGCGTTAAGTGTCGATGAAGATGACCTTACCGGTGTGGGTTCCGACCAAACTGACGCTGTGTTCGTTGAAGGCGCGTTTACTACCACACAAGGCTCTGACCGAGTGGTGAGCTATCAACTGGATTCAACCGCTGATCCTGTTGCGGGGCTAACCTCTCAAGGTGAGGCGATTACCTTGGTGGAAACCGCGAATGGCGACGGCAGCTTTACCTATGTTGCGACCGCTGACGGTAATCCAGTCTTCACGTTGAATGTCGCAACAGATGGTACGTACGACTTTACGCTGCAAGGCCCGATTGATCATGCCGCCAACAGCGACAGCCTGACGATTGATTTCCCAATTGTTGCCACCGATTTTGATGGTGATACGACCACGGCAACCATTCCAGTCACGATCACGGATGATGCACCAATCATCGATAATGTTGTGCCTCTGGCTGTAGACGAAGATGATTTATCAGGTATTGGCTCAGACCAAACTGACGCTGTGTTTGTTGAAGGCGCGTTCACCACTACCCAAGGTTCAGACCGTGTGGTGAGCTACCAACTTGATTCAACTTCTGATCCTGTCGCAGGTTTAACTTCTCAAGGTGAGCCTGTTACTTTGGTAGAGACGGCGAATGCCGATGGCAGCTTTACTTACGTGGCTACCGCGGATGGCAATCCGGTCTTCACCATGAATGTGAATGCTGATGGCACATACAACTTCCGTCTGGAAGGGCCGGTCGATCACGCGTTAAACAGCGATGAATTAGTTCTAAACTTCCCAATCATTGCAACAGACTTTGATGGCGATACGACGACCGCGACCATTCCAGTCACGATTACTGATGACGTTCCAACCATCGACAATGTTGTTCCACTGACAGTAGACGAAGATGATCTCGCCTCAATTGGCTCAGACCAAAACGATGATGCGTTCATGTCGGGTTCTTTCACCACAACTGAAGGCTCAGACAGCGTTGTTAAATACCAGCTTGATGCAACGGCAGATCCAGTAGCAGGGTTGACCTCTCATGGTGAGCCTGTCGTGCTTGCTGAAACTGCTAACGGCGACGGCAGTTTTACTTACACAGCCACAGCAAATGGTAATGCCGTATTTGAACTGGTGGTGAAGCCAGATGGCAGCTACACCTTTACCCTGCAAGGTCCATTAGACCATGCGGTGAATAGCGACAGCCTGCAAATCGACTTCCCGATTATCGCAACAGACTTTGATGGCGATACGTCGACAGAAACACTGCCTGTCACCATCGTTGACGATAAACCAACCATCACTGACGTAGACGCCATCCGCGTGGATGAAGATGACCTAGCGGCGATTGGCTCTGACGGCTCAGATCCAGTTTCAATCGATGGCAACTTCACTACAACGCAAGGCTCTGATGGGGTAGTAAGCTACCAATTAGATACTGCTGCAACGCCAGTTGATGGTCTAACATCGCAAGGTGTGGCAGTGACGCTGACTGAAACCGCAAACGGCGACGGTAGCTACACTTATGAAGCAACAGCAGGAACTGAAGCCGTATTTACGCTGACCGTTAATACGGATGGTTCATACAACTTCACGCTTGAAGGGCCAATCGACCATGCGGTAGACAGTGATGAGCTGACGCTGAACTTCCCAATCATCGCAACGGATTTTGATGGTGATACCACCACAGAAACGATCCCAGTCACCATCGTGGACGATAAGCCAACCATTACCGATGTCGATGCAATTACCGTCGATGAAGATGACTTAAGCACGATTGGCTCAGATCAGACTGACCCGATTTCAATCGATGGCAACTTCACCACCACACAAGGCTCTGACCGAGTAGTGAGTTATCAGCTCGATGCTTCTGCGACACCAGTGGCTGGCCTTACATCACAAGGCGTGGCAGTCACATTGGCTGAAACCGCAAATGGCGACGGTAGCTTTACTTACGAAGCGACGGCGGGTACTGAAGCGGTCTTTACGCTGACGGTGAATACTGATGGTAGCTATAACTTCACGCTTGAAGGCCCAATCGATCATGCTGTTGATAGTGATGAGTTAACGCTCAACTTCCCAATCATCGCAACAGACTTTGATGGTGATGTAACAAACGCCACGATCCCTGTGACGATTGTGGACGATAAGCCAGTTATTACTGACGTAGACGCAATCACGGTTGATGAAGATGACCTAGCCTCAATTGGCTCAGACCAAAGCAACCCGATTTCTATTGATGGTAACTTCACCACCACACAAGGCTCTGACCGAGTGGTGAGCTACCAACTCGATGCTTCAGCAACACCAGTGGACGGTTTAACATCGCAAGGCGCTGCTGTCACACTGACAGAAACCGCAAATGGTGATGGTAGTTTCACTTATGAAGCGACTGCGGGTGGAAACCCAGTATTTACTCTGACAGTAGATACTGATGGCTCTTACAACTTCACACTTGAAGGGCCGATTGATCACGCTGTTGATAGTGATGAGTTGACACTGAACTTCCCAATTATTGCAACCGACTTTGATGGCGACACTGTCACAGAAACCATTCCAGTTACGATTGTTGATGATGTACCGACCATCACAGCGGTGGATGCGTTAAGTGTCGATGAAGATGACCTTACCGGTGTGGGTTCCGACCAAACTGACGCTGTGTTCGTTGAAGGCGCGTTTACTACCACACAAGGCTCTGACCGAGTGGTGAGCTATCAACTGGATTCAACCGCTGATCCTGTTGCGGGGCTAACCTCTCAAGGTGAGGCGATTACCTTGGTGGAAACCGCGAATGGCGACGGCAGCTTTACCTATGTTGCGACCGCTGACGGTAATCCAGTCTTCACGTTGAATGTCGCAACAGATGGTACGTACGACTTTACGCTGCAAGGCCCGATTGATCATGCCGCCAACAGCGACAGCCTGACGATTGATTTCCCAATTGTTGCCACCGATTTTGATGGTGATACGACCACGGCAACCATTCCAGTCACGATCACGGATGATGCACCAATCATCGATAATGTTGTGCCTCTGGCTGTAGACGAAGATGATTTATCAGGTATTGGCTCAGACCAAACTGACGCTGTGTTTGTTGAAGGCGCGTTCACCACTACCCAAGGTTCAGACCGTGTGGTGAGCTACCAACTTGATTCAACTTCTGATCCTGTCGCAGGTTTAACTTCTCAAGGTGAGCCTGTTACTTTGGTAGAGACGGCGAATGCCGATGGCAGCTTTACTTACGTGGCTACCGCGGATGGCAATCCGGTCTTCACCATGAATGTGAATGCTGATGGCACATACAACTTCCGTCTGGAAGGGCCGGTCGATCACGCGTTAAACAGCGATGAATTAGTTCTAAACTTCCCAATCATTGCAACAGACTTTGATGGCGATACGACGACCGCGACCATTCCAGTCACGATTACTGATGACGTTCCAACCATCGACAATGTTGTTCCACTGACAGTAGACGAAGATGATCTCGCCTCAATTGGCTCAGACCAAAACGATGATGCGTTCATGTCGGGTTCTTTCACCACAACTGAAGGCTCAGACAGCGTTGTTAAATACCAGCTTGATGCAACGGCAGATCCAGTAGCAGGGTTGACCTCTCATGGTGAGCCTGTCGTGCTTGCTGAAACTGCTAACGGCGACGGCAGTTTTACTTACACAGCCACAGCAAATGGTAATGCCGTATTTGAACTGGTGGTGAAGCCAGATGGCAGCTACACCTTTACCCTGCAAGGTCCATTAGACCATGCGGTGAATAGCGACAGCCTGCAAATCGACTTCCCGATTATCGCAACAGACTTTGATGGCGATACGTCGACAGAAACACTGCCTGTCACCATCGTTGACGATAAACCAACCATCACTGACGTAGACGCCATCCGCGTGGATGAAGATGACCTAGCGGCGATTGGCTCTGACGGCTCAGATCCAGTTTCAATCGATGGCAACTTCACTACAACGCAAGGCTCTGATGGGGTAGTAAGCTACCAATTAGATACTGCTGCAACGCCAGTTGATGGTCTAACATCGCAAGGTGTGGCAGTGACGCTGACTGAAACCGCAAACGGCGACGGTAGCTACACTTATGAAGCAACAGCAGGAACTGAAGCCGTATTTACGCTGACCGTTAATACGGATGGTTCATACAACTTCACGCTTGAAGGGCCAATCGACCATGCGGTAGACAGTGATGAGCTGACGCTGAACTTCCCAATCATCGCAACGGATTTTGATGGTGATACCACCACAGAAACGATCCCAGTCACCATCGTGGACGATAAGCCAACCATTACCGATGTCGATGCAATTACCGTCGATGAAGATGACTTAAGCACGATTGGTTCGGATCAGACTGACCCAATTTCAATCGATGGCAACTTCACCACCACACAAGGCTCGGACCGAGTGGTGAGTTATCAGCTTGACGCGTCTGCAACACCAGCAGCTGGCCTTACATCACAAGGCGTGGCAGTTACGCTAACTGAAACCGCAAACGCTGATGGCAGCTTTACTTACGAAGCGACAGCGGGGACTGAAGCGGTCTTTACGCTGACAGTGAATACCGATGGCTCTTATAACTTCACGCTAGAAGGTCCAATCGACCACGCGGTAGATAGTGACGAGCTGACACTGAACTTCCCAATCATCGCAACCGACTTTGATGGCGACACGTCTGCTGAGACAATTCCTGTCAAGATCGTTGATGACAAACCGACACTTGGTGGCATCGAAGCAACAAGTGTGCAAACGGTTGACGAGGACGATATCCCAACAGTCGGATCTGATGGTACGCAGTCGAACAGCATTGCAGGTAACTTCATCGCGACTGATGGTTCTGATGGCATTTTGGAGTACAGCGTTTCTGACCTGACGACGCCAGTACAAGGCCTGACCTCTGGTGGTCAATCTCTGGTTATGGTTGAAGTATCAAACGCAGGTGGCGTTTCAGTTTACGAAGCTCGTATTGATGGCACGACGACACCAGTATTCCGTGTGACCCTTGATGCCTCTGATGACAGCTACACGTTCGATTTGCTTGCTCCTCTCGATCATCCAAATGCTGATGGCCAAAATGAACTGGTCATCAATTTACCGATAAACGCGACTGACTTTGATGGAGACGTGTCGAACAACATCACCTTACCAATTACGGTTGTGGATGATGTTCCGACCATTGATGGTTTGCTAGCAGGCAGCGAACAAACCGTTGATGAAGATGACCTACCAGCAGGTACGGATGCTGCAAGTGCAGAAGATACTGTTATTTCAGGTACTTTTGATATCACCGAAGGTGCTGACCAAGTTGCTTCTATTCAGCTGAGTGACCTGACCACGCCTGTTGCGTCACTGACTTCAGATGGTGAAGCTATCACCTTAGTTCTGTCTTCTAGCGCAAACGGCGTGAACGTATACCAAGGTGTCGCTGGCAATCCTGCTGAAGTGGTGTTCGAACTGACGTTGGATGCAACGAACAACACCTACGAGTTTGATTTACAGAAGCCGCTTGATCATCCAGATGGTAATCAGCAAAATGAGATTGTTATTAACCTCCCTGTGACGGCGACAGATAATGATGGTGATACTTCACCAGCCTTCACATTGCCAATTACCGTTGTGGACGATGTTCCAGTTGTTACCAATATTGAAAGTCTACGTGTCGACGAAGATGACTTACCTCTTGGTTCTGATGGCACTAAAGAGCCGTTAACGGTATCAGGTGAATTCGAAGTCACTAGCGCAGATGGTATTGATGCTTTCGAATTGGATCTGAGCTCAAATCCTATCCCGAATCTGAAATCGGGTGGAGAAGAGGTAACACTTTCTCAAGACGTTGGTGCTTCAACTGCTGACGCGCGTGTTTACGTGGGACAAACTCCGGGTGGAGTGACGGTCTTCACGTTGACACTTCATCAAGATGGTAAATACGACTTTGAGTTATCTGGTCAGTTAGATCACGCGGTTAACTCTGATGAGATTTTGTTGAATCTACCTGTGAAGATCACGGATGGCGACAACGATATCATCACTGCGACCTTGCCAGTGACCATCGTAGATGACAAGCCAACCATTGATGCTATTAGCTCTGGTAGTACCTTGTCTGTGGATGAGGATGATATTCCGAGCCAAGGTTCGGACGACACGCCAGAATCCAATATCATTGGTGGCAACTTTGACGTTACTGATGGTGCCGACTCTATCGTTAGCTTCCAGTTGGATAGCTTAACGTCGCCTGTTTCTGGACTTACCTCAGGTGGTCAACCGCTTGAGTTGGTTGAGTTTTCAAATTCAAATGGTGTGATTGAGTACCGAGCTTATGTACAAGGTACGACGGACACCGTCTTTAAACTGACGCTAAATGGTTCAGCAGACAGTTATGAATTTGAACTGTTGGGTGCACTTGATCATCCTGCGGGTAACGATGAAAACTCGTTAGTCATCAACTTCCCAGTCAACGCGACCGATTTTGACGGCGATGTGTCCAATAACATCACCTTGCCGATCACCGTGGTGGACGATGTTCCAGCGATTGTGAAAGTGACAGACTCTAGCCAACAAACCGTTGATGAAGATGATCTTTCCGGTGGCTCTGACACGACAAGTAATGATTCTACGGTATTGAACGGCGGATTTGAGGTCGTTGCTGGTGCAGACAAGATTGTCAGCTACCAAGTTTCAGACCTCGATGCCGTCGTGTCAGGCTTAACGTCGAACGGCAGCAGCATCGAGTTGAATCTAGTAGGCACCAATGGTGGAGTAACCAGTTACGAAGCGGTTATTACTGGCACATCAACTAAGATCTTCACGCTGTCTCTTGATGCGAATAATGACAGCTACCAATTTGAGCTGTTGGGACCAATCGACCATGACGCTGTTCAAGGTGAAAACAACCTTGTCATTGATATTCCAATTACAGTGACAGATTTTGATGGTGATACGTCATCATCACTGAACCTTCCAATCACCATTGTTGATGACATTCCTGAAATTACATCAGCAGATGCTTTGGCTGTTGACGAGGATGATCTCGCTAATGGCTCTCAGGCAACCAACAAAGACAGCCTAGAAGCAACAGGTAATTTCGATACGGTGGAAGGGGCAGATACGGTTGTCTCTTACCAGTTGGATCTTACTTCTAACCCGATCCCAGGAGTCACTTCAGGTGGTCTCGCGGTAACGTTAGTTCAAACCGCGGTAAGCAACAACAACTTTACTTATCAAGGTCAAACACCTGATGGTAACTCAGTGTTCACGCTAGTTTTGAACGCTGACGGCTCTTACAAGTTTACGCTTGAGGGTGCGCTAGACCACTCAACCCAAGGCGAAGATACACTCATACTCGATCTTCCAGTCTTCGCGACCGATGTCGATGGCGATACGGCCGGTATTAACTTACCAGTGACGATTACCGATGATGTTCCAACCCTGCACGATGCGTCTATTTCACGTATTGAGGGGCAAGGAAACCGTACGGTTCGCTTATTCCGAGACCCTGTAGAAGGTGATGATGATCTTGGTGCTGACGGCGCACAAGTGACGTCATTCTCGGCTGATGATTCGGGTATTTACTTCAAGCAAAACGGTGTTGACTCGGACTCTGTTGATTTAAACGGCAGCAACCAAGTTGTGTTCGTTCACAAGGTTCTTGACGGAGTGGATACTGAAATCGGTCGTTTGGTTGTTCGAACCGATGGCAGTGTGTCATTCCGTCCGAATGACGATCTTGACCATACCGAAACCGACTCGATTGATTTCACCATCAACGTTGTTGCAACCGATGGTGATGACGATATCGCAGATGCCGATGTGGATATCTCGATAAGAGACCGCAATGCGCAAATTGACACGTCTACCGTTACTGCGTTCGAGGACCAAGGGCGTGATGGTATCGTTGTGGGTGTTGACTCTGCAAATACACAGGACAACTTGTCGACGCTGGATGTTAACCCTGCGAAAGTCGACTTGGTTATCAATTTACATGATATCGACCGTAACGAGAGCTTAGGTGACATCACTATTCGAGATGCTGATACTCACAACGGTTCGTTCTACTACCGAGACGGCAGTGGCAACTACATTGAATTAACATCTGTGGGCAATACGGTTGTTCTCGACGCATCAAATGTCGAGCAGTCATTCAATGGTGAGCTTGTCTCGTTAGATAACTTGTACTTCGTACCAGATCGTCATACATCAACCGATGCTTCTGGTATCGATCCTCGTATCCGTGTGGAAATTCTTAACAATGGTACGCCAGATCATACGATTAATGGTCGTTTAGACATTGAAGTTGCTGCCGTTGCAGATATTGCAACGTGGACGGCAAGCAGCGAATTTAACTACTCGGTTGATGAAGATGGAAACAATGTCGCACTTAACATCACGGCTGAAACCCAAGACACTAGTAACCCTGAAGGCATTGTGTACGAGCTTGTCTTTACACAAGGAGAAGGTAACGCAGAGTTAGTCTATTCAGATGGTAGTGCGATACCAAAATCCGGTGGTGTTTATCTGGTGGATGCAAGCCGAATTGATGAAGTTCAAGTTGATCCGATAGATCACTTCTCGGGCGAAATCAGAATTGATGTCACCGCTATTACGACGGAAAACAACAATCCACTGCTTGGGAAAGATACCGCTCGCTCAGAAACCGAAACCATCATTATTGATGTAAACCCAGTTGCGGATAAAGGTAGTTTTACTGTAAATCGAATTAATGTGTTTGAGGATAACGCTCGAACTCAAAATACGGTAGACCCTGTCACTGATCACGACCCACTCCAATTAAGTGAAGTGATCACCATGAAACCATCAGCGGACTTAGATGGTTCTGAAGCGTTATTTGTGCGCATTTCTAACTTCTCAATTGATGGGGTTACTCTGGTGTGGCTGGACTCAGCAAACCCAAGTCAGATAGTAGAAGTGACCGATTCAGGCGGCAATATACTTTATTACGAAGTGCCAGAGTCTGAATTAGCGAACGTCGAAGTTCTTCCTCCGTTGCACAGCAATGATGACTTTACTTTCAATGTCGAAGGCATTGTGAAAGACACAGCATCATTGTCTACCGGTACGACAGAAGATGTGTTGTCACTGGGCAGTAAGACCGTCATCGTTGGTGTAAAAGGTGTTGCTGACATACCAGACACGGTATTAATTGACGCGGGGAACGTTTGGAACCGATTCGTAGACGGAGATGTGGCCGGGATAGAGACAACTATCGAAGAGAATGGTGTTGTAAACCTTAACTTCTCGGTTGTATCTGGTGAAGTTGCCGATAGACCACAGGATGATTCAGAAGCCATTACTGTTATCCTGTCCAACATCCCCGACGGTGTTCGTGTCGTAGATTCAGACGGCTCAAGCGTTGACCTCACCTTTGTTGGCTATGATGGTAACGGTCAACCGATTTACGAAGCAAACATCACTGGGCTGAATTTTAATTCCGGTATTCAAATTATTCCGGAAGCCTCTTCAACTGAAAATATTGCTATTACAGGGACGATCATTGTTACCGAGAATGATGGTCATAGTCGTGTGATTGAAAGAGAGGTAAGGATCAAGGTCGAACCCGTTATTGATGCTCAAGATAACTACGTTGTTCGATCGGAGGGAGATGAAGATACGCGCTTTAACATCGATTGGAAACCGACGCTCGTACAAAGCCCTGATACCGATGAATTCTTTAGTGATGTAACCATCTCTGGATTTCCTCCAGGCAGCACGGTCTATGTAGATGGTGTGGCACAAGCGCTTGTTTCTGGAACACTAACGCTTTCACCGCAAGCTGGTGAATCAGAGCAAGATTTTTCCGCTAGAATCTCTCAAAGTGGCTATGTTCAAGTCCAGTTGGAGCAGGATTCAAGTACTGACTTTGACTTGACCACAACCGTCACTGTGAAAGAGATTGACCATGAATATGTTGACGCTTCGAATCCCGGTGAAGGTATCGCTGAGAAAACCATCAATGGTACGGTGAATGTCCAAGTTAATCCAATCGTTGAGCCAGAGGATAAGACGGGGGCAATAGACGACCAAACCCGTCTGCTTGTCACTGAAAGTGGTGGTGGTGCTACCGATATCGTGAAGTCAGACGATCAAGGTAACATTGACTTTACGATCAACACTTCTATGGGGGGCGAATCTGGTGCTCATATCATTAAATACCAAGAGTTTGATGCGTCTTCAGATGAAGTGGTGACTCAACTTGTTGTTCAATTTCACAATGTGGACCCTGAGATCCTCAACCAATTGGTTATCGTCGGTGCACTAAATGAAGGTGGAGGTCGCTGGACAGTAACCGATGAAGACAACTTCTCAATTAAAGCGCCGTCTGGCCTTGATTTAACACCAAGCGATGACAGCGACGATGGCGATAACGGTGGTCTCTCTCAAATTGGCTTAACCATTTACGCAGAAGTGAATGATTTGGGCGAAGATTTGGGCAACGAAAAAGATGCGACTGTCGTGCGTCAAACGGATGTGACACTAGAGTTTCCAACCGTCCTCACACCGAAAATGAGTGTAGCGGCAGAGATTCAGGTGGCTGATGATGTCCAAATTCAAGCGTTGGAAGACAATTCTATTAACCTTGGTGCTCAGTTGACGTCGAAAGTCGATGCGATTAATGCAGATGGTGTGGAAGATGTCTTAACTATTATCGTCGACCCGACAGCTCCTGGCATTCCTCCTGGTTTGGTGATCACGGGGACGGATGTTGATTTTGTCAATGGTAAATACGTGTTCCAAGCCCATATCGATGCGAGTGGAAATATTACTGGCCTTGATGGTTTGACGATGCACTTGGCAGAAGATTACGCAGGTGATTTCGAATTGCCAATTCGGTTTGTCACTAAAGACACTGAGTCCGGTGATGAAAAAGAAAATAATGTCCAGTTTCCAGTTCAGGTTTTACCGGTTGCAGACGTTCCGAGTTCAGCCGGGGATCAGCCGTTGGATAGCGATGTCACACCAAATGTAAGAGTAGATATCGTCGGTACTTTCGGCTTGGATGCAAACAAACAACCTGTAACTGATCTAAATAACGACGTTCCCACGGCGGATGGTGTCGGTTACGAAGATGGCTTAATCCAACTTAACTTGAGTGTTGATTTTGCCGATCAATTTAACAACACTCAAGGTGGTCGAGAAACACTAACGAACATCAAGTTAGAGCTTGATGACACAACATTAGGTGAGTTTGTTGATGCCAATGGTAACAGCTTAGGAACCAGTATTGAGTTTAATGAAGCTGAGATTTTAGCTGGTGCGCTTGACAATGTTCTGTTTAAGCCAAAAGAAAATTACCCCGTAGGTGGTGGCCAAAATACCGTCAAGATTAATATCGAGGGCGAAATTACTGATGAAGCTGTATTTGATCAGTCTATCTTGAATAACTCTGGCGATAATATAGATGTAAGAACCTTCACTGACGATGTCACATTTGAAGTTACGCCAGTCGTTGATGACATTACCATTACAGGTACCGATCCGACGCAGCCAATCACGGTGATTGGTGACGAAGATACTTTAATTTCGCTGAATCAATCGGGCTCTGGTGTTTCGATCAGCCTGAACGATAATGACGGTTCTGAGAGTTTCGTTTCACTCAAGTTAACGGGACTTCCTGATGACTTTATCGTTAAATCCAATTCCTCTGATTATGTTGTTAAGAATAACGGTGGGGGCGAATGGAGTATTCAACTAAAAGATCTCACTCAGACGTCCATTGACCTGAGTGACATCCAAATTAAACCGCCAAAACACTTTAGTGGCGAGGCTGAGATAGGTATTACGGTCTTCATTCAAGAGGAGTTGCTACAAGTACCAACGGAACGAAACAACAACTTTACGCTGATTGTTAATCCTGTTGGTGATGATGTTGATGTGAATCCCGACACTTCGGCTGCAGGTAATGAGGGCGAAGACATTGTTATTAATGTAAATGCGTTAGTGGTTGATAACAAAGAGTCCATCGGAGATGGTGCAAACTACCAGGAAAATGATCCAGAGACGCTGAGAGTTGAGGTCTCAAATGTCCCTGATGGGGCGAGCGTTTCATTACCTGATGGGACAGTATTTACTGACCAAGGCGGCGGCGTTTTTGTCTTAGAAATCAATGCTCAAGACTTGGATCAAGTGGTGTTTAATTCTGGTGATCGCAACGATAACTCATGGGATGGTTCGCTGCATTTCAAAGTGCAAGCCGTTGATACTGGGCTCGATGGCAGTCAAAGCTTGGGCTCCGCAGAGGAGTTTGATGTCACTGTTGATGTTGAAGCAGTGAACGATCGTCCAGAGTTCGTCAATACCGTGGATGTGGAAACACCAGAAGATACGCCAATGCTGCTTGATGGTTTCAGCATTACCGATATTGATGCCGTACTCGATGATCCGAATGCTGAATACGTACTCAATGTGAACGTCGACAGCGGTATCTTGGAGCTTAATCCAACGCTCATCGCTACTTACAACCTAACCGTGAGCGGTGATGGTACGGACTCCGTTGAACTGAAAGGCACAGTGGCCGATCTAAACAATGCCATTGCAGACGGTCTGATTGAGTTTAACCCAGAGCTGAACTTCTTTGGTGACGTTCAGGTGGACGTGACAGTCGATGACCAAGGTAATGAAGGTATCGTAATTGGTGGGGTAGATGACACCCTAAATACCAACAGCAGCAGCTTCAATATTGAAGTAACAGCGGTGAATGATACCCCAGAAACTACGCCAGTGACGCTACCGGATATTGAAGAAGACAGTGGTGTGTTCTCCATCTCTGAAGCGGATCTTATTGCGAATGCGACAGACGTAGAGAACGATAATCTCACGGTTAGCAATGTTCAGTTAACGGATCCGAATTCGGGCAGCATTACTTTCAACAGTGGCACGGGAGAGTGGGAATTTACCCCAGCACCAGATTACAACGGTCCAGTTGAAATCACGTACACCATTACAGATGATGGCACGACAAATGGTGCATCCGATCCTAAATCGGTTAACGGCAGCGCATCGTTCAACGTAACGGAAGTCAATGATGCTCCAACGACGTCTGAAGTGACACTTTCTGATGTTGCGGAAGACAGTGCGGCGGTTGATATTACCCAAGCTGATTTGTTGGCGAATGCGTCTGATATTGAAAACGACACCTTGATGGTGAGCAATGTCCAGTTGGTTGATCCAAGCAGCGGCACATTGGATTTCGACAACGTAACAGGTACATGGTCATTTACTCCTGCGCCTGGCTACAACGGCAAGGTCGATCTAACCTACGACATTACCGACAACGGTACAACGAACGGTGTTTCAGATCCTCAAACGGTGTCAGGAACGGCGACCTTCGAAGTCACTGAGGTGAACGATGCACCGGTAACATCAGAGGTAACGTTGAGTAGTACCGAAGAAGATGGTGGTTCGGTAACTATTACGGCTACTGAGTTGCTGAGCAACGCAAGTGATCCTGAGTCAGACAACTTGACCGTCGATAATGTTGCGTTAGTGGACCCAACTTCCGGCACGTTGACTCAAGTGAGTGCGACAGAGTGGACGTTTGAACCCGCAGCAGATTTCTTTGGTGACGTTAATTTCACTTATGAAATCACAGATGACGGAACTACTAACGGCGCTCCAGACCCAATTACAATCGCGGGCACAGCAGTGTTGAATGTTGAAGCGACCAATGACGCACCTGAAATCACTGCAACGTCGGTAACGGATACGATCAATGAAGCTGATGGCCAGAAAGTAACGGGTATTAGTGTGAGTGACGTCGACTTTGCGGGCGCACAATCAAATGAAAGCATGACCGTGACTCTTACAGTTACCGAGGGCGACCTTCGTGTCGAGCCGCCAGCAGGTAGTGGTGTGACTGTTGGGGCGGGGATGGCTGGTGAAATAACCCTAATGGGCACACCAGATAATATTAACTCCGTTCTTGGAGCAACAGACGCTTCTGAGGGTGTATTTGTGGATGCAGGAGATGTCAACGCAGCTTCAATCACTTTATCGGTGAAAGTCGAAGACAACGGCGTGTACTTCGAAAATGCGGGTACCGCATTGGAAGCGAATCAAGATTTCACTATCAATGTGACACCTGTAGCTGATGCACCTACATTGAGTATTAATCCTCAGTTTAATTACATTCGTCAAATTGCGGCTAGCCAAACCGCGAGCAGTCAAGGTTTAGCGATTGTCGGAATCATGGCGGCGCTTACTGATATTGACGAGGTGCTGTCTTTGGAACTAACGGGCGTACCAGCTAGTGCTGAGGTAACAAGTGGCGTTTCTCCATCAGGCATTAGCTTCGATGGTACCACTTGGACAGTACCAAGCGATGAAATTGATACGCTAGAAATTGTCGCAACAGATACTAACAGTGGTATTGATGTCGGTTCTTACGATATTTCGCTTACGGCGATATCAACGGAATCTAATGGCGATGAAGCGCAGTCTTCACCTGTCCAAATTAGTTTGGATGTGAGTAGTGATAGCGACGATATTGACCAGTCAACCACAGTGGACGACAGCTATTTAGTCGGTGGAGACACAGGTATCAATTTGATTGGTGGCGACGGTGACGACGTTATTCTGGGTGGCGATGGCGATGACGTTCTTATCGGTGGCTTAGGTTCAGATATCTTAACGGGTGGAGACGGCAGCGATATCTTCAAGTGGACGGTAGATTCCGTTGATGAAGGGGCAGTGGATACCATTACTGACTTCACTGTTAACGAAGACAGTATCGATTTACGTGAAGTTATCTCTGATCTCAATAACTCAATGATCGACATGGATGATCTGCTTGGTCACATTTCAGCAGACTACGATGCATCGACGGAAAGTGTTTCTCTGAACATTACGACGGATGCAAATGTTCAGCAGACTATTGTCGTGGAAAACTTAGGTACTTCAATCGACTTCAACGGTCTCAGCTCCAACGAGATTGTAGAGTCATTGCTGAACAACGGTGTTATTGATAACGGATAAACCTGTATACAACACAAAAATGGGCGGCTCTGATAAGCCGCCCATTTTTTCGGGAACGCTTGATTTTAAACAGGAGATATTTGAATCGAAATAGAAAGCAAGAACGAAGCAAAGGGGGTATCTTGTTACGACGTTATAGTGATAGTTGGAAATTAAAATAGCGATAATTTGACGTTAAATAGCCTAAACGTGGATGTCTAGCAAGCTGCCAATGATTTCATTGTTTTTCTCTATGACAGACGCGCCAACTCGGTTATAACCAGCGGCTTGTACGAGGTTGATGAGAGATTCAACTTTTTGAGAGGGAAGGCTAGGTGTTGAGGCTGTTATTGCGACATCCGCAACCGCAGCTAAATCGATGTTGTGATCAGAAAGCTCTTCTTTTACCCTACTTACATTATTGCTAATGCCATGTGCAGCTTTCTCGGCTATTTGTTGTGACATCTGAACGATGTGGTGTCCAGATTGAATTCCCGATACAGGCATATCACTACTCCCAATATTATGATAGTGAGAGCATAGGTGGAGTTTATAAAACGTTCAAGTGTTTTATATCAATGACTTGATTAGGCAAACAGTTTGGCAAGCATTTCTCTTTCTTCACCAGATAGAACCGGTTTTTGCGCTTTATTTAGTTTCACGCTGATCTCACCTTGTAATGACTTTAACTGACTTGCCGTTAAATCACTGAGCTTTTGTTTAAGTTCATTAAATTGTTGTGCGTTCATCTCAATACCTTCGTCGTGATTCGGTTTATCCGTCGTTGCCCGAAATTCTTCATCCTTTGGATACAACATATTTATTCAACCAAAATAGATTAGAATTTGATCGATTGCTTTTTGTCCGAATATTGTCAAGGTGTGTTAAGTGATACGTCAGATTTTTCCTAAGAAGGTACATAATTACCCACTTTGGGGTAGATGGAAGCGTAAAAAGAAAAAGGGAAGCGATATAGCGCTTCCCTCTTACATATGGTTTGAATGTTACTAACTTACCCTGACGGCAAACTTACTAGCAAGTGAATGAAGCTCTGGGAGCATGCGATAGATAAGATGAAGTTGCTGCAATACCATGCGGGCAGAGCTGTCGTCTTCATCGCGCCATTCGTTTAAGCGTTGCTCGAGTCCAGCATCATCAATATTAGATAGGTCACACTC
Source organism: Vibrio sp. Vb2880 (assembly GCF_033337975.1). Lineage (NCBI taxonomy): Bacteria > Pseudomonadati > Pseudomonadota > Gammaproteobacteria > Vibrionales > Vibrionaceae > Vibrio > Vibrio sp. Vb2880. The sequence continues at coordinate 136,197 of NZ_JAWORT010000003.1, forward strand.
CTCACAATGCTGGTGAAGCTGTTTATGAAGTACATCCAGATGCTGATGAATACAACGGTGAGCATCTAAAACGAGTTTATGAATTGACTCATCTTCGATGCGAGTTCTGTGCGCGCCTAATGCAGAAATATAGTTCAACATTGCGTGATTTAACGTTAGGAAGCGAAAACTTTCATCAACAGCTGCGCGATATTTGCCAGGCTCCGCCAGCATCGTACTAATCGCAGAAGAGAGTGAGGCATCATTATTGTGGGCCTGGCGGCGAGCGATACGGTAACTCAAATTGTCTTTCTTGCCGATTCTATACTGACCAATGATCTGATCGAGATACTGCTTGTTTGCCTCTATCGCATCCGACATAACTTTGTGAAGCCTTCTCGACTGCCAGTCGGGCAAAATAACTAATACAGCTCCTACTGCAAGTACACACCCGATGAGGGTATCTGCTAGTCGAGGAAGGACAACTGCGTAACCTTCACCTAGCTGATTAAATAAGAAGAGGACGAGCAGTGTAATAAAACCAGTCGCGTACCCATAGTTGTTCATCCGGAAGGCGAAAAACATCACACCAGAGATAACGATAAATACTAACTGGCTTTCTTGAGAAGGGAAAAAAGTCAGCAATGGTACACCAATCAACAAACCAGCTAATGTACCTATTACTCGCGCCGTCAATTTTTGGCGAGTGGCACTGTAGTTCGGTTGGCATACGAATAAAGTGGTTAAGAGTATCCAGTAACCTCGGTCGATGTTGAATATTTGAATGATTCCATAGCCAATCGTTAAGGCAATTGACATACGTAATGCATGCCGAAACAGCATCGAATCTTTGTGTAAATTTGCTGATATGCGCTGCCACATCGCCTTTAGCGTGTGTGGGTTGGTATCGGCGAGGGTATCTTCTTCGAGGCCTTCAACATCTGGGTTGTTAATGTTATTAAGTTGTTTTTCTACCGTCGCTAAGTTATTGAATAAATATGTTAACTGCATCAGCAGACGTTTCCAGTGCCCTTGCTTTTGTTCTTCTAGATAAGCAAGAGAGTTCTGTACCTCAGCTAATGCCAGAATAGATTGATCGGTATGGGAGTATTCATTTCCTAGCTGAATGGCTAGTGCAATATCACGACACGCTTGGGCTTGAGACTCCAAAAGATATTTAAAACGAAACAGCACATCAGAACGTTCAAATTCGGTCGCTAAATCCTGATAGCGATAATGGCTAGAACTGACGCGTTCGTGAATGTCTTGAGCGATGAAATAAATATTTAAAAATCGGTCACTAGGCCCATCAATGTGACCCCGTTTCGATCGGTTAAGTAATGTGGTTTTACAAGCGTTTAGTGCCGTAACCGTGGCAGCATTGCATTTTGCAGCTTCAATCCGCAGCGGTTGTGGCGTCAAGTTGGTCACAGGGTGAAAAAGCTTGGCTTTCGCATCAAGATAATTCGCCATTTGGAAGAACACATTGGCTAGGCTTTGTTGCACCGGTTGAAGGGGCCAAAATATCTGCCAAATCATGGACATGAAGTAATACCAGGCGGCACCAGTTAAAAGCAGTAGTGGCTGAAACCAAATGTTGGTGCTTTCATGTGCGCCAAGCATAGTATAAATAGCGATCAGCAACGAACCAAAAGCAATACTCGCGTACTTAGGACCTATCGCCCCAAGAATGATGAAGCCGAAGGTTGAGATAAATAATCCCAACGCAAAAGCCCAAGGGGTATCGAACAAGATTTCAATTGAAAAAGCAGCAAGCGCAAAACAGAGAAAGGTGAGAATCAGAGCCTTGATGCGTCCAGTGAAACTGTCATCACTTTCAGCCAAAGCAGCAGCAATAACGCCTAATATTAATGGCGTTATCAGCGTGTTTTGCTCGAAGTACCAAGTTGGGATAACCACACCCAGTAAGGTAATAAGGATAAGAACGCTGTAATTTATCGTCTTGTTTGCCCAATATAGCCGAAATTTAGAAGTTGCTTGCACAATGCGCCTTATGTTTCCGATGAAGAACAGGGGGAATACTACCAGACCCACTATAGCGCGTTTATGATTTACTTTAAGAAAAATTCGTGGTTGCTGATAAAATCAGCAGGGATGTCATTGACTTATATAAAAACTGCCAGGTCATGTATTGAGGATTGTAAAGCCAGCTTCAAATAACCTCAGCTTTAGGTTATTAAATCGACAGTAATGTGAATTTTATTAAAGAATAGAAGAAGAAGCTTACTTAGGTGCTCGCCGTTGCTACAATTTAGCGCCTTAAAATGATATAAATCGACAACTTCTAAACTAAAAGGCGCACGTTTCATGCAGCTTACTGCCACTAGCAAAGCACAGTTTTTTATTCAAAATGAGTACCATCACGTCGAAATAAAAGAGAACAGTGTTTTATTAAGCTCGATAGGCAGTGAAGAACATATTCCTTTTACGATCTGGAATGGCAAAGTTAGCGTAAAGCGTGGGTTATTATGGAGCTCTTTACAGTTTTTTGCTCATGAACACGAAGGCAAACAACAAAGCTGGCTAGTCCAAGGTTTACCGTGGCCACAATGCCGAAAGTTCGCGCTTGAGGCCGTTCGTCAATATCAAGAGTGGCACAACACTCAGTGCCGAAAACTGGCTGAGTATCTACCTAAGTGGGAAGAAGAGCTTTACAAACTAAAGCACTTGCCTGCTTACTTATCGCATTCTCAAGTGGTCTCCTGGGTTGAAAGTCTTAACCAAGAGTTAAGCGAGATGAAAACCACCCTAGAAGAAGCCAAAATGCGAATGCCGAATCGTATGTCGCAAATAGAGCCTTGGCTCATTGATACCTCTGAGGCGCTTGGTGAGCGTAATCGCGATTGGCTAGAAGCAGAACGTCCAAATTGGGAAGTGCTGTTTAATCAAATTGAATCCTCTCCTTTGAATTTATCCCAGCAATATGCGGTATTACTCAACGACGACCACAACTTAGTTCTTGCTGGTGCCGGCTCGGGCAAAACCAGCGTTTTAACCGCACGAGTTGCCTATTTGTTGCAAAGCCATCAAGCTCAAGCAGAAGAGCTTCTCATGTTAGCGTTCGGTCGTGATGCGGCGACTGAAATGAAAGAACGCTTAGTAGATAAAGTGGGCATGGCGGCAGACGGTGTGCGCGTCAACACATTCCATCAGTTGGGCTTGTATATTCTTAAACAAGTCGAACAGCAACCTGTCGAAATTAGTCCTTTAGCGTTGGACGAAAATCAACGAACAGCATGGTGTGTAGACTGGTTGAAAAAACATTGGATGACACCCACCAACTTTAAACGTTGGCAAAAACATTTAGACAAATGGCCGATTGCGTACCTAAAGGGGGATGATGAGTTAGGAAGCCATTCAGAAAATCCAAAACTGATCGCTTGGCTAGATTCGCAGCTGTCTCATTTAGCGGCGGTAGGGTTGACCAAAAAGCAAGTACAAGAAAAGCTCGTAAACCACCAAGACTATACGCGTTTAAATAGTGAACTCGCCTTATGCTGGCCATGTTTTACAGCGTGGCAGAAAATGCTTAAAGAAAGCAACCAAGTGGATTTCCCAACCATGATCAGTCGTGCGACAGATTATGTGAATAAAGGAAAGTTTGTCTCGCCATGGCGCTTTATTATGGTCGATGAGTATCAAGATATCTCTCCAGACCGTCTGGCATTGATTGAAGCACTGTGTGAATCCACTCAGAAACAAGCAGGTGCGACGTTATTTGCTGTTGGCGACGATTGGCAAGCTATCTATCAGTTTGCAGGAGCGGATGTCGATCTTATCACTGGTTTTAAAGAACGCTTTGCTCACTCAACCGTTCATCACTTAGATACAACTTATCGTTTCAACAATCAGATTGGTGATGTAGCGAATACATTCGTGCAGCAAAACCCATCGCAGTTGCCGAAAACACTAAACAGCCACAAACAACGCAAGCAGAAGAGCGTACATACCGCGCCGAGCAATCAAGTGGAAAAGATCTTGGATCACTTGAATCAACAAGCCAAGCAAACCAAGTCAGTTTTATTGCTAGGACGTAACCATTATCATAAGCCCGATTTGTTCGACGATTGGTTGCGACGTTTCCCTAATCTCGATATTCGCTTTATGACTTGCCATGCGAGTAAAGGACGCGAAGCTGACTTTGTGATTATTCTTTCTGTGGATGAGGGGCAATTCCCCGCTAAGAAGAAGCAAATTCACATTGATGGTGCGTTGACGGAGTCCAAAGACAAATTCCCTTACGCAGAAGAGCGCAGGCTATTTTACGTGGCGATTACACGTGCGAAAGAGAAGGTTTGGATCACGCATACTGGCGCGGGATCTGCATTCGTTCAAGAGCTCGTTAATGGTGACTATCCCATCGTGACTTCCCGTTAAATGCAACGTTTAGAATGTTAAAAACAGCAAGGGCGATACTTGGTATCGCCCTTGCTTTATTTGGTTGGCATCAAAGCTTACATGCGCTCAGCAAGATAGGCTTCGTAATCCGGTACTTCGATGTCTACTTCTTGCTCAAGAAGAGGGGAGTTAAACAGGAACTTAGCGGTGGCTCGGTTCGTTGCTACAGGAATATTCCAAACACTAGCAATACGAAGAAGCGCTTTAACATCTGGGTCGTGAGGTACGGCATTCAGTGGATCCCAAAAGAAAACGAGAACGTCGATTTTGCCTTCTGAAATGAGAGCGCCTAGTTGTTGATCACCGCCCATCGGACCACTGATCATGCTCTTAATCGCAAGTCCAGTTTCTTTACTCAGCATGTGTCCTGTCGTGCCAGTTGCGTAAAGGAAGTGACTCTGTAGCTTTTCTTTGTTTTCTTTTACCCAGCGAAGTAGCTCAGGTTTGCAGTTGTCGTGAGCAACCAAAGCCACATGTTTATGGGTTGGCATGGTACGAATGGTTTTTTGCATCAAGATGTTTCCGTTTGTATGATTTTAAAATTGTTGTGACTCAATAGAACACGTTTTTGGTCTTTCAATCAACAGCCTTAACACGGAATGTCGGCCTATATTCTGACGGAGATAACGATTCTTCGATCGTGTCATCATGAAGCGTCTTCGGAGTCAGTGGTTTGATGGTTGGTGAGGCATGTTTGTCATAAGCTTCACCTCTTAAGTAATGCGTTGCTTGCATCACGGAAAGCCGACCTTGCTGCACCATTTTATCTGTTGGTGCGAAGAGCACTTTGTTACGTAACAGGCCTCGATATACACCATGACTTAAGTACACAGAAACTAAACCGATCTCCTCAGCTTTGCCTGCACTGCGCAGCTCACTGATGGCCGCTTCAATCGCCACTGCACTGCCAACAATGTAATCTATATTTCCCATATCGATCACACGTTGAACCAGGTTACGTTGTAACTCCTTGTCGTTGTCTGCCCAAAATGAGTCAACAATGTTGATATCACTTCCTTGTATCGCTTCATAAAATCCGGCAGTAACGGGTTTCGTACCACCACGAGTTCGCGGCCCCAAAAGTAAGGCAATGTTGGTTTTTCCTGACCCTTTTGGATGGCGAGCTGCCAAATATTGACCCGCTTCGTATCCCATCCAATGCCAGTCAACACCGACAGTCCCTTTTAGCAACTCACTTTGTTCTTCATCCAAGTCGAGTTGGTTCACAGTAGCAAAAACGGGAGTATTCCCTACCCAATTTTTAAGTGAATGCTCGTAAGCCTGTGGGTCCACGGTCCCAAGGATAACCGCATCTGCTCCCCATTGGTTACACAGTGCGAGTTGTTGTTCTTGACGGGTTTTGTTTGGGTAGCCGCCCGCTTCAAGGACTCGTAGCTCGACACCTTCTCTTTTCGCTTCGGACACCATTCCATAGTTTACTGACAACCAGTATGAATCCTTTAGGTGAGGGTATATTGCACATATTTTCTCTGCGGCAACCGCTGGCAAAGAAGCAACGAGGGTTAAAGTGGCTGCAGAATGTTTGAAAAATGTGCGAAATGCGTGTTGATTTTTAACCATGAAATGAAGTTCGTTGGCATAGATTAAGTAAACACTGCAAAATATAACGTAATATGTCGCTGAACACGAACATTAAGGTCATGAAAATATGCTGCTAGCAACTGCAAGCATCGGTCGTAAACTTTTGTTGTCTTTCATTGCGATGGCAATACTGGTCATGTTATCGGCACTTATTGGTGTGTCTGGATTTTCTTTGGTTGCCAAAACCGAAAGAAATGTCGTGGATTCTGCGATTCCCGCCATGATTGAGGCGAGACAAGTCTCTGAGTTGAGTACTCGTATTATTTCGTCTGTACAAATGTTGTCGAACGCAAGAAACGAGCAGGAAAGAAAGGAGTCAGGGCGAGTGCTGTTCGAACAGCTCGAGTCTTTACTCACTCACATCAAGGAGCTCGGGAGTGAGTCGTTCGATTCTCAATTGTTAGAAGCTTTAGAGAATAACGTCCAGAACGTTATCGACAATTTGGCAGAACTCGGTGTTTCGGTTGAAAAAAAGCTGTGGCTTGCAAAAGAGATAGATACTCGTGTTGAAGAAATGCGTCTGCTCAGTGAAGAGCTAGAACAACTAACTCGTACGCAAGTTCAGAATACAAGCACCATTGCTGTTGCTAACGTCACGCATATTTATGACTTATTAGAATCGAATAAAAAATCGCAAGTTTATCAGGCGCTAGATGCACTGGTGGAGGTCGATCTTGATCTGACTGAGCGATTGCATGAACTGCACTTGTTGGCCTTTAAAATGTTGAATCAGATTGAAGAGGCTCGGACATTAACGAATATTGAGCGAATTCAACAGGTTCAAAGTGATTTCGATAGCAACCTCAAAATCATGCAACGCCGTGTACTCGCTGTGGAAGATCCTACGCGCTCTAAGCAAATGAGCCAACTGCTCATAGAGCTTGGTAAGCGTCAGGTCGTATTTTCTATACTGATGCAGCAATACGAGAATAACGAACAGTCACAACAACTGATGCAAAAGACATTAGAGTTGTTCTCAGAGCTTAATGGCACGGTCAACAAATTGGTTGATGATTCAAACAAAACCACTACCGTCGCTGTAGACCAATTGACCAGCACATTGAAATTCGCTCAATGGTCTCTAACCGTTATTTCAATTGTTGGTTTGATTGTATTGGTGCTGATTTTATGGCGTGTGGTGTACCTTTCTGTTGTGAAGCGGTTAGCGGAATATTCCGCTGCGTTACTGTCTGTGGCACAGGGTAACTTAGCGGTTGAGTTGGAAGTGAAAGGCAAAGATGAGTTGGCGCATATGGGGCAGGCCATCATCACGGCTCGTAATACCGCGCAAGCACTAAAAGTGGTAGCAGAGGGTGAAGCTCAAGCCAAGCGAGAGCTTGAGGAGCATAAAGAGCATTTAGAAGAGCTCGTTGAGCAGCGCACTTCGCAGTTAAAACAAGCAAACCGCCGTTTGAATGAAGAGGTTTTGAATCACGCTAAAGCTCGCAAGCAAGCAGAGCAAGCGAGCCGAGCAAAATCGGCTTTCTTGGCGACGATGAGCCATGAGATAAGAACGCCAATGAACGGAGTGTTGGGGACAGCACGCTTGCTGATTGACTCAGGCCTCAACCCAATTCAAAAGCGTTATGCGGAAATCATTAATCGTAGTGGTAAAACGTTGCTCGCGATCCTTAATGATGTACTGGATTACTCCAAGATTGAAGCGGGGCATTTAGAAATTCGTCACATGGGCTTCGATTTACACCAAATGGTGGAGGACACTTTCCAGTTAATGAACAGTCGAGCACAAGAGAAGAAGCTGCTGTTCTCCTACCATATTGAAAGTGATGTTAGTCGCTACTGGAAAGGGGATGTCACCAGAATCAGTCAGGTGCTGAACAATCTTGTTGGTAACGCGATTAAGTTCACTGACGAAGGAGAAATTGATATCTACGTTAGCCTGAACCCTGAGGACGAGTCGCAAGTCCTGTTTGAAGTATCAGACACTGGAATAGGAATTGCCAAAAAATACCAGAGAACGTTGTTTGATGCCTTCACGCAAGCTGAAGGTGGGATGAGCCAAACTGGAGGTACGGGGCTTGGACTTGCCATCAGTAAGCGAATCATTGAAGCGATGGGCGGTGTTTTAGAAGTCGATTCCGAAGAGGGAAATGGTAGCCGATTCTGGTTCTCTATTCCGTTAGAGGAAAGCGAACCTGTTGAAACAGGAACCGTGGCAACCGCACGTTGCAAAGTGAAAGCAAAGGTCTTGCTGGTAGAAGATAATGAAGTCAACCGAGTGGTCGCGGAAGGTTTTCTAGAAAGCATGGGTCATCAAGTCGTGATGGCGGAAAACGGCTCACAAGCAGAGCAACTGATCAGCACACAGGATTTTGATATCGCTTTAGTCGACATCAACCTCCCTGATTGTGATGGAACTGAGTTGATCCAACGCTTAAAGCGGATTGAGTGTGATAAGCCGGCCAATAAAGCGCTTGCCGTCACGCCAATGATTGCAGTGTCTGCGCACGTTTTTGCGGAAGAAGTTGAGCGCTATCTAGCCGCTGGTTTTGACGGATACTTGCCTAAGCCATTGGCAAAAGAGGCACTCGCGGCATTGATTCAGGATGCGCTAGACGGAAAGCCGTTGTTGTTGCCACAAAATGCCGACTGTACCCCGTTTGATCAAATTTCGCCTCAAGAACAAGAGCTACAATCAAAGGTCGTTCAAGCGCCCCAAAAAAAGGAACCCGATGTGGTTATCATTAATCCGAGCGTGATTGAGTCCGATATGAAAATCTTGGGCAGAGATAAGATGTTGCACATTATTAATCTGTTTAGAGCCACCAGCACCGATGTATTAAGCAAGCTGCAAGCGTCTGCTGAGGACAATGATAGTAAAGAAGTAAAGAACCTTGCCCATAAATTAAAGGGCAGTGTAGGAAGTTTAGGACTAACTGCGTTAATGAACGCTTGCCAAGCAATTGAAGCCGCGCCTCAACCTCTAGATACCTATAATGCGACTAAAGATGATTTAGTTTCTCAAGTGTCTGCATCAATTCAAGCTCTGGATGAGTTAATGGCGAAGTAATCCATCGAGCATTGAAAATAAAAAAACCTCCGGCTTTCCGGAGGTTTTTTCTATTCGGTCATGTCATCTTCCCACTCGAATCGAGTGTCTAGGGCATAAGGGTCATCATCAAAAGGATGTTCCACTTTGCCACGCAAGTATTCGAGTTGATGCTCAAGCATATTGACCGTTTCGTAGTCTCCCTCAGAACAAGCAACGTAAATCTGTTGTTCAAGAGCGGCAATGTTATCTCGGATACCCATGAGAACCCCCTTAAATCATCATCGATTCTCAAAACGATTATAGTCAAGTAATCCAAATTCGATCGGTTGTTTTGTACGGTACCAATTGTGTAAACGATCGCTAAATGACCAGAATTTTTCTGAGCTTCTACGAATCGCAAAATTATCCAATAACTTAACGTAATCGGACTCGTTTTGGATGGCACTAAATTGATCGACAAAATCTTTTACTTGGTTTTCGTTGATCGAGAAAAATGCCGCAGGGTAGCTTCCCACAACGCCGCGTACAATGGTCATATCATCGTTAGCAAAGTCACGGTTACTTTCTTCATCAAACAAGCTAGAGATGTTTGTGTGTGCATTGTTGTGAAGTAAGGTGAACAGTTCATCTTCCCCTGATTGACTTCTCACCATAAGCATAGTGATTTGCGGAACGGTTTTTAGGCCTTCACCACGAACGTGGTCAATACGTTTTAGTTGCTTTTCACTACTCGCAGAAAGAGCCGTGCCTTGAATTTCGTAGCGAGGCAGAAGCACATCTGAAACATGTTCGCTCAACAACTCCACCAACTCCGTTTTTGGATCGTCACTCTTATACTGAACGCTGGTTGGTTGGTTAAACGGCTTCACATTTCGTTGTAAAAAGTCACTCAACTGCGGGCTTTGATCTTTATACCAGCTAGATTGAAGTTCATGGCGCATATCGGCGGGTAACAACGAGATAAAGTTACTTTCGCCTTCTAGACGCAAGAAGTCCATAAACATTCGTGTCATGAGCTGATGGCCGAAGTTACCGTAAACGTCAAACCCAGCAACAAGCAAATAGTGGATACGCTCTAGTAGCGCGTAGTCAAGAATCCACACTGTTTTAGGCTGCTCACCAACTAACCCTTGAACAACAGAAGCACTATCAAAATGGCGGAATATCGTTAATGCCGCATTATGGTTGGTGCCATTACCATCCCAAATTACATCGGTGGATAGGTTTTCACCTTCTTTAAACCAGTTATTAGTGAACTCAGATTTAGCCTCTAGGTAGCGAGCTTGTTGACGCGCGTACTTGACCCAGTTGGTAACAGGTAGCGTGTTACTTTCTTGCTCTGCCGGTAGTTTTAGATTATCAGCCTGAGATCGGTAAAACTCATTTACTTCTGGGATGTCTGCTTTATCTGGATCAAGGAAAAACACCCAAAAGCGATCATTGATAACATTCAATGCCAGTTGGCCACGACAAACTGGGCCTTTGATGTATGCCATTATTGTATTTTGCGCATTATCTAGCATGAACTTAAAGCGCGACTTCACTGGAAGGTCGATGAATGATGTCATCGGGTTTGCAGCAACTTCTGGTTCATAACTCGGTAGCTGACTAACCATGTAATCAGCATCAATAAACCAAGTTTTCCAGTTCTCTATGCGTTGCTTGTTTAACGCGAATGGCATGTGAGTTTTATCTACTATGGTCCCTTGCTCTGGAATAATTCGATAAAACACGCGTTCAACCCCTGGATCATCATACGGGCGACGCGTTGAAATACGTTTGACGGGCTGTCCTGGTGGTGTAGCAGAGCGGACGAGCGTGAAGAATCGGGGATCTTCATCGAGTTCCGAAAAGTAGAGATGAGATAAAAACAAATGCTCATATATATACCTAGCCATCAGCTGATTTTTCAAATCAGAGTGGTTAAGTAATGCTTCGTACTTATCTATTTGCGCTTGCTCATTCTCACTAACAGGTTGGTGAACGTTCATTATTGCGCCGTTTTCCAACCAAGTCATGAGTGTGTGGTATTCACTGTTTGATAGATTTGGCATACCAAAAGGCATGCCCCAGGTTGGGTTATCCTTTTCGTATTGCTCGTATTCTTCAATCGTTGGACAGGTTTGCTCTCGGTCTATCGAAAAGTCAAAGCCTTCTAACTGGACTTGGTCAGGCAATGGGTGGCGCTCTTTTTGCTGTAGCAAACGTGCGATAAGGCCTGCGTCAATGTTGGCTGCCATGCTTTGATCACGTTCGTTGAGAACCGGATGAAAACCCGCATCGCGCCACTCTTGGGTTGTTTCTGCATCTTCGAATAAGCGTGTTGGTGCTGCGGCTGTGAGTCTTGTTCCTTCATATACCAGTGCTTTACTCGCACCACGGTCAATGCCCTCAACAGAAGTGAGCTTAAGCTGACATGGTGCATCGTAGCACGCGTGGCAGACGACACAGCGGTTATCCATAATGGGTTTAACTTCGCTTTGGAAGAAGTTTGCTTGAGGGGTTTCCACGTCAACAGTGCGTTCACGCACGAGCTGTGGACCAAACAGTTGATCATAGTTAAGACCAGCATAGGTTGCACAGCCGGCAAACAAAGTAGCAATGCAAAGTGTAAAAATTAAGCGCAAATTCATTGAGTTATTTTACGTGATTAGAATTTGCATTAATTAAAGCAAAATAAGCGGTCAATTACCAAAAGTTGGGTCAATTAGCGTTAATTTTTCTGTTGATTGTCTGAGCGCTTGAAAATGTAACCCTGGCGGTGGACTGTCTGAATTCTGTCTGTCGGAACGCCTTCGTGAACTAGACGCTTTCTCATTCTGCTCATGTGCATATCGAGTGCTCGATCATGTTCAGTAAATTCACGTTTTAGTACTGTTTCGTAAAGAAAATGCTTACTAAGTACTTGATCTTGATGGTGAGTGAGAGTTTGCAGCAGCTTAAATTGAATGCTTGTTAATTGAACAGATTTCTTGTTTGGCAAGTAATTGAGTACCACAGAGTGAGTGCGCTTATCTAGTAATAGCTCCTCATCATTATGGTGAACGCCGTTGTGTTGGCATTGGGAAGTTTTTCCATTTGAAACCTTGGAGTCAAGCACACGGGTACCTTAATTATTAATAGTAGTAAAACGTATTATCATTAATATTTATGTAAAAGCAATCAGGTACTTTATGAGCACTGTGATATGCGTAGACAATCTTAATACTTGAGATTACCAGTAGTGATGAATGGTGCGATGGCGCTCTGAACTAAAGTGCTATTGGAGTGCGTATTAGCTACAAATAACGGTGTAATGTTAGGCAAAGATAGAAAGAATTCTCATTTAGTAAATTCGCTTATCCGCTATTTGTGAACTATACATTCTGTTGCAGGAAGCACTTTTCTAATACACACAGAGGTTTATATGACAGCGAAATATGGCGTTAAACGCCGATTAGCGATTCTTGCCGCCGCTTTAATCGGTGCGACAAGTAGCAGTATCGCAGCAGAGAAACCAAATATTCTCGTCATTTGGGGTGATGATATTGGCCAGTCCAATCTCAGTGCTTACACGTTTGGCTTGATGGGGTACAAAACACCAAATATAGATAGTATCGCCAAAGAAGGCATGATGTTCACTGACTATTACGGTGAGCAATCTTGTACAGCGGGCCGTTCTACTTTCATTACGGGCCAAACCGTTCTTAGAACAGGTTTGAGTAAAGTGGGGCTTCCAGGTGCTGATCTTGGCTTGAAGGAAGAGGACGCAACCATTGCCGAAATGCTGAAGCCGATGGGCTATATGACAGGGCAATTTGGTAAAAACCACTTAGGTGATAAAGATGAGCACCTTCCTACTAATCACGGCTTCGATGAATTTTTTGGCAACCTTTATCACTTGAACGCCGAGGAGGAGCCAGAAAACGTCGATTATCCTAAAGATCCTGAGTTTCGTAAAAAGTTCGGTCCGCGCGGCGTTATCCGTTCGTACGCTGATGGCAAAATTGAGGATACAGGACCTCTAACTCGCAATCGCATGGAAACCGTGGATGAAGAGACGTTAGATGCGGCACTCGACTTTATGGATCGTGCCGTCAAGGCTGAAAAACCTTTCTTTGTCTGGTGGAACGCAACTCGTATGCACTTCCGTACTCATGTGAAAGAAGAGAACTCTGGAAAAACAGGTATCAGCGAGTATGCAGATGGTATGGTCGAGCATGATAACCATGTAGGTCAGCTACTGAAAAAAGTGGATGATTTGGGTATTAAAGACAACACAATCGTCTTTTACTCCACCGATAATGGCCCACACATGAACTCGTGGCCAGATGCAGGTACAACGCCATTCCGTGGAGAGAAAAATACCAACTGGGAAGGTGCGTACCGAGTTCCTGCGATGGTACGTTGGCCGGGTAAAATTAAAGCTGGCTCTGTTTCGAATGATATCATGCATCACATGGACTGGATGCCAACGTTCGTTGCTGCCGCGGGTGATGACAATATCAAAGAGAAATTGCTCAAAGGTTATAGTGCGAATGGTAAGAAATTCAAAGTTCACCTAGACGGCTATAACTTCCTACCATATTTGACTGGTAAAGAGGATAAGGCCCCACGAGAAGAAATTTTTTACTTCTCAGATGATGGAGACTTAACTGCACTTCGCTATAACAAATGGAAGCTGGTCTTTATGGAGCAACGAGCAAAAGGCACGTTGCGTATTTGGGCTGAACCATTCACCACACTTCGTGTTCCTAAGATCTTCAACTTGCGTATGGATCCTTACGAAGTGGCTGATATCACTTCTAACACTTACTACGATTGGATGCTAGACCGTGCTTACATGCTTGTTCCTGCGCAAGCTTACGTAGGCAGATTCCTTGAAACGTTTAAAGAGTTCCCACCAAGGCAAAAAGCAGCAAGCTTCTCGCTCGATCAAGTGATGGAGAAACTAAAAGAGAACCCAAATAAGTAGGAAAAGCTAAGTGAAGTATCACATATAGAAAGAGGCTCATTAACGTGAGCCTCTTTTTTATCTGTAAAATTCTATCTATTCAGGTTTGTAGAAAGCTTGATGACGAAAACGCCTAACGCTTCAATTGACAAGAGTTATAAACAAATTGGTTCGTAGTGGGCTGCCGTTAAGTTGGCTTTGATTTTTTCACGTAGAGCGATGTGGGCTGGGTTGTTTACCTCTCGCTTATGGTAGACGAACTTGTAAGGGATAGAGCGTATCGAAATGGGGCAGGGCAAAATTTGAAGTTTGAGCGCTTTGCTCCACTTGTTTGCAAAAGATTGAGACACGATCCCTAAACTGTCTCTTTGGGCGACATACAGCGCCATGCCCGCTAGCGAAGATGTGATCAAGTCGACTTTTCTTTCTTGAATTGTTTCCTTTGCTAGTTGCTCGAACCCCGACATGTTGTTCCATTTTCCTGAAAATAAACAGTGAGTTTCCTCATAAAATTGCTCTTTTGTGAGCGTGCCGTGTACACGGGGATGGTTCTCACGACAGATAACCACGGCTTCTTCCTCATAGGCATCTTCAATAATAAACGCTGCATCTTTCGTGATCACCGTATCGATTACTAGATCGACTTTTTGTTGTCTTAACAGCTCAAATAATAGGAATTTTTCGGGTGGTGATTCATAAAAAATAGTGTTCTTTATCGGGTCCATAATGTGCAACAAAATTTCCGAACAACACACTTCAAAATGATTTTTATCAGATATCGCATTGTCAATAATATTAACCGCTTGCTGGAATTGCGGCAGTAATTGATAAGCGGTGGAGGTTAGTGCGATACCTCGCCCTTTTTTAACGAATAATTGCTTATCGACGACTTGCTCTAAACGCTTTATTGCAGCGCTCACAGCAGGTTGTGTAAGCCCTAATTGTTCCGCGGCTTTTGTATAAGATTGAAACTCCGCAACAACAAGAAAAGTTTGGATCAAATTCAAGTCCATAACGTCACTCATAAATTTAATTTATAGGTTAACTAATTTTGACTGCATTTATCGCCTGAAATTAGTGCTTTATCTTATATCAACAATGGTATTGAAAAGCGAATACCATTTTTACGCACTAGCGAACTCTTGGAGATAATATGAAAAATGCGACCAAAACGAGCAGTAAAAAACTCGTACTTAACGCATGTACGTTAGCTTTGGGCGCTGCATCTGCAGTTGCACATGCAGCGGACAAACCCAACATTCTTGTCATCTTTGGTGATGATGTTGGTTACTGGAACCTTAGTACCTATAACCAAGGCATGATGGCGTACAACACGCCAAACATCGATAGCATTGCTAAAGAAGGTGCGAAGTTCACTAACTTCTACGCACAGCAAAGCTCGACAGCAGGCCGTTCTGCATTTATCACTGGTCAAATGCCAAAACGTACAGGTCTATCAAAAGTGGGCTTACCAGGCGCTCCGGAAGGTATCTCGGAAAAAGATCCGACGATTGCAACCGTGCTTAAACAAATGGGTTACGCAACCGGACAATTTGGTAAGAACCATTTAGGTGACCGAGACGAGCACCTTCCTACCAACCACGGTTTTGATGAATTCTTCGGCAACCTATACCACTTGAACGCAGAAGAAGAGCCAGAGAACGTGGATTACCCTAAAGATCCGGAGTTCAAGAAGAAATTTGGCCCTCGTGGCGTTATCCATTCTTACGCTGACGGCAAAATCGAAGATACCGGTCCACTTACGCGTAAGCGTATGGAAAATGTTGATGGTGAGTTTCTTGATGCCGCAGAAAGCTTCATAGAAAAACAAGTAAAAGCGGACAAGCCGTTCTTTACTTGGTTTAACACCACTCGCATGCACAACTTCACACATGTTCCTGAAGAATACCAAGGTAAAACAGGTGCCGGTTTCTACGCGGATGGTGTTAAGCAGCACGATGACCAAATCGGTCAGCTACTAAACAAGATCAAAGAGTTAGGTGTGGATGACAATACAATCATTGTTTACACCACTGACAACGGTCCTATGGTTGATTTGTGGCCGGATGCAGGGATGACACCGTTCCGCTCAGAGAAAAACACTGGCTGGGAAGGGAGTTTCCGTGTGCCAATGTTGATTAAATGGCCTGGAAAAATTGAGGCAGGTAAAACATTCAACGGCATGATGTCATTAGAGGACTTTTTCCCGACACTAGTTGCTGCGGCAGGTGATACCAAAGTTAAAGACGAACTGCTAAAAGGCAAAAAAGTTGGCGATATGGACTACAAAGTTCACCTAGACGGTTACAACCAACTGCCATATTTAACGGGTAAGTCAGACAAATCCGCACGAAATGAGTTCGTTTACTGGAGCGACGACGGCGATCTTGTGGCATTGCGCCAAGGAAAGTACAAGTTCCACTTTATGATTCAAGAGAATGAAACGGGTATGGATGTATGGCGTAAGCCGTTCACTAAACTTCGTGTGCCACTGATCTTTGACTTGAGCATTGATCCATTTGAACGAGGCGATCAAGGCATGGGTTATTCTCGTTGGATGTACGAGCGTTCATTCTTAATGATGCCAGCAATGGATACAGTGAAAGAGGTGATGGGTACATTCAAAGAATTCCCGCCTCGTATGGAAGCAGGTTCGTTCGTACCTAAGTCTTCTAAGTAAATTAAGATTATATAGCGCTTTTTGGAGCGCTATATACCCAAATAGCTTCACTTTTGCTGTACAGCGCTCACGAGGTTATTTGGGTATATGTAATAGTGAGAAACGTATGAGTAAGATTTCCCCTCGCCATTCTACTACTATGCCTATTGTTCCTCTTAAAACGGCGTCTAAAGCGCCTGTTCTGGGCGCGTATGACCGTCGATTCCATGTGATGGCAAAGCCAGGCGGAGCAAAGTGCAACATCGATTGTCAGTACTGCTTTTATCTGCATAAAGAAAATCTACTGCACCAAGAAAAGCAGCCAAAAATGGACGACGCAACACTGGAAGCGTTCGTGAAAAGCTATATCGAAAGTCAGGATGGCGAAGAAATTGTATTCTCATGGCAGGGCGGGGAGCCGACGCTGCTTGGGTTGGACTATTTCCGCAATGTCGTAGCTTTGCAAAAGAAATATCAGCCGAAAGGCGTTCGCATTGAAAACGACCTTCAGACCAACGGCATTTTGCTAAACGATGAGTGGTGTGCGTTTTTAAAAGAGCAAAAATTCCTAGTTGGCTTGTCGATTGATGGACCACGAGAGCTGCACGACAAATATCGCAAAACCCGCAGCGGTAAGCCAACGTTTGATCTCGTGATGAAAGCGGTAGATAAGCTCAAAGCGCATGGCGTGAAATTCAACGCGTTGGTCACGGTGAATCGTCACAATGCGAAATACCCGCTCGAAGTATATCGATTTTTAACCCAAGAATTGGGTGTGACTTATATTCAGTTTGCGCCGGTGGTAGAAGCCAACAACTTCCAAACAACCGCGCCGCAGTTTTGGAACGAACAGATGATCCCAACCAAAGGCAGTGATCTGGCTAAACCGGGGCATCCAATGTCGATTGTAACGGATTGGTCAGTCGATCCTGAAGGCTGGGGACGCTTTTTAATGGCGACCTTTGAAGAGTGGGTGAATAACGATCTTGGCCGTGTGCTGGTTAATCTGTTTGAAACCGCGGTGGCGCAAGTAATGGGGAAACCGTCTCAGCTTTGCGTGACGGCGGAGTTTTGTGGCAAAGGGTTGGCGATTGAGCACAATGGCGACGTGTTCAGTTGCGACCACTATGTGTATCCAGAATACAAACTCGCCAACATTCATGAACACTCACTGAATGAAATGGCCTTCTCTACAAGACAATATACTTTTGGCATGGCAAAACGCGATTCATTGCCGACGTATTGTAAGCAATGCCCTTACTTGCCTTATTGTTGGGGGGAGTGCCCAAAAAACCGTTTGATCAAAACGCCGAATGGTGAGAGTGGTCTAAACTATTTGTGTTCGGGAATCAAAATGTTCTTTGATTATGCGTTACCGATGTTGGTTGGTCTTGCACAACTTCTCCAATCTCAAGAACCGCAAAGATAACATAGTGAATATAACCTTAAGTTATTTCATTTGTTCTTATACTTAACTATCGAAAAGACGGCTTAAACCATTGAAAAGGTATCCTATGAACCACGCACAACAAGCGATAAAAGAACTCATCGAACAAACAGAAAAAAGCGTCATTGGACAAAGCCACGTGGTTCGAGCTTTAGTCATCGGGTTATTAACAAATGGGCATATTCTGCTAGAAGGTTTACCGGGAACGGCAAAAACACGTTCCGTAAAATCGTTGGCGAACTTGTTAAACACCAGTTTTGGTCGAATCCAGTTTACGCCGGATCTTTTACCATCTGACGTGACGGGTACTGAGGTTTATCAAGAGCTGGATGGTAAGCCGCAACTCCACTTTCAACCTGGGCCCATTTTTAACAGCATTGTACTTGCTGATGAGGTCAACCGTGCACCTGCCAAAGTACAAGCGGCACTGCTTGAAACCATGGCCGAAGGCACAATCACAGTAGGCGATAAAACTCACGTATTGCCAGACTTATTTATGGTGCTTGCAACGCAAAACCCAGTAGAGCAAGAGGGCACGTACCCACTGCCAGAAGCGCAAATGGACCGCTTTATCATGAAGGTTACCGTCGATTATCCAGAAGATGACGCAGAACGTGACATCATTCGTTTGGTGCGCAGTGAAGAATTGGGTGCGGAAACCAGCAGCGAAATTATTACGCCAAAACACATCGAGCCAGACGTGGTGCTAGAAGCGCGTCGTCAGTTACCAAACATCGTGGTATCAGACCTAGTGGAAAACTACATCGTTGCGTTAGTGATGACGACTCGTAAGCCAGAGCGTTATGCCGATTCAAACTTAGCAAAATGGATTGAGATTGGCTCTAGTCCTCGTGCTTCCATCGCACTCGACAAATGCGCTCGTGCGTATGCGTGGATGCAAGGACGTGACCATGTGACTCCTGACGATGTGCGTGCCATGGTTCCGTCTGTATTGGGCCACCGTTTTTCTTTGACCTACGACGCACTAGCAGACGGAGTCGATCACCAACGAGTCGTACAAGAGCTGCTAGATTGTGTAGAAATTGGGTAAGTGGGAGGCATTATGGCTAAGCCAACTCTTGCGCCAAAATCACAAGGGATGGATCCCCGTTTGTACTGCGATTACGCTCGTTTAGTACGTCTGCAAGCACAAGCAGAATCATTCAGTTTACTTCCTCACCTAAAGGCGGGTAGCGTACTCTCTGGCCGACACAATTCGTTGTTTCGCGGTCGTGGATTGAACTTCGAAGAGCTGCGCCATTACCAATTAGGTGATGATATTCGTAACCTTGATTGGAAAGTTACGATGCGTACGGGTAAGCCGCATGTACGCAGTTATACAGAAGAAAAAGATCGCAACGTAATCGTGTGTGTCGACCAGAGAAGCACAATGTTTTTTGCTTCGACGCAAGTAATGAAATCAGTTGTCGCGGCAGAGATCGCAGCGATGTGTGGGTGGCGAGTATTAAAAGATGGCGACCGAGTCGGTTTTGTCATCGCATCCCCGCAGGCGTTGTTTCACAGCAAGGCACAGCGTTCGCAAAACGATCTTCTGGCGCAACTTAAACGTCTCGCTAAAGCCAATCAATCGCTCAATGTGGACTCCCGCAACTCCGAAAAAGTAACGTTCAGTCAATGGATTGAGCTCATTAAACGCATGAAGCTCAAGCAATCCACTTTGATTTTTATCAGCGACTGGAGCGACTGCGAGGAGCACCATCTTGATCACCTTAAACAGCTGCAACAGCACAATGATGTTCTCGCAGTGATGGTTAGTGACCCATTAGAACAAACGTTACCAGACGATTTGGCAAAATCGAAATGGGTGGTTGGTGATGGGCAGTATCAACTCAATTTAGACAGCAAAGCAAAGGTAGAAGCCGCGAGCGCAAAGCTTGAGGCTCGAACTAGCTTACAGCGTCAATCACTCTCTCAACTTATGGCGATGAAACACCTTCCGCACATTGAACTCGATACGACTGGCGAGCACATTAAACAATTTCAAAAACTGGTAGGAGGGCGTTAAATGAGTGGTCTTCCTACGCCTCCGAGTACCTACATACTCAGAGAGTTACATGATGTGGCCGTGCCACCAAGCGTGAGTTGGTATCCGCAAACTATTGGCTGGAAAATTTTAGCGGCGGTTGCGCTCATTGCATTGGTGTATGTCGCGTATCGTTTGGCTCAACAGTGGTGGTGTAACCGCTACCGACAAGAAGCTCTGTTGGCGATTTCGCAAATCAAACCGAGCGACAAAGGCATGCCTAAAGCATTGTTCTCTGTGCTTAAAATTGTGTTGATTCATGTTGATAGCCGTAACGCGAAATTGTTTGATACCGCCTTTTTGCGCAAGCTCGATGCGCTATATCTGCAAACCGGAGATTCTCAAGCAAACTCGCAAGTGGTCTTTAACGATGAGCTTTCAAAGCGTTGGCTACAAAGTATTGTTGACCCAAGCGTTATGCTAACCAACGAAGAGCGAGTAACGCTTATTGCTCGTGCGAAAAACTGGGTGAGTGAACACCGTTGCGATGCTCAAAAAGGCACAACAAAGAAATCACCACTATTGAAACGCAAAGCAAATCAGGGAGGTCAACATGAATGATCTTCTTGTATCGCTAACTGGTTTGTCTGGTTTTGAATTTGCTCACCCAATGTGGTTTCTGATTTTGCCGTTGCCATTGGTGGTATACTACTTGGTGCCTGCATATCGCACTAAGCAAATGGCGATCAAAGTGCCGTTTTTTAGTCAGTTGGTGGAAGCGATTGGCGAGACGCCGTCAGAAGGTGCAAGCCAGTTAACCCCAAGCTGGTGGCAACGAGCAACGTTAATTCTCTCATGGCTTTTGGTGGTGTGTGCGATGGCAAAACCCACCGTGTTAGGCGAGCCTCAAGTTCGCGAGAGTTTAGGGCGCGATGTGATGGTGGTGGTGGATCTTTCGGGTTCCATGGCTGAGCCTGATTTCACGTCTCGTACAGGTGAAAAAATTTCTCGCCTTGATGCGGCGAAAGAAGTGCTGACGGAGTTTGTTCAGTCTCGTAAAGGTGACCGATTAGGCTTGGTTCTTTTTGGTGATGCCGCTTTTGTGCAAACGCCATTTACCGCTGACCAAAAAGTGTGGCTCGAACTGCTTAACCAAACCGATGTGGCGATGGCAGGGCAGAGTACCCATCTTGGTGATGCAATTGGCTTAGCGATTAAAGTTTTTGAGCAAAGCGATAAGTCGCGTGGTGCTTTAGAACAAGATCAAAACCGTGAAAAAGTCGCGATTGTATTAACCGATGGTAACGACACGGGCAGCTTTGTCGAGCCGATTGATGCGGCGAAAGTTGCGAAAGCCAAAGGCGTGCGAGTGCACGTGATTGCGATGGGTGATCCGGAAACGATAGGTGAAACCGCGTTGGATATGGACACGATTCATCGCATTGCGAAAGAATCCGGCGGTGAAGCGTTTGAAGCTCTCAACCGTGATGAACTGTCGGCTGCCTACGACGAGATTGGCAAACTGGAACCTCAACTTTACGAAAGCACTACATACCGCCCAAAACAAAGCCTTCATCATTACTTGATGGCGTTAGTGGTCATCATGCATTTGCTCGCGTTCAGCGTCGCAACACTCAAAAGAAGGGCTGCAACACGATCATCATTAGGAGAGAGCGATGTTTGATTCTCTTAGTTGGACGCAATTCTTTACACAGTTTCATTTTATTCGACCACTGTGGTTACTGGCTTTGATCCCCATGTTTTTCTTGGTGTGGTTACGCTGGCGAGAAGAAAGCAAGCCAAGCTGGAAGGATATTCTGCCCGAACATTTACGCAATGCTTTGACGATAGGTGAGCGAGGCTGGCGTAAGCAACTGCCGCTTAAGCTCTTGATGCTGATTGTGTTCATCGCCATTGTGATTTGTGCAGGCCCAACGTGGCAACGAGAATCTTCTCCCTTTGGCGAAGATAAAGCCTCTATGCTTGTGGTGCTTGATAACAGCGACTCGATGCTGCAAAAAGATCTCCCACCAAGCCGCCTTGAGCGTTCCAAACAGAAAATACGCGATTTGCTAGCCGTGCGAAAAGGCGGAAAAACGGGTTTAGTCGTGTTCGCGGGCAGTGCTCATGTCGCAATGCCTATAACTCAAGACAGCAAAGTATTTGACCCATTTTTGGCGGCCATTACGCCAGAAATTATGCCCGTGCAAGGTAAGCTTGCCGAAAAAGCCTTGCCGTTAATTGATCAACAATTGCAAGGTCAACCAGGCTCCACCGTTCTGTTGGTGAGTGATGGCGTTAATCCAGCCACGATTGAGCAATACCAAGCGTATTTCTCGGGCAAACCTTATCAACTGTTAATTCTTGCGGCAGGGAATGCTGACATTGTGAGTAACAACCCAATGGATTTGGATTCTCTACAAAAACTGGCTAGTCAGACTAACGGTCGATTGGTGGAAGTGACCGTCGATAATAGTGATATCGAGCAACTGAACCGATACGTTGAGCGCAATATGCAGCTTAATGGCGAATCTTCAATGCCTTGGAAAGACATGGGTTATCAACTTCTGTTCCCAATCGCGCTGATCATGATGCTGTGGTTTAGAAAAGGGTGGTTAGTGCAGTGGTGCGTGATTGTAATGGTGAGCGGCACGTTATTGATGCCAACAAGTGCGTTGGCCGAGAACATTTCAGTTAAAGCCGAGCAGCCACAAGTTGTGCAAAAAGTGACGGCTTTCGACAAGGTAGCGCAATGGTGGTGGGATTTGTGGCTAACGCCAGACCAACAAGGACAGCGTTTGTTCAACCAACAAGCGTATTTAGAAGCCGCGAAACACTTTGTCGATCCATTACGCAAAGGGACGGCGTACTACTACGCTAGCGAGTTTGAACTCGCCCACAGTGCGTTTTTGGAAATGCAAAATGACCCGTCCGAAGAGGTTCGAGATTACGGTCTTTATAATGCGGCGAGTGCATTGGCGCGTCAGCGTGAATATTTGGCTGCACGTGACTTGTTAAAATCCCTAGCCAACAAGCCAACGTTAAGCGAGAGGCTAAGACCGGATGTTGAGCATAACTTGAAAGTGATTGGTGGTATTGTAGAGGACATCAACCGGATGAGTGAGAGTCAGGCAGGAACGGAGCAAGAAGCATCAACCGAGCTAGGCGATAACCCTCAAACCGCAGAAGGGGCGGATGAAAAAACGTCAGCGGAGTTGATGATTAAAGAGACGTTAAGTGCAGACGACATCTTAGGTAGCCAAGAATTAGCCGACAAATGGTTAAAGCGAGTCGAAGCGGATCCTAAATACTTCTTAAATGCGAAGTTTCAGATTCAATTGCGTTCAATAGAAACCGGAGAATCAACTTCTACTGCGAACGAAAATACAGAGGAGGCGGTGCAATGATGAAAAGCCACCGTTTTACGCCCTTTGCTTTACCCTTGTGGTTAGTTATCTGTTTCGGTTTCCTCCTGAGCAGTAGTGTGTTGGCTCAAGATATTCGTGACGTTCAACGAGAGCATGGTGTTGAGTTACAAGCGTGGGTTGGTAAACAACCAACGGCTGGAGAGAAGCGTAAAACACCAAGTTTTAGCGTCAATGAGCAAGTTATTTTAACCATCGAAGTGGCAACGCCGCGTTGGTTTACGGGTGGTACGAGAATTGGCAATATTGAAATACCCAATGTTATCGCCAAACAGCGTAATCAACTAGCAACCAACTTTACTGAGCAAAAAGAGGGACAAACTTGGTCGCGTCAACGCTGGGAAGTGACTTTGTATCCACAAGCATCTGGTGATTTTGTGATTCCACCTGTCGCAGTGGGCGTTCAGGTGTCTGCGCCGGACGGCGAGAAGGTGTCAGGCACACTTTACACGCAGCCGATTAAGTTCAAAACCGTATTGCCATCGGGCCTGCTGAGTGGTGAGACACCTTGGTTTTCTGCAACAGATGTAGAGGTAAAGCAAGAGTGGGAAACCTCCACTGAGTCACTCAAAGTTGGGGATGCAATCACGCGTAAAATCACTATTTCAGCTCAAGATTCACTTTCTGTGTTGTTACCAGACTTGCTGAAAGGAGAATCAACAACCCGTTACCAAGCGTATCCTCAACCGCACCGTCTTACGGATACGCAAACTCGTGGTGATTACCAGTCAACACGCACAGAAGAGAGCGTGTATGTGATTCAACAAGGTGGTGAATTAACCCTGCCAGATTATGAGTTCCGTTGGTGGAACAGTAAGACTCAGCAAGTGGAAACGGTGGTGTTAGAGGGCAAAACATTTGCCGCGAAGCACACGTTGAAATCCTTCATCAAAACGTATTTTGCATGGATTGTTTCCACGCTTGTATTGTTGGGTTTTGTGACTGTTTCATTGGTAGCCATTAAACGTTACTACCGCAACAGACCGACACCAGCATGGTTGACGTTCCACCGTTTGTTAAAGGCTAAACGTTGGTCTGAAGCAAGGACCGTATTGTACAAACAATTGCGTTTAAATACGGCAGAGCTGGAAATGACCAAAGCCGATTCGAGTGAATCGTGGCAAAAAAGTGCGTCGCGAATGCAAAATGGTGAAAATAGCGCTCATTTAATGAAGTCGATGTGGCGCAAGATCCAGACCAAACAACAACGCTTTAAATTCCGTATTCCACGAGCGTTACCAGAACTGGACAAAGTCATTGGAAGAGATGGCAATGAATAAAACGGGGCGCTAATATAGCGCCTCGTTTTTATTAGAGAATAGAGTTCAAATGAGCCAAGAGTTTATGCGCCGCGCATTGGAAGTGTCCAAAAATGCGCTTCCTGAATGTCAACCCAACCCGCCGGTTGGCTGCGTGTTAGTGAAAGACAATCAAATCGTTTCAGAAGGTCATACTCAAGCTATTGGTGGCAACCACGCGGAAGTAGAAGCGCTGAATGCATATCAAGGCTCGTTAGAATCGGTGACGGCATACGTTACGCTCGAACCGTGTTCGTTTGTAGGTCGCACGCCAGCTTGCGCGGTGACATTAGTGAAATCCGGTATTGGCAAAGTCGTCGTAGCCATGTTGGACCCAGATCCGCGCAACAGTGGTCGAGGTATCGAGATTCTAAAACAAGCCGGTATTGAGGTAGAAATTGGTTTATGCGGCGAGGAAGTCAGCGAGTTTCTTACCCCTTACTTAGGCAAAGCCTAATCCAAGCTTTACGTTGCACTACGGTGCCAGTTTATATAGTGAATGAAGTGCGTCAAAATTGAGTTAAAACTCATTAAAACAAGCGATACCGCCCATTTATTGCACTTGGCTACGTGAAGGATCATGCTGTTAGATTAAAATAGAGAAAGTGACTTTTGAAAAATTTAATAGCATGAAACCGACCGACCTTAATCTTATCCCCATTTTCACTGCCATCTATGAAGAGCGTAACTTGTCTCGGGCGGCGGCGCGCTTAAACATCACCTAGCCTGCGGTGAGTAAAGCGCTAGCAAGGCTACGTGATATCTACGATGATCCATTGTTTCATCGTTGCGTTAAAGGTGTCGAGCCTACCTCGTTTGCGATGGATATTTATCCTGCTCTTCTAGCTTCAGTACAAAATTTCACTTCGACATTATCGGCCTCTAGTGAGTTTGACCCTAAAGTGTCGAATAGAGTGTTTTCTATTGCCTGTGTGTCCGTTGCAAGCTTTGAGTTGCTACCTCAAGTCATGAAACAAATCCGTGTGTCGGCACCAAATGTTGCATTAGAAG
Organism: Vibrio sp. Vb2880; assembly: GCF_033337975.1. Lineage (NCBI taxonomy): Bacteria > Pseudomonadati > Pseudomonadota > Gammaproteobacteria > Vibrionales > Vibrionaceae > Vibrio > Vibrio sp. Vb2880. Next base: position 161,967 of record NZ_JAWORT010000003.1, read on the forward strand.
TACATCCGCTTTTTACGGAAGATTTTGAAAGTGATCTGCGGTTACAACGATACGATTTGATCATTGATATCACACCAAGAGCAAGAACGGTGCTAAAACTGGAAACTGTACTTACGGAGCGTTTGGTGGTGGTATGTAGCGAAGCGCATCCACGCCTGAATGACGAGATTACGGCTGAACAATTTTTTGAAGAAGAACACGTAGTGGTTTCGCAGTGGCAGAGTCGTAAGAGCTTGTTAAACGCCGATGACATTGTCGACTTGGATAAGAGAAAGATTAAGTATCGAGCCTCAGGCGTACTAGAAATGCTCCCAATTATTTGTGGTAGTGAATACATTGGTTTAATGCCAGAGTCGATGATCAACTTGTTCAATAACACCTATCATGTTAAATCTTTATCAATGCCATTTGATGAACAAATGTATGAGCTTTGTACAATCTGGCATCCTAGTCGCACAAACGACAGCGCCCATCAGTGGTTGCGTTCACAGATTAAGCAAGCAGGAAAAGTCATCAACCAATAGGAAGTGCAATGAAAAAGACAATACGTGCCATCCTTAACGGAAAAAAAGCTGGGAATTCAGAGTTAAGAGATGCAATCATGAAAATGAGAGAAAAAGGCATCGACGTACAGGTGCGTGTGACGTGGGAATCTCAAGACATGCCGCGGCTAGTGAAAGAAGCGGTTGATGAAGGCATTGAACGTATTGTTGTCGCTGGTGGCGATGGGACCGTCAATGAGGCGGCTTCTGCGATTATTCAAATTGACGAAGAAAAACGCCCTGAGTTAGCCATTATTCCCCTTGGTACCGCCAATGACTTTGCTACCGCTATTCAAGTACCTAATTCCATTAAGGCGTCTTTATCTCTTGCTGTTGAGGGGCAGTCCGCTTTGGTCGATTGCGTCAAAGCGAACGATCGCTGCTTTATTAACGTGGCAACAGCAGGGTTTGGCGCAGAAGTTACAGCAGAAACGCCTGTTGAACTCAAAAACTTTCTTGGCGGCGGAGCTTACACGCTAACTGGTGTTGTAAAAGCACTTGGCTTTAAACCATATGACGGAACAATAACGATTGAAGGTGGTGCGTATCAGGGAGAAATGTTGCTCGGTGCGTTTTGTAATGGGCGCCTTGCTGGAGGTGGGCAAGAGTTAGCTCCAAAAGCGATGATTAATGATGGGCTGATGGATCTAACATTGGTGCGCCCATTTTTACCTCATGAGCTGCCTAAAGTAATCGACGAGATCAATAACCCGAGTGAGAAAGGAGAGTTTGTGAAGTACACTAAAGCAAGCTGGTTGGAGATAGACTTCCCGAATCCATTGCCTCTTAATTTAGATGGGGAACCTTATCATTCGAGAACCATTAGATTTGATGTTCAGCCTAAGAGTATACGATTAGTCGTACCGCAAGATTGTCCTTGCTTGACTAGCTAAACGAGCGTTTTCCATGATTATTGCTTAACACAGCCACTAAAATGTGGCTGTGTTGTTTTTGTTGAGGTATTAGTCAACTTCTTAACGTTTTTGAATGGTCTCAACGTCTATCTGCGTAGCTGTCCAATCTGAATCAACCTCTCCTCGAATCATTACGGTATCTTTTGGTGTCACCTCTTGACCCATCCAATCTTCGTTGTCGATCTCTACTTCGATCTCACCAGTGTTGTCTTTGAACAAGTAAGTCTCGTTACCAAATGATTGGACAATATGCCCGGTTAGCACTACAGCGCTGTCGTCCGTTGCGTTGCGCGCCTCTTTCACCGTATTGATTGCACTGACTTCTGGACCATTAAACGCGGCGAAAGCCGAGCTTGAAAGTAGAGCAAGCATGGATGTTAACAATACTCTTTTCATTATCATCTCCTTATATTAGAAGTAATAAGTTGTGCCTACGTTAAAGGATGCAGTGTTTGCGTAGCTGTCTAGTTGGTATTTAGCGTTTGCGCCAATGGTGAGCTTTGGCAACACTTGGTATTCCGCGCCCACAGAGAACATTGCGCCTAACTCGTTGCTTTTCTCCGAGCTATGGAAAAGCGTGTTGCTTATTTCCACATCGTCATTCGCGACAAGCTCATATTCTTGATGTTGAGCAACCTTGGCGTCGTATTGCGTGTAAGTTAAACCCGCTTTGAATTTTGTTGTCCATTTATCACTTAATGCATAGCTAAACACTGGTGCTAGCGAGACTTGTTTGGCTGTGATAGAGGAATTCCAATCCATTTCATGATGGTAATCTTTGCCATCAATTGTCTTGATACCAAGGTTCTTAGAACGGCCGTCATCAAGGTCAAACTGGCTGTAACCTAGCTCAATTGCCCAATTGTCATTAAACGAGTAACCGATAAATCCTGAGAAAATACCATCCTCAAGTTCTGGGTTAAGTGTTACATTTTCAGCTGAAAAGTGAGGTTCCAAGTCATGGTCAGTGGTGCCTAGTCCATATTCCAGACCTACATAAGGAGCCGCAGATACCGAAACTGAGCAGGTAACGAGTAACGCAAGAATGGTTTTGTTCATTTTATTTTGCCTCTTCAAATCAACTTAATGAGTAGAAGCGCATTGTGTGTGATGAAGCGTGAAGTGATCGTGAAGAAACAAAAATATTTTAGAAAAAGAGCAAGGTGCGGTAAAAAAGAAATTGTTTTAATGAATATGCGCCAAGCTCTTTATATAAAGAGAGTTAACTTGCGGCGACGTAACACACCGCAAATGGTACATTAAGGCGAGTAAACTCTTTAATCCAACGCCATTGGTTGTCTTGGAGTTTATCGCCCGGCCCTTTTACTTCAATCCATTCGAACTCGTTTCCTTTAAAAGCAATCAGATCAGGCATCCCATTGCGGTAAAGCTTTAGGTCACTCAATTGTATTTTAAATAGCGCCATCAACATGTTAGTTGGGATTGTATCGAGTGCTGTTTCGAGTAGCTCTTTACTTATTAAATTCCAATGTACAAATGGATTACTGATGCCAAACTTCTCATCGTATTTTGTCAATAACATCTGGGTGTTGCCCGCTTCTAGTTCGGCAAAAGCGGTGTCTATCAAAGCTTGGCGCTTGGTAACAAAATCCGAGTGATATAAATCTAAAGGACGGTGTTGATAAGCGTTAATGAATGCCCCTTCAATAGGAGCAAAAATCGCATCCCAAAAAGTGAGACCAAGTAATGCATTAAGCAGTGCATTTTCGGCGTAAAATACAGTCCAGCCTAAGGACTCAAAATACGCTTTGCTGGCGAGTTCGACTCTCTGTTGAGATAAATCCAGTTCAAGGCGGTATTCCGTACAGGTTGGCTTCGTCACTCTTGGCACTTTCTCGCCTTGTTTTCGTTTTAACCGTTGCTCAAGTTTTTGTGCAACTTCGAGCTCAGACACATCGATCGGTGAGTTAAGCATATCTGTGACAATGTCACCAAATAAATCATCTTGGTTTAATTTGTCATAGATACGTGCGCGTCGTTCTCGGCTCGGCGTGAGTTGAGTTTGGCCAAATAGAGACTGGGCGGTCTCTAGATCATTAAGCCGTTCGTAATCACGTGCTATGTCATTCAACATGTGCTCACGTTTACGATCTACGTAATGGTGATTCACGGGCTGAGGCATTACCTCAATTAATAAGTCGAGATTGGCTTTGTCTTTTCGGTCAAATTGCCAGTACAGGTTGGCCAACTGGCTCAGTTCAATTAAACGGTCTATTTGCTCACGTGAATCAAAGAAACGGCGCACTTCACTCAATTGATATTGCTCGAACTGATGCAAACCTAAGTCATCGAGCACAAACTGACTTAAGTCTTGATGGGTGTTGGCAAAAAACAGAGTGAGCAACACGTCGATCATATGAGCTGAATTGAGTTTGACGATCGTAAACTCAAGCTTCTCTGTACGATCAAATTCCGTATTACTCAAACGCTCGACAAGGGCGTCTTTCTTGAGTGATTTCGGCAGTTCGGGATAAAGCGTGGAGATTTCTGGCTTGGTCAGTAAATTAGCCGCTAACTCTTGATGAGAAAGGGGTGGGGAAAGGGCTACAAACTCATGCTGACTCAATTCTGCCAGTGCTTCATTGATAGAAGTTATTTCTGGATAACTCAGCTTATCACTTCGAAACCAACACCCCTTTCGGCTGTATAAACGCACCAAAAGGCACTGGGCGTGTTTGCTCAAAGAATCAAACGAGCAAAGCCATGCGTGTTCTTCCTTGGTCAGTAAATCGCTGTACCAAGTTACTGCGTGGTGAGTCAGCTTAAAGAAGTTCTCTAGATAGTAGTCTGGTGCAAGTTCGATAGGGCTTTCCATAAACGACCGATAACAAAAAAGGCTTAACCCATAGGTTAAGCCTTTTTGCTATCAAATCAATTCGCAATTATGCGTTTTTTAGCTGTGCTACTTTCGCTTCAGACAATGGCTTAGTGATGAACGCAAGTACGATACATACTGCCATCATTGCAGAAGAAATTGTGTAAGCCAAGGTGTAGCCGTCGCCATTTGTCATCGAGAAACCAACAACCGCTGCGCCGATTGCACCACCGATACCCCATGCTGTGTAAAGCACGCCGTAGTTAGTGCCGTAGTTTTTCAGACCGTAGAACTCAGCCGTTAGAGTAGGGAATACCGCTAGAAGTGTGCCGTAACCTACCGCTGCGATTGCTGTACCGATGATCAGTGTAAACTCAGAGTCGAACGTCGCGAACAGCACCATGTTTACGCCTTGTAGAACGAACGCAAGTAGAAGCGTACGAACACCGCCGATTTTATCCGCAAGCATACCCGCGGCAACACGACCGCCAGAGTTAAATACAGCAAGAATAGACGCTAGGTAAACCGCGTTTGGCAAGTTTGCTTGAACGCTTGCGATTGTCGTGATGTTACCGATGATCATTAGACCAACAGAAGCTGCAAACGCGTACATGATCCATAGAGAGTAGAACTGTGGCGTTTTCAACATTGCTTTCCAAGTTAAGTCATCTGACTTTTTCACCGCTTTAGGTGCTTGGCCTTCTTTTACTTTAGGCTCCGCAGGTGTGTAGTCTGCTGGTGGGTTGTTGATGGTTGCTGCAAGAGGAACCGCAATCGCTAGGATACCAACACCAAGAACCATAAAGCTAGTTTGAATGCCCATGCTGTCTATTAGCGCAGAAGTTACTGGCGCAAGGTAAATAGCCGCTAGACCAAAACCTGCCGCAATAATGCCGTTAACCATACCTTTCTTCGAAGCGTGGAACCACTTCATCGCAGAAGGTGATAGGCATGCGTAACCAAAACCGATACCTGCACCTGTGATCACACCGAAGGTAATGTTCAGCATGAGTGGAGTGTCAACAAAGCCAGACGCGATCATGCCCAGACCTGTAAGAACAGTACCTAGGATAAGGATCATTCGAGGGCCCATGCGGTCTTGAAGAATACCTGCAATAAGAAGACAGATAGAGAAAGTGATGGTTGCAGTTGCGTAAGGTGCAGAAGCTTCTGCAGCACTCCAGCCTGATTCAGTTACCAGTGCCTTGTTGAATACACTCCAAGCATACAGGATGCCAAGACAAAGGTTGATACAGAACCCTGCTAACAGGATGCGCATAGCTTTATCAATCTTGCTCATTTTTATTCTCAGTTTTTCCTCTTATTGGCAATGCCGCAAAGAAGGTTGGTTTAAAGATGTTTTTTCTCAAAATTAGTTTGCGTTTTTCAACGTTTAACGCAATGAGCGCGGATTATAACCAATAAATATGTGATTGGAATCTCTTTTTACGGTTACTGATAAAATAATTTGCAACATTAAAAGTGGATGTGAATTCATGGTTTTGTATGTAGTAAGAACGTTGTAAAAAAGTGACATTTTTTGTTCGCTAATAACGAATGATGAGTCAAGACAGAGAGGTTTTACGCTGTTGAGTGCACAGTTCACATTTCAAATAAAAAATTTCAAAATGTTTCTATGTTAACCATCTGTAACAAAAATGGCGAATTTATCATCTAACTGTCGTAAGTATCAGATGCAAAGGGTTTCTTAATTTTTAATTGTTAACCTTTTGTAATAATTGAAGCTGATTAGCTTTTATGTTCATTAAGTGAGCAAAAAAGTAACTTGTAATTGCTGATTTTAGGCGCAAAATATAGTGAAAAATGAGTTTTCATTTATGAAGGGATGCTTTTTAGATTTGTTGTGAGGTGACTTATGAAACTGTTCCTATTACTCATGGCTTCGGTATCCGCTGGTATCGCATCAGCAGACCACATCCATTCATTTATGTTGGGCTTATCTATTGCTTCTTTAGCGGTAGGTAGCTGTTATTTCTTCGCATTTCGCAGCTCGCGCTTTCCACAGCTTGCTTTATTCCTACTTATTTGCGGCATGCTTTCTAAGTTGACGATAACCGTAGTCGGTGTGATGTGGGGAATGTCCGCGGAATTAATCACGTCTCCAATCGTATTCGCACTTTCATATTTATTCTTTTCGCTTGCCGTTACCTACTTATGGTTTAGCTACAGAGAGAGCATCACTAAGATTCCTGACCGATTTAAGTCAGCGTAAATCAACACATTAGAATAAAAAAAACGCCAGCACATTTGCTGGCGTTTTTAATTAAACGTAATTTTGTTCGGATATTGCTTTTAGTTTGATCGTGGCAATACCGTTAGGCACTCATTGGAACAAGCACCATAGTACCAATAATCACCGTGATAAGGCCTGCTAGAACTGGAACGGATGTGCGTTTTACAACCTCAAACGGGCTGATGTTTGCCATACCTGATGTCGCAACGATTACGCCAGATACTGGTGAGATAGTACGGCCTAGGTTTGATGCTTGAAGCATCGGGATAATTAGGAACGCAGGGTTTAATCCCATTTTAGCAGCTAAAGATGGTGCTAACTCCACGAACGCATAGAAAGGCGCGTTGCCCGAACCCGTTGCAATTGCTGCTGCAACTGTCAATGCAGTTAGAATAAGCATTAAAGCAACGCCGCCTGCACCAGCATTGTCTGCGAGATGAAGTAGGTTATCGATAGCGCCGATAGACATCAGACCTTGTGCAAAAACCCCTGCGGCAACCAAAAGCATCACAACGCCTTTAAACGCGTCAGCCATGCCCGCGTAACAAGAATCTAAATCTTCTAGTGATTTCTTACCATCGAACTTATTTACAACATAATGGATCAGAGATCCAAGGAAAATCGAACCAACCACAATAGTGTAGATGTCTAGACTAAGTCCTGGAATGGTACGACCGTTGAATAGGAAAACGCCGATGATAGGTAGAAATGGAAGAGCTGCATAAAACGCTGGTGCGTCAGCTTTGATCTCTGATACATCAATTTTTTCCATTGGCGTATTTTCTTTCTTATCTAAGTATTTGTTCCAGAAGAACGCTGCCGCTGCCATGACGATGATTGCGCAAATAGAAACAGGCAACACAGTTTGTACCGCAAACACATCAAGCTCTAAACCAGACTTTTCTGCTGCGATAACAACATCACCAGAAGTAGGAGAAAGGATGATTGCCGCTGGAGAGGCACACACTGCAACGGCTGCTGGACGAGAAATGCCCATCGCGACCATCATTGGGAATAGTGTCGCCATTAATAGTACGCCAAGGCCTGTTGCAGAACTTACCGCAAGAGACATTAAACACGCCACAATGTAAGCCGCTACCAAAAGGACGTAAGGAGACTTGATGACAGAAAGCGGTTTAGAGAACTGTTTCACTACCACGTTGTTCGCGCCGATATGAGTCATGTATGACGCAAAACCACAAAGCAGCATGATTTGCATACCAAGACCGCCACCGCGGTATTGAAGCATGTATTTCACGTATTCCAGCGCATCTGTCACCATGTTACCAGTTGAGGTGATTTTTGACGGCAGCACGTCGTGCCCCAAAACGCCAGTCATAAGAAGTAAAGCAATACCAGCTGTCAGTAACACGCCCGCAGCTTTATAGCCTTTGACAATAAAGTAACCCACCGCAATGGTAACCACTAAGCCAATTAAGAGCTCTAACATAGGGATCTCCGAATGTTATGTAAAAAAGAAAGAAACTGTTTCAGTTTATGACAAGGAATTTACAGAATTCTTAGCTGTGGCACGAGACAAATATGGGGCTTGCATGATCTGAGACAAATAATAATTTAATAAATAATTTCGTTAGATTGTATTGTTGGAATTTGGTTTTCTAAGTGTTATGTGCTGGTTTGAAGCTATTTATAGGAAGGAAAATATGACTAGGAAAGTGAATGAATAAAGAGTGAATTGATTCACAATAGGAAAAAGACTTTACTCAGTAAGCAATTATTGGAAAACACTCTTCACAACAAAAAAGCTTCGCCGAAGCGAAGCTAAGTCATCGTAAGAATGAGGATAAACTATGCGTATCGACGAACCATAAGGTTCCAACTACGCTGCTGCCGTTCGAACTCTGCTTTAATTTGCTGATACTTCATTTTTGTTACAGAACATTCGTATTTCTTTACCACACTGGCAGTTTTGGCACCGAGTACTTCTTTGCGCATCTCGTAGTATTCCTGCATGTGATGAACTAGAGTATCAAACTCGTGCTGTAGCTGATCGAGGATTGTTTGCGTGTTCGGTTTCGATTCTAGCTTTTCTCTTGCTTTCTTCAAAAGTTGACTCGCACGGGCTTTTTCAATTCTAAATGTAGGCGTTGTGCGCAACTTAGATGTGAGTCCTAGCCAAGAACATGACTTTATCAACCACTTCGTTGGGTCGTAATGCCACCAATACACGCCATTGCGATAGTCATTCTCGAAAATATGATGGAAATTATGGTAACCCTCTCCAAATGTGAAAAAGGCGAGTACACCATTATCGCGAGCAGTGTTTTTGTCTGTGAAAGTTTGCTTACCCCAAATATGTGCGAGGGAGTTAATGAAAAAAGTCGTATGGTGACTCATAAAGAGTCGAGCCGCACCAACGACCAATAACATCCCCCAGATATCACCGTAGATCAGTCCGAGCATGACTGGGAAACCAATATTAGTCAGTAGGGCAAGTGGAACATAATACTTATGCTGCCACATGACGATTTTGTCGCGCTTTAGATCACGGCAGTTTGTATATTCGTTTTCCTTTGATTTATTGTAATCACGTAACATCCACCCAATGTGAGAATACCAAAACCCCCGCTTGGCTGAGTACGGATCTTTATCGTTATTGTCGACATGTTTGTGATGCACACGATGATCAGAAGACCAATGTAATGCACTATTTTGCAAAGAAAATGCTCCTCCAATCGCAAAAATGGCGCGCAAAATAGGATGAGCTTCGTATGTTTTGTGGCTCCAGAGACGATGATAGCCTGCTGTAATAGAAAGGTTAGTAAAACTAAATGCAATCACTCCCCAAATTAGATGTTCCCAACCCAGTCCAAAATGATATGCATACCAAGGCATTACAATAAAAGTTAGAACAAAACTGGCAGAAAATATTAATGTATTCAACCAGATAACAGGTGGTTTGTTTTGAGTCACAGGTGTATCCCTAACTTTGAGCTAACAAGTGTTCGCCAGAATATCAGCGTACACATGTAAGTCAAATTAAAGTTAGACAAATGTGATGATTCCTTTGGGTGTAGATTAAGGAACTTGATGGGATATTTTGCTTTTAATTGAATAATGAGTAGTATTAAAAAATGAGCTCTGGCTTAAGGTGTATAAAATCTGCCAAGAAACAAGTGTTATAAAGGTGGAATATACCGAGACTCTATAAAGAAGCAAAAATGTAAGAAAATAGGAATACGTAATGGATTTACGATTAGCGGAATATAAGGACTACGAGCGCATTGCGCATCTTCATGCGGATAGCTGGAAGCGTCATTACCGTGGCATTCTTAGTGATAACTATCTTGAGAAAGAAGCGATTGACGACAAACTACTGATTTGGCAAACCCGTTTGACCAACCCACCATTCAATCAGCACATTGTCTTGGCGGAGGAGGGAGGTTTGCTACTTGGCTTTGTTTGTGTGTTCGGCAACCATGATTTCGAGCGTGGAACCTTTATTGACGCATTGCATGTTGATGACAGTTACCGTGGTCGTGGGATTGGTAAGCAGCTATTACTTGCTGTCGCAGAATGGCAACAGCAGTACTTTAAAGACACAGGTCTTTATTTAGAAGTTGTGTCGCAAAACATTTCTGCGATTGAATTCTATCGCCACATTGGTGGACAAGAGGATCAAGAGCGAACTTGGCGCGCACCTGATGGCAAAGAGGTGTTAGAAAAAGTATTCCGTTGGAAGAACGCCCAGTCATTAGTTAGTGGGATTGAGGAAAACGTGATTTACTCCTAACCTAGCGTTCTAAAACATTAGATAAGAGCAGTCTCAACACTGCTCTTTTTTGTTTATGCACCCTAACGTTATGTTTTATTACAAGCTTTCTAGAAGTTAACCCCCATGGCTTTTAGTTCGAGCTCACATTGCTGAGCATTTTCAAACTGAATAGCAGCCATTCCAACTGCTCGGGCACCTTCAACATTGTAAGGCATGTCATCAATAAATACTGTCTCTTCGGGGTTAAGCTGATACTTTGAAAGTAGAGTTTGGTAGATCTCCGCTTGTGGTTTTAGTAATTGAACTTCAGAAGAGATGATTGCTCCATCAAACAGTGGCCAAAACTCATAGGTAGTACGAAGATGTTCCACAATTTCGTTGATGTTGTCTGTGAGCGCATATACGCCATATCCGGCACTTTTTACTCGTTTTAACAGCTCTATACTGCCGTAAAGTAGTATTTGAGTGTGTTTTACATAATAAAAGAAGCGGTCCATTTCTTCCGTCGTTACTTGGTGTTCACGTTGATAACGCTGTTTTGCTTCCCTTTCGGAGATCGTCCCTTTATTTAAATCTTTCCAGATTTGTGATGAAAATAGCATCTGAGCCATTTTCTCTGACTCTACGGAACCACCAAATGTTAAGCGAACGATTTCTACTGGAGACCAGCGTACCAATACATTACCTACATCAAAAATGACATTTTTTATCCGGAAAGAATTCATGACACACCCCAAGCCAATTGTTTGTCACCGCGGTATATGCGGTGAGTGCTGTTTTTAAATCGTTGGAAAGCCGTGCCAAAGGCGCGACTTAAGTTTCTGGAACAAAATGAGATTAACATCCAATTGGATACAGAGCGATTATCGCAAAATTACACTAAACTATATGCAACTTTGTTTATTTGGTTGTAAATCAAGTGCAGCTGTCTTAAAAGATTGAAACTAAAGATAAGTATTGCGAGCTGTTTACGTCATTTCGCGCTGCTTATAAATGATGATTAATATATAATTAGTTAATAATAAAATGATAAAAGTGAATCAAAATCACATTGTTGTGCGTCAGGCGGAGTAAGCAAAACAGATTATATGGACTCGATACGTAAGGTTTATCAATATGCAGAACCAAACCTAACTCTCGTTGGCTGGATGGGGTTTCTTGGCTTTCCGCTGTACTACTTTGTCTGGGAGTTTGCCTTTCCACAGGCTTATGAAAATTTACCTCTTAGATTGTTTTGCTCGTTATTGTTTTTCGGCATCATTTTTAGAAACCGCTTATCATCGACTTGGAGAGATTATGTTCCTATTTACTACCAAGTGACGATAACGCTGTGCTTACCGTTTTTCTTTTTTTATATGTTACTGATGAATGACTGGTCCAATGTATGGGTTATGTCGTTTATGTCTGCAATTTTCTTACACATTTTACTGGTTCATGTTACTAGGGTCATGTTTGCTCAAACCTTTGCTGGGATAGGTTTAGCAACATTCTTCGCTTGGGTTGCAAAAGGGTTCCATCTTGACTTGACCATGGATTGGACTCATGTGCCAATCTTTCTGTTTATTTATGTCTTCGGTAATTTGTTCTATTTTCGTAACCAAGTTGAACATGAAGCGAAAGTCTCGCTGGCAAAATCATTCGGGGCAGGGATTGCACATGAAATGCGTAACCCGTTGAGTGGGCTTTGCACTTCAATAGATGTTATCCAGTCGATCTTGCCCAACATGAAAGAGGCAGGAAAAGAGCAGTACGTCATGAGTGTAGAGGATGTCACCTTATTACGTGAAGTGAGTCAGGATGCAATGAACATTATCCAATCGGGTAATGAAACCATCGATTTATTGCTAACTTCGATTGATGAAAATCGAGTTTCTCGTTCTAGCTTCAAAAAATATTCAGTTCACTCGGTCGTTGAACAGGCAATTGAAAGCTTCAGTTATAAACGTGCCACTGATCGATTTGCCATATCGCTGGATGCGAGAAGTGAGTTTGAGTTTCTAGGTAGTGATACGTTACTTAAATACGTTATGTATAACCTCTTCAAGAATGCCTTCCATCACCGTAAATCTGAAGATTTTCACATACATGTATCCATGATAAGTTCAGAACGCTTTAATCAAATTGTTGTAACCGATAATGGTGCTGGCATTGCTCCTGATGTTCTACGCAATATCTTTCAAGACTTTTACACCACTGGCAAATCAGGAAGTTATGGTTTGGGCTTACCGTTTTGTAAAAAAGTCATGCGTTCATTTGGGGGGAACATTGAATGTCAATCTCAGTTAGGGGAGTGGTCTCAATTTACGTTAACTTTCCCACTAACGACATCTGATACCGTTACTGAAATAAAAAACGATCTGACTAAACTCAAAACCATTCTAACGGTGACTAGCCAAGATATCTTGGTGTCTAAAGTAACAGATATTAGCCGTTTTATGGGCTTTGACTCGACGATTTTAGATGCCAACCAAGTACTCAAAAAGAAAGAGTACGAGTTCGAATTCGATCTGATTTTTATCGATCTTGAGAGCTTAGATCCAAGAGCAAACCAATTGGATAGATTAGAATCTCTCTTGTCTTTCACTGAAGCACGCATCGTTTATCTTTTTGAGCATCATCCGACTCAGAGAGCACGCAAGGCTGCATATGAACCTATTTGGATCGAAACGCAAGCCTGGTTATTGAATACTAAACCAACGATTGAGCGTCTCTTATATGATTCAAGCTATGTATCGACACCAACGGCCTCGGTGACGTTAGATAATTCAAATAAGCGCACAATTATGGTCGTGGATGATAATGAATCTTTGCGTAAATTCACGGCAATGTTACTTGAAAAGCAAGGCTTTGAAGTGATTCAGAAAGAAGACGGGCAGCAGGCTCTGGATACACTAGAGCAAGAAGATGTTGATCTCATTCTGATGGATATCGAAATGCCAATTATGGATGGTGTAGAAGCGTCTAGGCGAATTCGAAGCTCGGATAAAAACTATGCGTCGGTACCTATTATTGCACATACAGGGGATAGTTCACCTGTCACGTTGGACAAAATTGGGTCTTCGGGTATGTCTGACTTCATCGTAAAACCGGCGGATAAAAATCGCTTGTTCGATAAAATCGCAAACTGGATCTAATCATTCGCGACTTGTTTTCTTGAGGCGAGTTGCTCACAACGAATAACACGAATAAAGAGCTCAGCAAAACTGTTGAGCTCTTTAGTTTTATCTACACACTAACTTACACAAACTCTAAGTCAGGGTGTGCGAATGCTTGTTGGCAGACAGTGAGTACATGATCAACTTCAGCAGCTGTCATGTCGGCATTGACTGAAAAACGGATGATGTTTTTGTTCCTTCCAGTTGCAGGGCGGCAAAACACTGCGCCGTAAACATTTCGCTCTTCGAGAAAATCGCGGACTCGCTCAGTGTTTCTCTCGTTGCCGCATTCTAATGAGATAATTTGTGATTCACTGCGAATAGTAAATCCAATGCGTTTTAAACCAACGGCTAAAGACTTGGCTCTTTCAAACAGAATATCTCGCTTATCATCTGATTTTCTTATGACGTCTAGTGTTTTCTCTAGCCGAATGATCTCTTGCGGTAATACGGTAGAACTAAATATTGCAGGGTACGCCACAAACGGAAGCGTCTTCGCCAGTTTTTCTGGGCCTAAAATCGCGCCAGCACGATAAGCAAATGTCTTGGCAAGACTAACGGTAATAAAATCTACCTTATGAGTTAAGCCAAGACCCTGCAGTATCCCCGCACCTTGTGGACCGTGTGTACCTAAAGAGTGTGATTCATCTACAACCAGGCCGCAGTCAAACTCCTGTGCTATTTCGTAGATATCACGTAGAGGAGCGATGGTCCCGATAGTGCTGTAAACCGAATCCACAACAATGATCCCTGAACCGTGACGTGAAATCTGCTTTCTTAGGTGACTGGTGTTGTTATGCATGAACGGATGAATTTGTGCTCCGGCAATACGTGCGCCTTCCCACAAAGACATATGTGCAAAGAAATCAATGTACACAGGTATGTTCGGTGCACAAATAGTCTGCAATAAACCGACATTCGCAGCCCAACCAGATTGAGAAAGTAGACAACTAGGCATACCAACGAAACTGGCTAGTTGCGTTTCAAATGCAGGTTTCGATTCATCATCTTGTAAGAAAATCGCGGACATCACGACGTTGTCATCGTGCTGGGAAATCGCATCACGATGCGCACTTTGAATCTCCTTGTTATGAGACAGTGCAAGGTAATCATTGCTTTGCAGGACAACGGCATTACACGGTGGGCGTTTACCAAGAACAAGGTGTTTTTTGTTCTCATTCGGTTCGATTAGATCTTGAATATAAAAATCTAGGCGTTCCTCGATAAAGGAGGGAAGTGGTTTGCTTTGTATAGTTTCACTCATAATAAATCTCTTCTTCATATGGAAAAACGCCAGCGCTGACACTTATTCATATTGCGGATTTTGGGGAGAGTGTCACTAACCAGGTTGCATAAGTTTGCAGACCCTTGCAAACTCGACATTTGAGGGTTGGATGGTGGCTGTAACTCTATAGGGGCCCGGGGTCTAAACTAGTTTGTGCTTAAAGTTTATACGGCGATTTTGCGGTGTTTTTTCGTGCTTCATATCTGGATTTTGGATGAGGAATATAAAGTTTGAAAAGTGAAAAAAATGGGCGCATTAGATAACAAAAAAGGCGCGAAAATCGCGCCTTGAAACATGAGTAGATAAGAGACAAAATTATCGCTTATTACGTAAATAGCGCTTACGACGCTCTTCTTTACGCTTCGCTTTTTCTTCTTCTTTACGGGCGGTCTCAATCTCGACTTCAATCAGCTCTTGAGTGATCATTTCTGGGCGCTCTAATGTAATTTGGCCCAAAGTGCCTTGGCGAAGTTCGTGCAATAAGATCTCTGATACTTTGTGCAAGTCAACACGTCCACCTGCACGTAGTGCTCCGCGGCGACGACCAATTTCTTCCATGATCTCGATATCTGATTCTGGAAGCTCTTCAATTTGATAACGCTCTTTAAGCTTGTCTGCATAATGAGCTGCTAGGTATTCAATGGTATAGAATGCGACTTCGTCATATTCCATCGCTGTATCTTTTACCGCGCCGGTAGCCGCAAGGCGGAAGCCACTGTGTGGATTTTCCACTTTTGGCCATAAAATTCCTGGAGTATCAGATAATACGATGCCATTTTGCAGGTTGATACGTTGTTGACGACGTGTAACCGCGGGTTGGTTACCTGTTACAGCGATTGTTCGACCTGCGAGGGTGTTAATGATCGTCGACTTTCCAACGTTTGGGATGCCCATGATCATGGTGCGAATGTTTTTACCAATTTCTTCTCGGTGTGGTGCAAGTTTGCGGCAAAGCTCCATGATTCGATGCACTTCTTGTGGTTCAGAAGTCGTGATCGCCATTGCTTTTACATGTTGCTCTTGCTCCAAGTGCTCAATCCACAGTTGAGTTAATTCTGGATCGGCCAAATCACGTTTGTTCAAAACTTTAACGACAGGTTTGTCACCACGGATTTGAGAAATCAAAGGGTTTTCACTACTGAAAGGAATACGAGCATCCAGTACTTCGATGATCACATCCACTTGAGGGATTGCTTCTTCGATCTCTTTACGTGCTTTGTGCATGTGGCCAGGAAACCACTGGATTGAGTTATTAACCATTTGAATTTAATACCTTAATTTTTCTAATGCTCCAGCGGTTGTAAAAGTAGCAATGTGAATCTTGAGTGACACAATACTAGAACGCATTTTCTAAAACTGTGTTTACTTCAAGCTGCTCGAAACCGCGGAGTTGAGCTTTCTTTCATGTTAATACGTCAGTTTATCATGGAATGATGATGAATCATTCAAGATGAAAGTAAAAAGCTATGGCGTGCAAACCTAAAAGCACACATCCCTTATGTATACCGACTCGCAGTGAATATCCGTCTGGGTGAGAGACCGAACGCAAACGCTGTGTAGTCAAAGGTGGATTGTGTTGTCAGATTGTTCTGACGAATTTTGGTTTTTTACTTTTATATCAGAGTGTTATTTTTATTTCACTATTGAGCTAAGTTTGACTTTTATCTGACAAAAACTAGTCTGAGCTTCCATTCAGAGGAAGCAGTCATGCTCAGTATTCTTAGAAGTATTACGGTATCGTCCGTCGCCTTAATTTTTTTAGCGAGTTCTTTTTGCTCAACTGCCAAACAGAGTCCTAAACCGAAGGTCATCGTTGGTGTTATTGCGCAAGACGAAGCTAAAGACTCGTTTGACGGTAGCGTTGGTCCTTCGTACGGAATTAGTCTTGAGTATTTGTCTAACATTACTAAAGCTTTGGATTATGAGTTAGAACTTCGGACTTACAAGCATATTCCGTCTTTACTTGCGGATGTCGAAAGCAAGAAGATTGATGGTGCGGTTGGATTTAGTAAAACAGCAGCAAGAGAAAAGCGTTTCTTGTTTTCGATGCCTTTCTTTTCGAGCACTATCGCTGTTTGGTATCGGAATGCCACTTACCGAGATAGTGATGCGCGTGATCTTAAATGGGTGTGTGTTGAGGGCAGTGTGTATTGTGACAACCTCACTGAACGTGGTATCGATAAGATACATTATGTTAAAACACGTTTAGAGGCGTTTAATGAAGTTAAGCGAGGTAAAGCGAACGCGCTGATTTACACTTATGTTGGTATTACCCAATATTTGGATTTGAATGACATTGTAAAAGGGGTTGTCGATATTCCCAGTTGGTTGAAAAACGAAGAGGTGAGTTTTATCGCTTCGTTGGACAAACAGAGTCTGATCGATGACATCAACAAAATCCTTCAGTGGGAGCAAAATGGAAAAAACATTCGCTCCGTCGCCTCGAAAAATCCTTACCATATCAGTGATAAGTTATTGGTAGATTACCGACGTAATCATCAAAACAAACTAGTGATAACTTACAGCAGCAGTGACGAAGCTTATCCGTTTCTCTACCGAGATTCGCAAACGGGCGAGTTAGATGGCTTCTTTCCAGATTTTGTCGACTTATTGCAGTCTCGTACTGGCTTGAGCTTTAAGTATGTGAAGCCGACGTCGAGCCTTTCAAATGGATTAACGGCATTTGATGCCGATATAGTCCCCATCTCTTATGTGGGTGAGCTACCTAAGTCAGATTGGTTGTTCACTAAACCATTCATGCACAGTAATTACGTGGCTATCCAAGCGGAGCAGAGCAAGCGCGATAAATCTGCACTGAAAGAAGCGGGTATTCTGCTCACTTTGAAAAAGCAAGGGTTAGTTCATTTGGGCACTTGGCAGCAAGGCCAAGTTGATCATTATGATGATTTGAAAAAGCTGCTTACCGATTTGAAATCGGGCGTTTTGGATGTGGCTTACATTCCTGACGACATCGTTCACAACATGATTGCACAAGATCAAGTCGATGGCTTGGTGATCAATGCGGAGGACGTTTTGACGTTCTCTAATGCATTTGCGGTTGCAAACCACAATACACAACTTCAACACATGTTGAACAGCATCATCGAAACCATTGATTCTAACGAGATCGAAAAACTGCTGCGTTCTCACCGAAGCTTCAAACTGACTTATGGCTATGACGCGGAGCAGATCGCTACATTTGTTGTTGCTGGTTCATTCATATTCTGTCTCATGTTAATTGCGGCGTATTTCATCTTATCTCACATGCGACTTAAAGTGAGGTTAGCCGAATTTAATGCTGACAATGAGGAAGCGGAAAAGCAATGGCTGATGGACATCATCAAAGAGATCAATAGCTTGGTTTTTATCCATAGTGAAAATAACCATATGGAGATGAGCAATTGTGCCAACTACAACAGTAAACAGTGCCAACAATGTAAGTTGAAAAGTGATTCTGCGCACGCTCCTCTGGTGAATAATTTTGATGAACTGACCACTGTTATCGCTGGAAAGCGTATTTCAGAAGAGGTTGCCTCGTCGGGCTGTGAACTTGATATTAAACATGTATATCGAGAACGCAAAGTCATCGCTTCTCCTAGCGGTAAGAACAAGTTTGTACTGACTGTTATTCAAGATATTACCCAGCAAAAAGAACGTGAGCAGGCGTTAATCGATGCGCAAAAAGAAGCGCAAACCGCGGTACGTGCGCGCGAAAACTTTTTGGCAACCATGAGTCACGAATTAAGAACGCCATTGTCGGCAGCACACGGCATCCTCGATTTGCTAAATCGCCAAGTGACGGCAGATTCAAATCGCGAGTTAATTGCCCAAGCCATACGCTCGCTCAATCATTTGAATACGCTAGTAGACGAAGTACTGGATTATTCAAAGTTAGAAGCAGGGCACTTAACCGTCGCCCCAGTTAAGACTGACTTGCTTAAAACCTTGTGCGATGTGTTTCGAAGCTTTGAACCACGAGCGCTCGCGAAAGGTTTGGATTACAAAGTGACAATCAAACCATTTTCGAATGCTTTCATTGAAATCGACGCGCTGCGATTGGTGCAAATTACCACCAATCTACTCTCCAATGCGGTGAAATTCACTGCGGAAGGCGAGGTTGGAATCAGTGTCATTCTTCATGAAAAGCAGCTTATCTTGAAAGTGGCAGATTCAGGTATCGGCATGACGGATGACCAACTCGAAGGCATTCTCAATCCTTTTGTTCAAGCGGATGACACTATTACGCGTAAATATGGCGGTACTGGATTGGGGCTAAGCATTGTTGACCGATTGATCGACTGCATGGGCGGCGTGCTCTGCATCGATTCACAATTTGGCTTGGGCACGACGATTACCGTCAGACTGCCAATTGAGCATTGCGACTCTGAGCCAGACGTTTGTTTGAACTGGACGTATAGCGAGAGCTTACCACTTAATGTTCGCCAGTGGTGTGACGCGTGGAAAATGCGTCCAGCGACGTTAAAAACAATGGTGGCGAACCTTCACCCTATACACGACAGCGATGCCAGTTTTAATGGCCTAATGCTGTGTGACGAACAAAGGGTACTTGGCAGTCTTACGCTAAGAGAGATTCAATATCCAGATACATTGTTCAATTTGCTCAGCCAAACGCAGCAAGAAACCAAGCTTAGTGACGTAAATCAAGAAGTGGTTTCTTGGGTTCTCGGCACGGTACTGGTCGCAGAAGATAATCCCATTAACCAAAGTGTGATAGCAATGCAGCTTCATGAACTTGGAATCGAACCTGTCATTGTGAATAACGGCCGCGAAGCATGGGAATACATCAACCAAGATGAAAACATTGTGTTGCTGCTGACCGATTTTCATATGCCAGAAATGGATGGCTATGAGCTTGTTAGGCTCGTGAAAAACTCCGAATTTAAAGCAATTCCAATCATCGGTGTGACAGCAGAAGATGCTCGTCTTACCATTGAACGTACACAGGATATCGGCATTGATGATGTGCTCTACAAGCCCTATGACCTTAATCAATTAAAAACCGTTTTGATTCCATTTATTGGCGAAAAAGAGAGGGGTAGGCTGCCCGGCTGGATTAAACGGTTCAAAGCACAGGACGCAAAAGAGATTGCGCGCGTGTTTAGTCAATCAATGTCTACAGATATAAAAAACTTAAACGCCGCATCGACTGAGCGAGACAAAAAACGGGTCATTCATGGCATCAAAGGAGCGGTTGGGGCGATAGGGGTAAGCATGCTGGCTGAGCTTTGTATTGAGGCAGAACGAGTTACTGCTGCGGAGTTTGACAGGCGAACAGCGGAGCTAATTTTACGAATCGAGCAGGAGATCGAAAACATAAACTATTGGGTAGAGACAAATGAATACACAATTTAATGTGATGGTGATTGATGACCATCCGCTACAAACCACAATACTTACGCAAATATTGGAACGCTATTGCGCGCAAGTCATCCCTTTTAACTGTGTGGATGCCGCTATTCAGAGTGTGCAGGAACAATATTTTGACGTGATTTTTTGTGATATCCAAATGCCCGGAAAAGACGGCATCGATATGATGGAAATGCTCGATAAAGTCCAGTACCAGGGGCAAGTTGTACTGGTCAGTGCAATGGAATTGACCATTATTTCTGCGGTAAGAGCCATGTGCGAGGGATTTAGTTTTGAAGTATTAGGGAAGCTGCCTAAGCCATACGATGAAAATGAAGTCGTTGATTTGTTGGGTAAAATAAAAGATGAAAAAGCGAAACAAGTCAGCTTTGCGCAACCTATTGAAGTGGAAGATCAAGAATTCCTGTTTGCTCTGGCTGAAGGGCGCGTGAAAAATTATTACCAGCCTTTAGTCGATGTGCAAAGTGGGGAAGTGCTTGGGTATGAAGCGCTCGCGCGTTGGAATCATCCTATTTATGGTGTGTTACCCCCTCATTATTTTTTGCCAATTGTAGAGCGTTGCCGCCTTTCTGGAGAGTTGTTTCAAGCTGTATTGAGTAATGTTATCTATGACATGAAACACCGCGGATTGACGCAAAACGTATCCATCAATGTAGACCATGAAAATTTAGAAGATACGGCGTTCTCTCATTACTTTTTACAGCAATGTTTAGAGAGCGAGATTGACCCATCACAAATCACCATTGAAATTACAGAGCGAGATACATTTCAGACTAGCGCGTCCCTGTACAAGAATTTACTCAAGTTGAGGATGAACGGTGTCACTGTCTCAATAGATGATTTTGGCACGGGGTCATCGACGTTTGAAAAACTGGCTCAACTGCCATTCAACGAGTTAAAAATCGATCGTTCGTTTGTACAAGGTGTCGAATGCGACATCAAAAAACGCAACATCGTTGTTGCTATTTGCGCGTTAGCGAAAAGTTTGAATATACGACTGGTCGCGGAAGGTATTGAAGACGAAGTCACACTGCAAGCGATACGTGAGTATGGGATTGATCTTTGCCAAGGCTTCTACATTGATAAACCCATGCCACTAGAAGCCATAACCATACTAAATGAAAGATATGAATAAATTGAATTACTTGATCTTTGACGATCATCCTCTCGTTTGTGTTGCAATCAAGTCGTTGTTGGAAGAGTTAGGGAAAACAAATGGGGTATTTACTGCAACATCAGCGAAGATGGCATTACAAATATTGAAAAAGGAAGAAATTCAACTGTTGATCTTAGATGTGAACTTGGCAGATTGCGATGGGTTTGATTTCTACAAACGTATCAAATCCCATGGTTATGAAGGCAAAGTCATTTTCTTCTCCGCTGAAACTAGCCAAATGTACAGCCAAATGGCTTTTCGTTCTGGCGCTGATGGCTATGTGTGTAAATCGGAAAATCACGACATTCTTAAAGACGCGATAGAAGCGGTAGAGAAGGGGTATACCTTCTTCAAATTTAAGCAAGTTGTTAACAGCGTTCGAGAAATGCCACAACTTTCAAGCAGAGAAAGTGCAGTAATGAAGTATTTACTACAAGGAAAGTCCAATAGAGAAATCGCTTCAGTGCTATCAATAAGTGACAAAACAGTCAGCACATACAAACGTCGTCTATTGGATAAATTTAACGTAAAGAACATTGTTGAGCTAACAAGAGTGGCGGGGGCGTAAGACCGCATCATGACACTTAAAAGTATCGCGTTGTCTCTTTTCATCGCAACATTACTATTCGTCACTTCTGTCACAATGATTGGTGCGGTGTTAATTTCTTATGAAGTAAAGCAGTTCAACACTTACGCGAATAATTTAGCCAAAATAAAACAAAAAGTAATTCTCATGGGGCTATTGACGGAAGCGCAGCTCGAGCAATACAAAGGCATGAGCGTGAGTGAAGTAGAAGCGCAAACAGAGCTGAGCTTTCAAGATGCGATTTACTCCCTGTCACCTTATGAAAAACTCAATTACGTTGAAGCTGTTGCACGGAAATCGCTTCATCAGGCTGAAGCGTATTTATCAAATGCGTTCAATCGACAAAATGCCGTTATGTATTTTCGTTCTTATACTGGAAACAAACTCATCTTAGAGAGACCGATTGAAGCGCTAGAGGGAGTGAAAGCCACATTTGATGTTGATTGGTGTAAAAGTAACTATTCTTGTGTGTTAGCCGCGTGGAAAGAGCAACTAACGGACCGGGTATTGTTTTCCCTACCATTTAAAACGACATACTCCGATGACATGGCGATAAGCATCATGAGTCCGGTTTACTTTCAAGGTGAGTTAGTGGGAGAGTTCTCGGAACAATTATACCTCTCGCCGCTTTATAATGATGGGAAAGCGGTGGATGTTCAAATAGCGAATGGGAACAAACAAATGGTGATTTATTTCGCTGGCTACCCCTTTCCATCATTCGCGTACACCCAATCATATGTCGCAGACAACAACAATCTTATCGTTTACATGTACCCATTCAGTAAAATTGTATTGGATTACGTGTTCTTGTTTATCATCTTCTTTTTCGTAACCTTAGCGTATTACAACAAAGCTTATGAATCTAAAGAGAGCAAACTTCGCCTCGCGAAAGCACTGACGAACGTGACGAAAGATGATTTAACGGGATTGTTTAACCGCAGAGTCTTTCAAGATAGCGAATTCAAACGTCGTTTGGAAACCGCGCCATATTCCGTCATTGCAATAGATGGCGATAGGATCAAGAGAATCAATGACCATTACGGTCACCATGTAGGGGACGAAGTTATTGGGATTATTGCTGATGCTATGTCTAAAGTGTTTCGAAATAGTGATTATCTAGTTCGAACTGGTGGTGATGAGTTTGTTGCGATTCTGCCAGGTTGCAGTATCAGCCAATCTTCAATATTGGCGAAGAAGCTTCGTAGTGTCGTTAAAGATAACCGACTAAAGACCTTGGATATCGAAGTTAGTGTGAGTACTGGTATCGCGGCGAATGAATTACACGAAACCCTTCAGGACGTTATTGTACGTGCAGATGAAGATCTCTATGAGATGAAAAAACACAGACAAAAGTCCCATTAAGCAGCGCTAGTATTGACTCAATGTTAAGTTACGGAACATAACCATGACATAACTGTTTGATTAATTTGACCAAACAGAATGAGTGGTCTTTTATATTAGAGCAGTCAACAAATAGTGATTGCTCTATTTATTCTCGACCTTACATTTGGTGTCGCACGTGAACAAAGATCTCGACTTAAACTTACTTAAAATACTTGTCTTACTGGATAAGCACCGTCAGCTCAAGCCCGTTGCGAAAGCGATGGGGAAGAGCGAAGCGTCAATTAGCAAATACCTTGCCCGATTGCGACTCCAGCTAAACGATGAATTGTTTATTCGGCATCCTCACCACATGGAACCGACGGACTATTTAAAACGTCAATTACCTAAAATTTCCGATGCACTCGAGAAGCTTGAAACTTGTCTAATTAGAGATGAGTTTGAACCGGAAAATTACGAAAAAGACATCACCATTTGTTTGCCGCAAACCGCTCAATACTCATTTGGGCATTTACTTGCAATGGATTTAATGGCGCTGTTTCCCAAGGCGCACATTTCGATAGCAACGATTACAGAGTATACGATAGAAGAGATAATCCTAGGCAAAGTGGATGCGCAGTTACATTACTTCAACGAGGATGTTCCGAAATCTGTTTATCAGAAGTTCATCGGCTATGCGCCTGCTGTGGTAGTTGTCCCTGAAGAGCTGGGAATTGCCACCCTGGAAGAAGCGGCCAAACTTCCCTTTATCATGTTAGAGATTATCGGTTGGAAAGAGAAAGAGCAGCTCGTTAAGCGTGCAATGGAAAGCCACGGTATGGTCATCAACCGTATTGCGGCTCTAGACAACGTAAGCAGCGTATTGAAGCTAATTAAGCAAAAAAGCGCCGCAACCGTGTTACTTGAATATCAGGCGCCAATTGATGGATATAAATTTATAAGAGTGCCAGAGCATTTTTACCCAGATGGCTGGCCAAAAGTGGTTGTACAGGTGAAGCAAAGCTTAAGACATGATGCAATGCACCAGTTGTTAATCGGTGCTATTGCAAAATACATGAGCGCTTAGCGGCAAAACTCAATGTTTTCTGACTGAGGAATAGTATGCAGAAGTTCAATCAACGTGTCCGCATGGTACTTTTTCAGAATACGCGTTTTGTAGGTGCTGATTGTTTTAGCGCTGAGTGAAAGTTGTTCAGAAATCTTCTTATTTGAGTAGCCTTGTACAAGATAATGGAACACCATGGCTTCGCGATTTGAAAGTGTTACGTTACCCGACGATGGTGTGTGAGTCGACTTAAACATTGAGTAACCGCGTGAAACACTCACGATTGCGTCAATAATGGTCTCTCTTGTTTCATGTTTGCTTAAGAAGCCATTTGCGCCCATTTCGTACGCTGCTTTAGAAAGACTCGAGTAGTCGCGTGAAGAAACAAATAACAGTCGGCCACGATATCCCGTCGCTAAAATGTTTTTGGCTAAACGCATACCATCGCGGTCGCCAAGCACTACGTCTAGAATAATCAAATCAATCTTTTGGCCTCGAACAAGATCCATCACTTCCGCACTGTCAGTGGTTTGAATCACTTCAGCTGCGTTGATTACAGATTCAACTAGAGAAGCAAGTGCTTCGCTATACAATGGTTGAGCGTCGATAATAAGAACATTATTCAAAGTTAACCTCACCTAATACATCAACTAGTGTGCTGTCAGGCGACAGCGCAATTGGATGAATAAGATTGTAGGAAAAACCTTGCTAAGAGGAAGGAAAATGACTCTTTCCAAAAGTGAAAATCAGTGTCTTGATTATGGGAATAGCGATGTCAGGTATTGAAATACCTAGTGATAGGATGATTGCTTAAAACTTACGCTGACAGAAAACTAACAAACTGAAAGTGTTCTTTCAGTGTTCTATGCCTTCAGATTTTCTTGCGATGCCTCTAGCGCTTCGATTTAAACCCGTGTTCACAAGCGCAGTTTTATACCATGCCACTTGAAGAGAGCTTGTTCTACACCAGGCATGAGCACGCTAGCCAACTTTGCACTGATATCTGTTGGATAGGTTTGGCTATTGACGCTGAACATCACTTCAAATTATTTCTAAACTTTTCATTGACTCGGCCGCTAAAAGTGGAGGTGTTAATTCGCACTTTGGCCACTCATAATGTCGTGTTCAAAAATGAGACAATTTTACATGGTTTGGTATGGAAATGTGCGTTAGCCGTCCTTTTGATGGTTTACAAATTTTGTTGTAACGACTAAAAAGGACTTTTGGATTTTTAGCCAGAGAACGGCTTCTCATGGCGTTTGCATCAAACTTTTCTGATGCGTATTTTTGGTTGGATAATTGGCTTTATGAGTAACGTAACCAGCACCATTTTGACAGAAAGTGGTACCAATGAGCTTGAAATCATCGAGTTTCATTTAGAAAAAACATTGCCAGATGGCAGCACAAAAACTTGTTATTACGGCATTAACGTTGCGAAAGTACGAGAAGTGATTCGCGTGCCAGAAACAACCGATTATCCAAACGCACAACCTCATATGATTGGTGTGTTCTCATCCAGAGATGTACTGACGCCTTTAGTGGATTTAGCTGGTTGGTTAGGTGTGCCAACACGACAAGATCTGGAGCGCAAGTTTGTAATCGTTACGGATTTCAACAAAATGACCAATGGCTTCTTAATTGACAGCATTTCGCGTATTCATCGTATCTCTTGGAATGATGTGGAATCACCAAGTCAGTTTTTGGAAGCGGGCGAACAAGATTGTGTAGTAGCCGTTGTCCGTAAAGAAGGCAACCTGATCATGATTCTCGACTTTGAAAAAATCATCGCAGACATCAACCCAGAACTGAGTATGGAAAAATACGATGTGAAAGGGGACAAGTCGGTGGATCTCAACCAGAGAATGGTCGGTAAGCGTAATGCTAAAACGATCATGGTGGTGGATGACTCAGCATTTATTCGCTCTTTGATCCAAGATACATTAGCTTCTTCAGGCTACAATGTGATCACATGTAAAGACGGTGGTGAGGCGCATGAGAAGTTGATGAGCTTGATCGAGGTTGCGAAAGAAGAAAACTTGCCAGTTAAAGAGCTATTAGATGCGGTGGTTACGGACGTAGAAATGCCTCGAATGGATGGTATGCACTTAGTGAAGAGACTACGCGATACCGAAGCGTTTCATGAAATGCCGATCATTATGTTCTCGTCATTGATGAGTGAGGATAACCGAGCGAAAGCACTATCTCTTGGCGCAAATGATACGATTACCAAGCCAGAGATTGGCCGCATGGTGAATATGATGGATAAATACGTGTTTAACTTTGCGTAAAAAACCGATCAGATGAAACAAATAAGGCTGCCGATTGGCAGCCTTATTTTTATTGAGGGCAGGGAAGAATATCTAAGGTGTAACTCTCGTTTGGAGTCTGCGGTGGCCCATATAAAATTCCGCATTGTGTAAGGCTAGCTCTTTTTTCGTCGGCTGCAGCAATGACCATTTCGCGAGTTGTTGAACCAGCCGGGTGATGAAATGTTTTCCAATCCGAGTCTTCTTCGTTCAGTCCTTGCACGAGTAACTTCATCGATTCGCTATCAGAATCAGGATATCCATATAAAAAAACACAGCGCTTTGAACCACCAATATTACAGCCGTCAAATGGTAAATCTGCCATTAAAGCACTGTCTACGAAGTTTGAAACGTAAGGCTTGCTTTCCAATCCCGCAATCGCCATTTTCCCATAACCGACGCCTAATGCTGACGCAATAGCGCCTTTCATTCCTTCCAAACGTGCTTCACGTGCATCACTTTGAAGGTTTAAAAAGCGTGGCGCGGCAGTGACAGCAAGAATACCGAGCACGACAATAACTACGACTAACTCTATTAGAGTAAATCCCGTTTGTTTTTTCATATTATTTTCACAGCAAGTTAAAGGTAGAAAAACACTGACCGTACACTTGTTATTGTGTAAATAAGTACGGTAATGACAAATCGATCAATAGTATAAAGAGGTGAGTTGTAAAGTGCTATACCGACGCCGCACTAATTGACTGAATCCATTAAATGCAATGGAGAATTCATGGGTCTAATTCTGCTAGATTTTAAGAGGTCATTAATTCCGCTGAAGAAATGCTGCGTGAACAGGCGAGCATGAATCCTCTTCGATGTAAGCAAACATGTACATCAGCGGAATGAAATACAAAATGCAAATGAGGGCGAACCGCACAAATGGATTGTCTTTTTATTCACTTTGATGAATGCTACGCGGAATTCATATCGCAGTATGCCTGAGGTATTCATCATGCGAATGTGCTTTGGTTTTGTGTTTATTTTTCAAATATAAGAATAATCTAAATGGAATTCGATTCGATAAACTTCCTTGCAATAGGTTTGATATTTCTTGGCTCTTATGTCCAGACCGCAATCGGTTTTGGCTTGGCTATTGTTGCCGCACCTTTACTGATTCTTTGGGCGCCAGAATATGTTCCTGCGCCAATCTGTTTAGTCGCGTTATTTATTTCGTTGATGAATGCGATGAAGCACCGCAGTAGTGTTGAAATCGGCGGCTTAAAGATGGCGTTGATTGGGCGAGTGCCGGGATCAATTGCTGGTGGCTTGCTACTCTTTTTTGTATCTACACAAACTCTCACGCTTTGGATTGGTTTGTTGGTGCTGTTTGCAGTCGTGGTGAGTGTTTTACCGTTTCGGGTTGAGCCTACGCCTTCGCGTATGACATGTGCTGGTTTCTTTTCTGGGTTGTTTGGTACCAGTTCTGCGATTGGAGGCCCTCCGATGGCGTTATTGTTGCAGCATCAAGAAGCAAATCAGTTACGCGGCAACTTATCGGCTTTTTTTGTTTTCAGTTCGATTATTTCACTAATAGTACAAATCCCAGTGGGCTTCTTCACATTGCATCATTTGGTCATTACTATTCCTCTATTACCTGCTGCGGCGCTTGGTTACTGGCTAGCAATGAAAACTACCCAGTCGTTACCAAAAGAAAAGATTCGGTTTGGGGCACTTGTGTTGTGTTTTGTGAGTGGCTTTACTGCCGTCGTACAAGCGTTGAGCCAATAATGCCATCTGCATCATAAAGCCACTGCGGGATTGCATTCCTTTTTATGTAAGGCGGACTTGTTTACTTACGCCAAATTGGTCGTTTAGATGGGCGATAGTTTTATGAATAACACTCGTTATGGCACTTTTATGGCAGCATTCTCCTTTGTGATCTGGGGATTGCTACCAATTTATTATCGTTATTTACCAAATGCTTCTATGGATGAGTTGCTAGCATGGCGAATCATTGGGTCTGTACCTGTCGGGTTTCTAATTGTACTTGGGATAACCCGTCGAGGGCTGAATTGGAAAGAAATCTGGCTTGATAAAAAATCCTTGTGGTACACGTTTGTGGCGAGCAGTTTGATGTGTATTTCTTGGAGTGCGTTCACTTGGGCTTTGACCCATCATCGGGTCATCGATGCCAGCTTAGGCTTCTTTATTGGACCATTAGTATCTGTTGCGCTGGGCGTATTTATTCTTGGGGATAGGCTCTCAAAAGGCAAACTTATTGCAATAGTGTTGGCAACAATTGGTGTTATGTATCAAGTGATTCACTATGGTCAGCTACCCGTTATCGCACTAACGATGGGGTTGTTCTTTGCTTTGTATGGGCTGTACAAGAAGAAGATAAATTATGACTGGAGTACAACCTTGTTTGTTGAGGCGTTGTTACTGACTCCAGTTGCACTCGCCTATTTGCTCTATAAACAATGGGCAACTGGTGAACTGGCTTCGGGCACAGATACCACAACATTGCTTTTGTATTTTGGCAGTGCACCTATCACACTTTTACCACTCGTATTTTATTCTATCGCAATACGTATAACTAATTTATCAACCGTCGGTCTAATGCAATACATCGAGCCAAGCTTGCAGTTTGTGTTGGCAGTTATGTTTTTTGGCGAGTTGTTTGACGAAGTGAAAGCGGTGACCTTTGCATTTATTTGGGTAGGGCTGTTGTTCACAATTTTTGAAAGTATTATCAAAGGGCATCGGCGCAAAAAGCTGGTCAAACACCCCTTATAGTGGTTTCAATATTCTCACATATTAGCTTCTTTATTCTTATGCCCTCATTCGAGGGCATTTTTAATACCATAAAGCATTGGCTTTCGTTTTTTGCCCGAATAGAAATCATAACTTGAGATTATTTGACGCATTATCATAATGATACCGCTATAGTTATAGCCAAGTGACACGCTTATATAAGTGAAAACCAGATCAAGAAGGACGACATATGATCACAGCTCTGTATGCCAACATTCTCGCAATACTCATTATTTGGTTGGCTGTTCAAGTAATTAAGCAACGTCGCTTAAATCAAATTGCTTATGCCGATGGTGGGGTAGAGGCTCTACAAATTGCTCGTAGTGCCCAGAGTAATGCGACAGAATATATCCCCATCACCCTGATTTTAATGGCACTTTTAGAATTTAATAGTGCTTACCCAACATGGATACATCTCACCGGTATTATTTTTGTAATTGGTCGAGTTATTCATGCTAAAGGCATATTGAAAAAAGACTTGAAAAAGCGCATTAGAGGGATGCAGGTGACATTTCTGGTGATACTTTCATTGGTTGTGTTAAATATGATTTACCTGCCATACGATAAGTTATGGTAAGTCTGCGACGTTACATTCCACCACCTTGGGTACTCGTTCTGATTGGATTAGTACTGAATATTGGCGCGATCATCGTTACTAGCTTAGTCCTTGATAAGTTGGGTAAACAGCACTCGCAGCTCGCAGAGCAAACAGCAGAAAACTTGTATTCCATCCAACTCGCATGGAACAGTGTGGAAACCCTAGAAAGGAAAAGAGAAGCTTTACTGCTGCATGTGCACATAAGTCAGAGCGTAGCGATACCTTTAGAGCTAGAAGAGGTATTAGCAGGGCATTTATCTTCTTGGGTTCTCAACGAGTCGGATGAAATAAAAATTGATCAACTTCCTCAACTGATGTCAAAGATAAATCAGGCACAAGCTTCGTATAGAGACCGCATCGATAATTACTACATTGAGAATGTAGAGCTCAATGAGGTAATGGCAAAGCAGGATGAAAAGATCGCTTGGTACAAGAATATCGGACTCTTCTTGCAAGTATTCGGACTTGCGTTAATCCTTGCACGCGACTTAGCTAGGAAGCAATAAAAGCAAGAGCTAAAGATCAGGTTTATTGCGAAATGCCAATGATAGTTTGCAAATTGCAATTTATTCGGTGAGCAAACAGTAGCTATTGGTTAAGTTTTAATGAAAGTGATTAAATAACAACCTGTTTTTGTGCGCTGAAAAGTTGGCACGCCTCATGCTTTAGTATGAGTGACCCTTTCTAAGCCGAGGGTCACCTAGCCAACTGACGTTGTTAGTGAACCATCTTGTTCACAAATATATACAGCCAATCACGACTCCTTGTGGTTGGCTTTTTTTTATGCAGTCTAGAACTGTGCTTTAATCCAGATCATGCGATGGTCGGAAGATACATCCTTACCATCACCATACTTACCGATACGTGCATCGTTAAATAGTTTACGGCCTTCTTCATAAGACGCTGACCAGTACACACCAGAGTCTATTACATTCAAATTTGCTGAAGGCAAGGCATAGTCTACCCCTAAGCCAAACGTTGAAGTGATGCGATTCGGATATGGGTGAGTTGAACTGCGGTCAACAGCGTGTTCAGCTGCACCAAAGCTTGTTGGGTAAAGCTCACCATTCATCACGGTTTGGTTAACCAATGGATCGTTGTGTAGCTCTTGCATTACAGAGCTAATACCGTCACCAGCAACTGGATCAAGGTTTTGATCACCCATCATTACGAATTTAGCGCCGTTCGTTAAGCCACCTGTTTTACCCGCATCGTCGTAAAAATAGTCTTTGCCTTGAATGTAATGATGCCAAAACTCCACTTCTGCTGCGTTTTGCGCTTTGTTTTTACCGGTGTCGAATACTGGTGGAGTAGGATGAGACATCAACAAGTGTACAACTTCCTCGCCATTGCGAGTTGGAATGATGATTGGCGCGTCGACGTGATTTTTCGAAGATAGACGCACTTGATCCCATTCTTCCGCTGAGTACCATTCATCACCACACTTCATGCCGTCTGGAATCTTTTGCGAACCGTCACAGATAGTAATGGTTGGAATTTTCGCACCTTCCATATCTTTCCATTTAAATGCTTGGAATGTACGTGTGTTTGCCGTGTCAATTTTATACTTAGACATAAGGGCAAATGCATATTGACCATGGTACATGCCAAAGCCCCATGCATCACCTGGCATTTGACCTGCGGTTCCGTTGTTGTCGAGATCAAACTCACTCAACAACCCTGTATTGGTTGAATAAGATTCAGCATAAGGGTATTCAATAGGCTCAAGGTTTGCTTCACCGCCCGCGCCATCGATACTTTGCGCGACAGACAAGTAGTTCTTCTGGAATCCTTCAATGGCTGCTTTGTTTTCACCTGTTCCATCGTTGTTGTATTCCGCCATCATGAGAACATCAGGACGATTCTTTTGAATGATTGCTGCAACGTTACGAATTTGAATGACTTTTTCCGCAGTGGTTTTGTCTTCGGCTGCGATTGAACCGTCTAAATAAGAGGTGACCAACGCAGTTTGCTGCGTTGGTTCAATTTGCATTTCACCTACCAAAGTTTCGAAGGTAGCGCGGTCAAAAGAGAGGTTGTAAGTCGCTATTTTTACTTCTTTAGGTTGAACATTGACGTATTCAGTATCGTCATTACATCCAGATAGTAGAGCGGCGCCAACAAGGACAGCGATAGAGGTTTTGATTGCTTTCATGGGTACGTCATACCTTATAATTAATTCGGCTGAATATTAAAGTCATCAGTCATTGTTTTAAGCGATATTAGTCACACAAACGTTTTCATATTTACATGTTCAATTAGTTTTTGTGTGATTTGTGCAATAAATGCAACACTTTCAACACCAGAAGGTTATATGTAAATTGTTAAAAAACGGTGTCGTTATTGATGCGAAATAGAGAGTCCGCCACCGTTAAAAAGAAAAGCGTAGAATTTAAGCGTGCATGAGATGTTTGAGTTGTATGCTTATCGCCGTGTTTAAATTTCCGTATATAATAAGTAGTCAATCAGAAGTGAGGACGACCTCACCGCTCTATCTTTTCTCGGGGACGACCCCATCTCGTTGGGAAATGTGACATGGCTTGGGGAATTCTCTTCATTGCGGGCTTGTGTGAAATCGCATGGGCTGTCGGTCTTAAGTATTCACAAGGGTTTACCAAATTCGGTGCTTCGGCATTCACTATTGTCTTTATGTTATTGAGCTTTTGGTTGCTTGGCATTGCGTTAAGAACCTTGCCTTTAGGCATTGCTTATGGCGTATGGGTAGGGATTGGCGCAATAGGCACGGCAGTCGTGAGCATTTATCTGTTCAATGAGCCAGCAACACTTATCAAAGCCTTAAGCTTGCTAATGATTGTCGCTGGTATCGCAGGGTTAAAAATATCAGCTTAACGTTAGGCTAAACACAAAACAGCCAGAGTCATTCTGGCTGTTTTTCTAAATGTCGTGTTTACGGTTCTAGGTAGGTATATCAAGCGTTGCGCTTAACAAAAGGTAACCGTAAGTGATGACCAAACGCATTAATTAATGCGCCTGTAACAATCAGACCGCCACCGACGTACGTCCAAATGATCGGAACCTCGCCAAAGAAAATGATGCCCAACAACACAGAAAATACGATCTGAATATACGAATAAGCGGAGGCTTTACCCGCTTGTTGAGTTTGCATCGCTTTGGTTAACCCCAATTGCCCAATTTGGGTAAAGACACCAACTAGAACCAACATGAAAGTCAGATATAGATCGGGCATTACAAAATCGTCGCCAATCAGTAAGAGTGAAGCGGGGAGAGCAACCAACGGGAAATAGAAAATGATCACTGAGCTGTCTTCTGTCTGACTCAGTTTTCTGACAATGACGTAGGCAATTGAGCTACCAAATGCGCCTAAGATCGCAATCATGACGCTAAACATTGGTAAAGCGCTATCTGAGCCTTGCCCAGTTTCTGGGCTTACCATGATATAGATGCCGAGTAAGCACAACGCAATACAAAGGAAAGTTGACGGCTGGATGCGCTCTTTCAAGAAAAATACGGCGAGTAGTGCAGTAAATACCGGATGAATATATTGGAATATCGTCGCTTCTGCCAAAGGTAAGGTGGTCACTGAATAATATACACACATCAGAGCCATCGTACCCACAGCACCGCGTGCAAATAGTAATGGCTTATTATTGCCCCATACAGAAATTCGTTTTCGCTTTACATCGAAATAACTAATGATAAGTGAAACGAGCGCTCTTGCTGCAACGATTTCAAAAACGGGGATACCGTAGTTGCCGACGTGCTTTACTGTAGCCGACATCAGAGCAAAGCCGAACGCGGAAAGCACCATAAAGCGCACACCGATGGGAATCATAGTGTTGAATGAATTGGACATTTTACTGCTCATTTGTTGCGACAGATCTCACTTTAGCATACTTAGTTAGCGATTAAATCCTCTCAACTCAAACACTTCTGTCGACAAGATGAATAAACAGTAGAATACGTAGCAATTAATCTGCCTCTCTTCAGCGTAACAATAAAAACTCGATATTTAAGGAGCTTACATGATCCCGATAAAAGCAACGCATGTTTCAGGCGTTGTCATTTCAAAAATTGATGGCATAGAAAAAATGCTGTTACTCAAACGCGTAAAAGGTGGCTATTGGTGCCATGTTGCAGGTGGTATCGAAGCGGGTGAAGCCGGGTGGCAAACCATTTTAAGAGAGTTAAAAGAAGAGACACTAATTGACCAAGTTGAGTTACATACAGCAGACTTTCTAGAGCAGTTCTACGAAGCAAAAAATA
The DNA here is from genome assembly GCF_033337975.1 of Vibrio sp. Vb2880. Classification (NCBI taxonomy): domain Bacteria; kingdom Pseudomonadati; phylum Pseudomonadota; class Gammaproteobacteria; order Vibrionales; family Vibrionaceae; genus Vibrio; species Vibrio sp. Vb2880. The sequence goes on from NZ_JAWORT010000003.1 coordinate 196,108, forward strand.
ACCGTATCATGGTTATCCCATGTTTTGTGCTATTTTGTCCGCCTAACCAATCAGTTGTTCTTAACGAAGAGCATACAGAGTATCGCTGGTGTACGCTTGAAGAAGCTAAGCAGCTGGCTCCGTTTGCCAATCAGCATCACCTCTATGAACATGTATGGAAGCATTATGTAGATGTGGCATCACTAACGCCATTTACGCTGATCGATCAAAAGGGCTAAATGAACGGCAACGGCTTTGATTAGTTTTTATAGAGAGGTTTGTTCTCATAAAATGAAGCGTTAGGATTTGCGCTGAGCGTTCACAATAAAAAGGAATAACATCTATGGATGAAGTCACATGCCAAGAGACGTATCAAGGAAATCACTTACAGAAGCGTTTTTCCGTCTCGCAAAGGATCTCAATTGAGCCCCTCAACACGAAACACGCGTCCGCTTTACTAGAGGTTGTGAACACTCACCGAGAGAGCCTTGAGGGTTATCTACCTTGGACGGATTCTGTCACGAATCATAGAGAGGCTGTGAACTACATTTCCCAGCGAGTGAACAGTAACGCGCTGGATTCCCACTGGTGCGCAATTTATTTTGATGAGCAACTTACGGGTGTTATTGGCATTAAAGGTGTGGATTCACATACACGTGTTACTGAAATTGGCTACTGGCTTGCCAACAATGGGCGAGGCCATCGTGTGATTGATCAAGTACTCGCAGTATTGATCCCTTTTTTGAAGAAGAAAGGGCACGCACAATTCATTCAGTTCCATTGTATGGAAGATAACATCGCTAGCATCAATATTGCTGCGCGTGCAGGCGCCACATTAAAAGAATACGTTGATCATGAGTTCGATATGCTTGACCGCTCTCAACGACTAGGCATTTATGAACTACGTTTGACGTAGTATCCACCCTAGAGATATTTTAATCAGAGTTCGAACTCTAACTTCACGAGCGCTACAATAGTAACATTGTTGCGCTCGTGTTAACTTGGGGCGTCATTGGTAGAAACTAGGTTAGGAGAAGCATCATGAACGCAATCACAGAGGTTGAAGTAGATAACTTGTTACAGCAAAGCCTCGAACGCTTAAAAGCGGCATATGCAGCCGAACCTTATCCTAGTGTGGATGAACGTAAACAGCGCCTCGTTTTGTTAAAAAAATCGCTGCTTGAGAACAAACAAGCTCTGGTTGAAGCGTTAAGTGACGATTTTGGCTATCGCTCAGAATTTGATACCGCTATGACCGACGTTTTGCCAACGGTCTCGCATATTAATTATACCCTCAAGCGACTAAAAAAATGGTGCAAACCCAGCAAGCGCGAATCCGGCTTATTGCTTGCACCTTCTAAAGTCACCGTTCAGTATCAACCGTTAGGTGTCGTCGGGATCATTTCACCGTGGAACTTTCCTGTGATTTTGAGCCTTGCGCCTTTAGTGACAGCATTGGCTGCTGGCAACCGCGTGATGATGAAGCTCAGCGAATTTACGCCAAAAACCAATAAAGTCATCATCGATATTTGCCGTGGGTTGTCTGAGTATGTCGAAGTTTTTGAGGGTGAAGCAGACGTCGCACAAGCATTCAGCCAACTGCCATTCGATCACCTTTTGTTCACGGGTTCTACGAGTGTTGGTCGCGCAGTGGCAAAAGCGGCAGCGGAAAACCTTACCCCGGTGACGTTAGAGTTGGGTGGAAAGTCCCCGGTGATCATTGCAAAAGATGCAGACATGAAGAAAGCCGTTGATGCTATCTTGTTTGGTAAAAGCATTAATGCAGGCCAGATTTGTGTCGCGCCTGACTACGCATTTGTACCGCAAGAACGTGTCGAAGAGTTCATTTCGCTATTCTTAAAACGTTTTGAAAAGCTCTATTTAAAATCCAACAAGAATCAAAAGCTGACCCATATTGTCAACCAACGACAATATGATCGTTTGACTGCGCTACTTGAGGATGCAAAAGCGCAAGGTGCTAACCTTCACACTGTTGAGGCGTCGCCCCAAGAGGAACGACTTCTGTATCCTCATTTGGTCACGGATGTGTCGCCGAATATGCGAATCATGCAAGAGGAGATCTTCGGGCCATTTCTACCTGTTAAGCCCTACAATGCCGTTGATGAAGCGATTGACTACATTAATCAGCACCAAAGACCACTTGCGCTGTATGTTATGTCGGACGACAAATCGACCATCAAACATATTGTACGCAACACCCACAGTGGTGGCGTCGGCGTTAATGATACGGTTTTACATGTTGGCGCTGAAGATGCGCCTTTTGGTGGCGTTGGTGAATCGGGTATTGGGCATTATCACGGAGAGGAAGGATTCAGAACTTTTAGTCATGCGAAAACCATTCTTCACACACCGAAATGGTTGCCAAGAACGAGCGTATTAATGCGCCGTAGGGCTATGGCGATAAAAGCGATCCAAAAGATCTTTGTTCGATAATAATTATGATTTGATTGATAAAAAACCGCCCGAATAGGCGGTTTTTTGTTTCTATATGCTCTGAAACGCTGGGCACCAAAGTCCGAGAAACTTCCATCGCGTGCTACCAACAAAACAAAGAAAGGCTCTTGTTGAAAGAGCCTTGTTCAGGAAATGTCGAAATATCTTGGCAAGTTTAATGCAGAACTTCACTGCTGAATCTTAGATATCTACAGTCGTTCATCAGTTCTTTAAACGCCTTTCGGTCCAGCTTAATCAGAGTTTCATGATCGCCAGCTTCAAGGTAGACATGTTCCAAGTTTGCTAGTCTTTCATCGCAAACTGTCGACATGTGGTAAGGGCTACCAATCGGTGGAATAGCGCCGTGTTCACAATCGGTGAAGAGTCGGTAAACCATACGCTCTTTCACCAAGTGGAAGGTGGCATTAAATTCGTCGTTTAATCTCGACAAACTGATTTTGTTGTTGGCAGGTAAGACCGCCATCATATGACGCCCTTCATGATCCTCTAGAATCACACCTTTTGCGATATTCATTAAAGGCACACCTGCTGCAACACCACTTTGTAGCGAGCTATGACTGTGGCTGTGATTCACGGTTTGAAAGTGAATGTTATGCTCAGTCAAATATTCATCTAATCGGGTTGCAATAGTCATATAGCCTCCACGTGTATGAGACCCATAAAAAGTATAGGTTAGTCGGGCGACAATCGCGCATTTTACTCGGCGACACTGACGCTCTTTACGCTCCTGTTCTACGCTTATTGCAAGCCAGCGAGAAAGCATGGTTAACAATAATAAATAGGGGGCAACATGAGCAAGCCAATCATCGCTGATAACAAGCCGATCAAAGTAGAGTTGAAAGCTGGGCAAGAATATTACTTCTGCCGATGTGGGCGTTCTAAAAAAACAACCTTACTGCGATGGGTCTCATTCGGGAACCGGCTTAAAGCCAATGAGCTTTAGTGCGGAAAAAGACGAAGATGCCTATCTCTGCCAATGTAAGCATACCGCCAATGCTCCTTTTTGTGATGGTACACACAAGCGATTTACCGCAGAGCAAGTCGGTAAAGAGGGACCGGAACAAAAGCCAGAGAAAAGAGACAAACCAACAGCGTCTGCTACTCAAGAAGAACCAACCCTCGAGTTTATCCACCAATTAGCGAGAGAAGGACTCTCTAAACTCGGTCATCATGGTCCGATGGCTGCAATGGGGGTTCCTAGGCATTTGCTACCACATTGGGATGCTATACAAATCATGGTGGCGCAAATGGCGACACAACCGTTGTTGGAAGACGTTCCTGTGTCTACCGAGTTGATTGTGGGACCAAATGCGCGTAAGCCGCTCAGACTCGCTATTCCTTTGTTGGTGTCGGACATGAGTTTTGGCGCACTTTCTGAAGAGGCGAAAATTGCGCTAGCAAAAGGTGCAGAGTTGGCAGGGACTGGGATTTGCTCTGGTGAGGGTGGCATGTTACCGGAAGAGCAAGCCGCTAATTCACGGTATTTCTATGAGCTTGCTAGTGCTCAATTTGGCTACGACGAATCTAAGCTTCTTAATGTTCAGGCGTTTCACTTTAAAGGTGGGCAAGGAGCAAAAACGGGCACGGGTGGTCATCTGCCTGCAAATAAAAATGTAGGTAAGATCTCTCAGGTGAGAGGCATCCCCGAGGGACAACCAGCGATATCACCACCAACGTTCAAAGATCTTCACACTACTCACGATTTCAGAAAGTTTGCTGACAGAGTTCGTGGCATCACAGGCGGCATTCCAATTGGATTTAAACTCAGTGCCAACCATATTGAGCAAGACATTCAGTTTGCGCTTGATGCTGGGGCTGATTACATCATCTTAGATGGTCGCGGTGGTGGCACGGGTGCGGCGCCAACTATGTTCCGTGATCATATTAGTGTGCCCACCATTCCTGCATTAGCTCGTGCACGTAAGTACTTAGATGAAAAAGGTGAAAGTGACCGTGTCACATTAATCATCACCGGTGGGTTGCGAGTTCCTACGGATTTTGTCAAAGCGTTGGCACTTGGAGCAGACGGAGTAGCGATAGCAAACAGTGCGATGCAATCGATCGGTTGTGTCGCCGCTCGCATCTGCAACACCAATAATTGCCCGGCAGGCATTGCGACACAAAATGCCGATTTGAGGCAGCGTCTCGACGTCGAAAAGTCATCCCAGCAACTGAAAAATTTCTTCGAATCCTCGGTAGAGCTCATGAAAGTCATGGCGAGGGCGTGTGGTCATCACGCTCTGAATGAATTTAGTCATCATGATTTAGCGACCTGGGATCACAACATGGCGAGGCTGTCTGGGATTAAGTATTCAGGTATGGACTTAAACTGATCTCTATCCATATTTTCTGCATATAGGTACATGTTTGATAACAATTATTTATTCGCTGAAATGTTTGAAATTTTGACTTGGCGTTAACTAAAAAAACAGTGTATGAACTACGCTGTTTGAGGTGGATATTCGATTTATTGAATAACAAAGAGTGGTTACCACAACCACGACACGAAGGAGCATTATATGAGCAAAGCAAACGGCGGTTCGGTAGGTAAATGTCCAGTTATGCATGGTGGGCAAACATCTACAGATAAGTCGGTGATGGATTGGTGGCCGAATGCCTTGAACTTAGACATCCTGCATCAACACGACTCCAAAACCAACCCATTTGGTCAGGACTTTAATTACAAAGAAGAACTGAAAAAGCTAGATGTCGAAGCACTTAAAAAAGATTTAAAAGATTTAATGACTGATAGCCAAGACTGGTGGCCTGCCGACTGGGGACACTACGGTGGTTTAATGATCCGAATGGCATGGCATGCAGCGGGCAGTTATCGTATTGCGGATGGTCGTGGCGGTGCTGCTACAGGCAACCAACGCTTTGCTCCTCTCAACTCTTGGCCAGATAACGCCAACCTCGATAAGGCTCGACGCCTTTTATGGCCAATCAAGAAAAAATATGGCAACAAACTAAGTTGGGCAGACCTGATTGTCCTTGCCGGTAACATGGCGTACGAATCCATGGGTTTTAAGACCTTTGGCTTTGCGTTTGGACGAGAGGACATATGGCACCCAGAAAAAGACACTTACTGGGGTTCTGAGCAAGAATGGTTAGCCACAAGTGACGCTGATAACAGCCGCTACTCTGGTGAGCGAGATTTAGAAAACCCGCTTGCTGCGGTAATGATGGGTCTTATCTATGTGAACCCTGAAGGGGTAGACGGTAACCCAGATCCTCTCAAAACAGCACATGACATGCGAGTGACCTTTGCGCGAATGGCAATGAACGATGAAGAAACCGTCGCGCTCACAGCTGGTGGTCACACGGTGGGTAAGTGTCATGGTAATGGTGATGCCGCAAACCTTGGCCCAGAGCCCGAAGCAGCAGACGTTCATGAGCAAGGTCTTGGCTGGATTAATCACAAAACACGTGGTATTGGCCGTGACGCGGTAACGAGTGGTATTGAAGGTGCTTGGACAACACACCCTACACAATGGGATTACGGATACTTCCACCTACTATTTAAGTATGACTGGGAACTGAAAAAGAGCCCAGCCGGCGCATGGCAATGGGAGCCAATCGACATTGAAGAACAAGACAAGCCTGTCGATGTTGAAGACGGTTCTAAGCGCTACAATCCAATCATGACCGACGCCGATATGGCGCTCAAAATGGACCCTGAATATCGTAAGATTGCAGAAAAGTTCCAAAATGACCCTGCGTACTTTGATGACGTTTTTGCTCGTGCCTGGTTTAAGTTGACACACCGCGATCTAGGACCAAAATCATGTTATTTCGGCCCAGATGTGCCAAGCGAAGATCTTATTTGGCAAGACCCAACGCCCGCAGGTAAGACAGACTACGATGTCGATTTAGTGAAAACAAAAATTGAAGCAAGTGGCCTATCCATTAGTGAGTTAGTCAGTACGGCGTGGGATAGCGCGCGTACTTACCGTGGCTCTGACCGTCGAGGAGGTGCAAATGGCGCGAGAATTCGCTTGGCTCCGCAAAAAGATTGGCAAGGGAACGAACCTGAACGTCTAAGCCGTGTTCTTGCTGTGCTAGAAAAAATAGCAGCAGAAGAGGGCTGTAGTGTTGCAGACGCTATCGTGCTTGCTGGGAACGTAGGTATTGAACTGGCTGCGCGTGCCGCAGGTCATGATGTTTCCGTGCCATTCGCGCCAGGCCGAGGTGATGCCACCCAAGAGATGACGGATGTGGAATCGTTCGAAGTACTTGAGCCTGTTGCTGACGGTTTCCGAAATTGGTTGAAGAAAGACTACGCGGTTAAGCCAGAAGAGCTTTTATTAGATCGTGCTCAGCTTATGGGGCTAACGGCGCCAGAAATGACGGTACTTATCGGTGGTATGCGCGTTCTAGGCAGTAACTACGGCGGTGGAAAAGAGGGCGTATTTACTGAGCGAGTCGGCACTTTGTCGAATGATTTCTTCGTGAACCTTACTGACATGGCATATACGTGGAAACCAGTGAGTGCTAATCAATATGAAATCCGTGATCGTAAAACCGACGCTGTGAAGTGGACGGCTACTCGAGTGGATCTTGTCTTTGGTTCAAACTCGATCCTGCGTTCGTATGCGGAAGTGTATGCGCAAGATGATAATCAGGAAAAATTCATCCATGACTTCATCGCCGCATGGACGAAAGTCATGAACGCGGATCGTTTTGACTTGCAATAAGTGAAACGATGTTCATCGATAGATGCGTAAACAAAGTTGATGAATAAGTAAGAGAGGCGGGCGAAAAGCTCGCCTTTTTCTTTACCTATCTTTTTACTTTGATTGTTACTTTGATTGAAAATTAAGCTCATTTGAACCATAATAACTGGACCATATGAACCACAGGAGCTTGATATGGCAACTGCAGCATTAAAAAGCTTCAAACCGAAACAACCTCATAAAGCCAATTTCTGGTTTATGTTGGGTATTGAAGACGCTGAAACAGGTCGCACTGATGCGGTTCACAAAGGCTTTGAGCCAAAGGTGTATCGCAATATTGTTGAGCGTGTGAAGCTTTCTCAGAGTGAGTTTCAAAACGTCACATTGATACCTGTCAGCACGGTCAAGCGTCGTCTAAAAAACGATGAACGCTTCAATACGCAAGAAAGTGATGCAATCTATCGATTAGCGATGTTATTGAAACTCGCGACAGAACTGTTTGACGACGAAGAGCGCGCGTTAAAATGGATGAGAGAGAATGTGTATGGCTTAGGTGGAAAACGTCCACTTGATATGGTCTCGACCACGGTGGATTTTGAAATCGTAAAAGATTTGATCGGCCGTTTAGAGCACGGGGTATTCTCGTAATATGAAGCTCTATCGTCTCACACAAAAGAAATTTGCTGACACGCCATTCAGCCCCGTTGGCGCAAAGTTATTTGGAGGGCGATGGAACTCAAAAGGAACCGAAGCCCTCTACTTCTCTGAATCGGAATCCCTTTGCTCGTTGGAAGTGTTTGTTCACGTAAACAACGATCCTGCTATCACCAAACTTTACGATTTATATCGTATTGAAATGCCAGAATACCTCATCGCCACCTTAGATGAAGAAGATCTCCCTGTGACGTGGCGAGCAATACCGGCGAGCGAGTCTACGCAGTACATTGGTGATCAGTTTCTCAATGATCCTCATCCAGAGTTTGCCGCGCTGCAAGTGCCTTCAACGATTTCACCTCGTGATAAAAACTACGTGGTGAATCCAAATCATCCCAAAATGAAAGAGATCATCAAGAAAGCCGAAAAGCTCGATTTCGCGTTTGATCCGCGCATTTTCAAATAGACGCCTAGCTTTGTCTTGCTTTAAAGCATTCAGCGCTTACCTGAGATAAACGCTGAAGCATAAAAGTTTATTTCCTTGGTTATTGTCGGTCGTAAGTGAACTGTTGCGCTTCATTTGTAGTGTTGAGGTAATGCCCAAGCACCAACTCAGCACCTTTGTAAGATAAATGGCTGTCATCCGTATACATCGCATTGTTTGCTCCAACTCTCATTCGACATACGCCATTTCTGCAAATGGCATCGGTCAAGTCGACAAACTCAACGTGCTCAAATTGCTCAAAGTAGTTCACTAACTTCGCCACGTTTTGAGGGTGATGTTGTTTGGGAGAAAAGTCGCAGGCAGACTCTTCTGTCTCGCCAAACAAACGCGCTTTCCAAAGGCATTCTCCTACCGCAAACGGTGCAGAAGGGGTTGGACCGAAAACGACCACTTCCTTTCCTTTCAGTTCATTCAATAATTTGGTTAATGATGCTTCATAATCGGCTTGTGAAAGCTCTTTATTGAAATTAGAAGAGATAACAACGCGACGAATGGAAGGGGTACTTAGAATTGTATCGACAGCCTCATTGAAGAACTGTCGGCAAGAAATTGAGCCAGCAGCTTCTAGGATGTCGACATAACCGACCGCACAGGAATCTTGAGTAAGTTGCACCACGCCAGTTGGTGTTACTTCGGATAGACGCTTCACGTAAACCATGCTGTGACTATTGCCTAACACAGCGATGGCGGGCTGCGGCGCAGACGAGCACACATCGTTAACGTTGGTGTTGCCGTTGCAATCTAAACCATAACCGTTGTTAACGCGCATGGCCTCGAAAAATGCGCTTCTTTCTGGAAAACCACCGTTTTGATGACCGATAACGCCGAGCGTTAGCAAGGGCAACGTCAACAACACAATAACCGCGGACACAGTGCGCATGCTCATGGCTTTTCGGCTACGGAACGGCTTTTCAATAAAGCGCCAAGTGAAGTAAGAAAGTACAAAAAGAGTGACAACGTAAAGTGGGATATTGATGTCTTGTGTTGTGTCCAACACGTAGCGGTAAAAGACAAATAATGGAATGTGCCACAAGTATAAGCTGTAGCTGATTAAGCCGACGAACACGACCCACTTTAGGCTCAGTAATCTACCGCAGACATTGTCTTTAGAGGCAAACAAAATCACCAACGCGCTACCGATGACCGGCACCAGCAGCGTAATGCCCGCGCCATCTTGCGATTTTTCAAACAAAAGCGAGGAAGCCAATATCAAAACGATGCCAATGGTTGCTAGAGTATCGTTAGATTGAACTTGGACTTTTCTCATCACTAATGCGAGTAATGAACCGGTTGCCAGCTCCCAAGCGCGAGAGAAGATCATGTAAAAAGCGAAATCAGGATCGTTGCTCGCGTAGACAATAGTCATCAAACTCAGCACAAATACCGTGATAAAAAAAGTCAGGTAAAACGCGTTTTTGCCACGAGCGAGTAGCATGAGTAGCAAAGGAATGACAATGTAGTATTGTTCTTCAACGCCCAAGCTCCATGTGTGGAACAGCGGGTTGGCTTGATCTTCTAAACCGAAGTAATTGTGGCCTTTCAAATACAGAAGAATGTTGGATGAAGAGAGAATGGAAGACACTGCAAATTGACCAACGTCTTTGTGTGCTTGCGGCAAAAATAGCCACCAAGACATCAAATAGCTGACGGCGATCACCACCAGTAAGAGGGGGAGTATGCGACGAATGCGTCGCTCATAAAAATCACCAAGGCTGAACTTCTGGTTTTCTAAGTCGTTAATCACGATGGTGGTGATCAAATAGCCGCTGATCACAAAAAACACGTCGACGCCAATAAAGCCACCAGCGAATTGCTCAACTCCTGCATGAAACAAAATCACCAACGTGACAGCAATCGCCCTTAATCCGTCTACTTCTGCTCTGTAAGTCATATCGTGTTGCTCCAACATTCCGTTTAATGAAGTAGAGCAAAATATGAACCAGAAATAATGTTTATTTAAATCAGTGCCTTAAAGTGATTGTCAAAATGAAAATGCTAGGTGGGTTAACGAATTCCCAAATTGAATTTCAATATGGAAACCCCATAAAGAATGATCTTAAGAAGCGCTAAATCAAAGAACGTAAAGCGCGAGGCACTTAGACTTCATTGAAAATGATTACGCTAAAGAAACGATGACAGAGAATACGATTCAGGAAAAAATTGCCAGCTTTACTTGTATCGAAGAGGCTTTGAATTACTTCGACATCGAGTTTGATAGCCGATTTATCGAAAACAATCGAACCGAGTTGGTTAAGAGGTTTCACGGCTACTTAATCCTCACTAAACCGGATGATTGGTTTTCAGGTCGTCGTGCTTTAAAGAATGCTTACTGTAAAGTACAACGCAGTTTGCTCAGTAAAACGACGCGCTCTGCGTGTCGAGGTTGTACATCTTGTCAAAGACGTTAATTCTGGTGGCTTGCCTAAAAAGAACCCTGCATCTTGGTGTCACAGGGGGAAGAGCAAGGTTCTTTTGGTTTCGCTATTGGTTTGTCGCGAGTTACGAATCAGCTTTACGTAGATGAATTAACCCGCGTAATACGCAGGGTAGTCCACCAAGCCTTTTTCACCGCCGCCGAACAATGTGGCAGGGTCATGTTCTGCCAGCGGATAGCCATGCTTGATGCGGCTTGGTAAGTCTGGGTTTGCAACAAACGGACGGCCAAAGCCAATCATGTCGGCTAAACCACTTTCAATCGCGTGTTGCGCCTTTTCTGCGTTGTAACGACCGGCATAGATCAGTGTGCCTTTATACGCCTCACGAACTGCGGTTTTAAAGTCGTGCGGAGTGTCTGGCGCGTCGTCCCAATCCACTTCTGCAATGTGAATGTAAACCACATTGAGTTTATCAAGCAGCGCTGCAGCGGCGGTGTAGGTTTCGACTGGCGTACTATCAACGGTGCCATTTAACGAAGTGAATGGTGCAAGACGAACACCAACACGCTCTGCGCCAATAGCTTGCGTCATCGCCTCTACCACTTCACTAAGAAAACGCAGACGGTTTTCAATGGAGCCACCGTATTCATCGGTGCGGTTATTCGCTTCAGAATCGATAAACTGGTTAACCAAGTAGCCATTCGCTGCATGAAGCTCGATACCATCGAATCCGGCTTCTATCGCGTTTAGTGCGGCTTGGCGGTACTCTTCAATAACGTTCTTGATGTCTTGTTTGGTCATTTCACGTGGCTCAACCACGTCGACAAAACCCGGTTCGTCTGTGCCGTTATCGACAAATACTTTCACGTTTTCTGCTTTTAGCGCAGAAGAAGAAATAGGTTGCTCACCGCCAATGTTATCAGGGTGAGTCACACGACCAACGTGCCACAATTGCGCGAAGATAGTGCCGCCTTTCTCGTGCACTGCATCAGTTACTTTTTTCCAGCCAGCAATTTGCTCTGGGCTGTAAATGCCTGGTGTCCATGCATAGCCTTGACCCATTGGCGAAATTTGTGTGCCTTCAGCAACGATTAGGCCCGCTTCAGCACGTTGAGCATAGTAGGTCGCCATCATGTCGTTAGCGATATTACCTGGTTGAGAAGCACGAGAACGCGTCATCGGAGGCATAACGATACGGTTTTTTAATGAGAGAGAGCCAAGTTGAATGGGTTGAAATAATGCATCTGTCATAGGAAACCTCGTTATTTTTGAGTTTGGATGAGTTCGATTTGGTAACCATCGGGATCTTTAATGAACGCGATGTGAGTTTCTCCGCCTTTCATTGGACCTGGCTCGCGAGTAACGTTGCCACCAAGCGCTTTAATTTTTTCGCAAGCGGCGTAAATATCTTCAGACCCCAGTGCCATGTGTCCGAATGCGTTACCCAAGTCGTAACTGTCGGTATCCCAGTTATAAGTTAGCTCGATGGTCGCGCCATCTGGTTGATCAGGGTTACCAACAAACACCAGTGAGTAACGGTATTCTTGGTTTTCAAAACGATCCAAAACACTCATTCCCAGAACTTTTGTATAAAATTCGATAGATTTGTCTAGGTCAGCTACACGGATCATCGTGTGGAGAAACTTCATAAGTCGCCTTTTCATAACGTTGCGTAATCACTATGCAAACCATATCGCCACTCTAAATAAACTGGAAATTATCGTTAATTATTAAAATGATTATTTAGTGTTATGAAAAGCGAGGTTGCTGGCCCTGCAACATGCAAACAAAGATTACTCGCCGTTTCTTTTTAATTGTTGGCATATGCTAATTACTCTTTTGAGAAACCGAGTAACTATCATGTCCACAAACAGCTATTGTCATTACACTCACGAATCTCATCATCAATGTGCGGTTTGTTCTTCAATTAATGTGAATCCGAACTCTTTGGCCGTGAACTACCAATACCTAGCCGATGGTTCTGTTGTCGGAGAGTTTCACGTTTTACCGCGTCATCAAGGTTACACAGACCTGTTGCATGGTGGTATTGCCAGTTCGCTTCTCGATGATGCAATGACGCATTGTTTGTTATCTAGAGACATTCAAGCCCTTACGGCGCAGTTGGATGTGCGCTACCATGCACCTATTCAGTTAAATGATCGAGTCACGATTACCGCACTCTGTGAAGGTGAACGACGCGGTATATATCAACTGGTGGCTCAATTGCGGGTCGAAAGCGAAGTTAGAGTGACGGCTAAAGGGAAGTTTATTCGTCCTAAAAAGGCATAAATAAAAACGTGTTCTACGGAGAGGCAATGAAGAAATTTGATGAGCTGTATGCAATTGCGACGAGAAAATCTCAATATGACCAAACCAATACTTGGTTTAAAGGCGTAGAGACTTATCTGGAGGCCATTGGCAAAGAAGTTGATGAAGTCCGCGAAGAGATTCGCGAGGATCGCCTTTGTCATTTGGAAGACGAGTTAGGCGATGTGTTGTGGAACTACCTTAACGTATTAAAAGCGCTGGAAAGAGAAAAGGGTATAGATCCTGAGAAAGTACTCGAAAGAGCCTGCACTAAATACGAGCAGCGTGTATCTGCGATTGAATCGGGACGCAGTTGGGATGAGATAAAACAGCAGCAGAAACAAGCCTTGAACGCGGAACATGAAGCCGCGCAGTTAGAAGATGTAAAGAGCCAATAACTGCGCTTGGTATTGAAAGGGTTGGTTAATAGGGAATACCTAGTCAGCCCTTGGAACTGTTGACCAACAGTAGGTCACAAGGTGGTTGATCAAGTAACGTGTCTACAGTGCTGCCAGACCAAAATTGAGATGACATGCTTCGTTTACATGCCCCCATAATCAAAATCGCTGCTTGTGATTGCTTAACTGCTTTTGGTAACGCCGTTTCAGGGTTTCCTTCCGGTAATAGTAATGGAACTCGCGTTAACTTTTGCGCACTAATAAAATCTGTAATGCCTGCTTTTTGATTGCTTAATATCTCTGCACGATAGCGAGAGAGGTATGGCGCGACGTATCGGCAGTAAACGAGCGTCATTTTCCCGCTTAAGGTTTGTTCTAATTTTGAGCCTCGCGAGACGATGGCTTTATCTACTATCGACTTTTCATCCCCTCGATGAAGTGGGTCGATTGCACAAAGCATGTTGGCGTGAGAAGGCCATGACCGCTCACTCAGTAGCAACAAGTCGCAATCTTGTTGTGCTAGTTCTGTTAGCATCGTTTGAATCTCGTGTTTGTTAAAGTGTCCCACGAGCAGTAAGTCAGTGTGGTCAACAAGTCGTTTCGCAACTTGCTCAACCCAATGGCTCCCTTTGAAATGTTCGTAAGAGAGCGTTGGTGTTTCAAGCTCTTCTTCTTCACAAAGTTCGACAATTAATGCGTTGAACTTTAAGGTCCAAGCTTCAAACTCAGCTTGTCTTTTTTCTATATGGTCAGAGTTGAAACTGAGAAAATGAGCGAATGCGTGATCTTCACTTCGGCGATGGTCTTCCACTAAAACTACAATAGGCTGAGCCAGCGCTGTCGAAAATTGAATCACTTTACGAAGCACCTTACGACTTGGTAAGGCGGCCTGCTGAGTCAGAAAAAATACAGGTGCCATTGATTACTCCATTATCAAACAAGGCGAATGAGCCTGACACACATTCAAGTCTATACCATGAACTGATGCAGAGGCGTTTTGTTTCTGCGAGCGAAATATAAATTCCGCAATTAAGTCAACTATCGCCTAGAATTTTAACATCAAGAATTCATGCCTTCGGATAGCACATATCGTCAATGCGGCGAATGTGGTACTGAAAGCTATAGGTAAAAGTAATGATAGATTCCAACCAATTGCAAATTAACCGCAAAGTGCCACATTTGCTTGCTGAGATCATTAAAGCGATAGAATCGACCGAAGACTTGAGCTTTTTGAAAGACTATCAAGAAGCACAGATTGCGAACATTTTGGAATCGGTCAACATTGCTTACCGTAAGCGTGTCATAGAAGCAGTGCCGCCTGAGAAGTATTGGACGGTATTAAATTTGCTCCGATACGACACCGCCAAGCACATTCATCAATCACTCAATAAAGACTTACAACATGAACGCTTGGCGTACATAACGGATTCAGAACTGATCATCTTTGCGGACTTTCTACCGACCGAATTTGTAGATGAATACCTTATTGATCAAAGTGAAGAGTCTGTCGCGCATATCCAACAAGCATTGTCGTATGAAGACAACAAAGTTGGACGTTATGCCGAGCCTCACTTTCTGGTCGCAAACCCTAAAAACAGCGTAGGAGGCATCAAAACCGAGCTGCTAAAACGTGGGCAAAGTCCAGTGCGGTTGATTATTGTGCGTGATGCAAGTGGTGTGATTGGTACGATAGAGCCGCAAACCCTGTTGCTGCACGAAAATCATATCAAACTTACCGACTTGACCGTAGTTACGCCAATTCTAGAAGATATTCAAACGATTCAAAGCGTCAGCAAACAAGTCTCGATTGATGGTGGAGCACATTGGTTTCCTATCATGGCTGGTGGCAAAATTATGGGCGTCTTGTCGATGGCGACCATCGCGATTACCTTGCGTGAACTCAGCCTACAAGCTGTAGTGGCAGAAAACGTACGAAGCGAAGAAGATTTGTTTACACCATTAAGCGTGGCGACAAGGCTAAGAGCACTTTGGTTGGTGATTAACTTGCTGACCGCTTTCGTAGCCTCCGCCATCATTGGGCTTTTTGATAATGTGGTCGAGCAAGTCGTTGCGCTTGCGATCTTAATGCCCGTTGTGGCGAGTATGGGCGGCATCGCGGGTAGCCAAACCTTAGCGGTGGCCATTCGAGGTATCGCACTAAACCACTTGCACCAAAGTAACTTGAAGCTATTGGTGAATAAGGAATTAAAAATCGCCACCATTAATGGTTTAATTATGGGATTGGTGATCGCGGGTGTCGTTTACATGGTGTTTGACTCTTTGCCATTGGCGCTTATTATTTGCTGTGCCATTTTCCTCAATAGTTTGGCGGCCGCGGCATCGGGTACGTTGATACCATTCACGTTGAAAAAGTTTAACATTGACCCCGCCGTGGCTGGCTCGGTAGTATTGACGACCGTTACCGATGTCGTCGGTTTCTTTGCGTTCTTAGGCTTAGGTGCCATTTTCTTGATATAGATATCCAATTGACGCGTTAACTAGCAGAACCAATCGCACCACTTCCCAACCCATTATTTTGGGCGAGCTTGCTTCACTCAGCATTCCTCCGTTTTCCATAACCGATGAACACGTCGTTTCGGTTCTTACTTTGTATATCTCTTCACTGCCCAGTTCTATTCCCCAAATTTCCCACTACCGATCTCGCTTAACGCTGGCGTGCCAAATGCCAATTTCAAACGCCAGATGATGCCCATTTTCTTGGCTGTACACGCATTACTTCACTCAAACAAAAAATAAGGAAAAGATTTTGAATAAACTTATCGTATTCTCTGGTGGTCCCGGTGCAGGGAAAACTTCGGTAATCGAACAGCTAAAAACACAAGGTTTTATCTGCGCGCCAGAAACCGGCCGTCAAATAATACAAACGCAGGTTGCCAATCACGGTTCAGCATTACCTTGGAATGACAAACAAGCTTTTCGAGACGAAATGATGAAGGCAGAAGTGAGCAATTACCGAGCTTTCAATGTCCACCAAGGGAATGTGTTTTTTGATCGCAGTATTGTGGACGTATATGGCTACAGTAAGTTGGAACAACTGCCAATCTCGCATGAGCTCATCACGCATTGCCAGACGCTTCGTTATCATTCTCAAGTATTCATTTTTCCACCGTGGACGTCGATATTCAGCAACGACGAAGAGCGAAAGCAAGATTTTTCTGAAGCGGTGGCTACGTATCAACAGATGGTCAACGCTTATCACAAATTTGGTTATCAATTGATCGAAGTGCCCAAAATGTCAGTCGAAGACAGAGTAGCGTTTATTCTCGGCTCAGTCATCGAACAAGGCTGAAAGATGATTGATGCAAACAAATGCGTAAGGCGATTGTGAGCACGACAACAATATGCGTAAAGGGAGTTATTTATACTGGATAAAATTCAATAACTTAATTGAGTGTTATGTCTTTTAAATATCTTACCTTATTGCTCGCAACGACGAGCATGAGCAGCTTTGCTGATGTAGGCCTGCCTTCGGGGGATGATTGGTTAAACCATGTGACGAATGGCCTAGCCCCATATTGGATGATGGAAAGCGCGCATGGACAACCTGCGGGGAATTTTCCGACTTTTCGTTGTGATAACGGTGTCATTCTCGACCCACAAAAGCCGTGTGGAGAATTAAACAAAGGGTGGATTAGCCCGCACTTCGATCGCGAATACACCCGCATGAAATCGCGCCAAACTTACGCTTATGGCGTGCTTTTTCATCTTACGGGTGACAAGCAAGCATTAGAGCTGGCAAAGAAAGGGGCTTATTACCTGATTGATCATCTACAAGATGAGAAAAACGGCGGCTTTGTGAGCTTTACGCGTAGTGGGAAACCGGGGATGGAGTGGCAACAACGAACTTCTCAAGACCAAGCTTACGCCTTGGTGGGTTTGGCGATGTACTACTACTTGACTCAAGATCCAAAGGTCGAACAAGCGCTCATCGACCAGCAAGCGTTTATATTTAAACAATACCGACGAAGCGATGATCGCGGTCTGGCTTGGGTTTTGAAAGACGGTGATGGGGAAAGTGCGAAGCAGCAAGAGCTAGTCGCTCAACTTGACCAGATCAATGGCTATCTGTTGTTAACGGCGCCACTTTTACCAGCGCCAGCGCAAGCCAAGTGGAAGCAAGATCTGCAATGGCTGACGAAAGTGATGCTAGATAACTACCATTCCGTCAAAGAGCAGCGCTTTTATGGCGCGATACACCACAAAGCGGTAATGATGCCAGATGCGAAACACAATGATTTTGGACACACCATCAAAGCGTATTGGATGACGTATCTCACTGGTCAGTTGTTGGAAAATTCCAATTGGACAGAGTTTGGTTTCAAAGGAATGAAACACACGCTTAAGCAAGCGCAATATCAGCAAAACTTTGAGCAAGTCAAAGCACTTTTCTCACCAGAATGGCAGAGTAAATGGGCACAAGAGAGCATTCCTGCTTGGCAATCAAGACCATACAAGCACTATAGCTCGTCTTGGGAATGGGCAGAACTCGATCAAGCGGCGATGACAGTTTCTCTTGTCGATGGTTCGATGAAAGAAACGCTTCAATACACGTTACCCACTTTTATGGACGTATGGGTGGATCATCAATATGGAGGAGTCGGTCTGAGTCCTAAATCAACCAAAGCGTTCCATTGGGGAAATGGTTACCACCAGTTTGAACATGCGTTGGTCGGGTATTTGTACGCGCAACAAATGGCAAAACAGCCCGCCAAGCTTTACTACGCGCGACCAGCAGAGAATAAAATGCCACTTAATCCGTATTACTTTAGCGCAGACGTAAAATCGTTGTCGTCACAAAGTGATGGAGTCGCCACCGCGACATTCACCAATATTCGACCTTAGGTTGGTCGATGGTGATGTGTTAGTTAAAGTCCGCGTAAAAGCCAATAAAGTCCTCCGATAGCAAGGATGACTATTAGCTATCTAGGTCTGTCACTAGATAAGCTTCAAGCAGTAATTGTGTAGGTAATGACCCCTGGGCGCTTATAAAAAGCCGTCAGAACCACTGGTTTTGACGGCTTTTTATTTTATGACAGGTAGAGGATTCAATTTTCAGCGCGATAGGTCCATGAAAACTTAAGTGAGATTCCAATCACGTCGCATAGTCTCACTAGTGTCATTGGAAATAAATGAATTGTTTCTGATACATAGAACGTATTAACATGGTTGCACTGGGCCCATATGAGTAAACTTATTGAATATACAATTTGAGAGAGAGGGTTTAGTTTTAAAAAATAACAGTTAGTTGGAATCTAGGTTAAATGAAAATAAAACTATTTAAAAAGCTACAAGTTGTATTTCTTGTGGTGTTGTTTCTCTAGGTTGTCCAAGCGGAAGCATGATCTAAAACGCTTATTTTATTCAAATAAATGGAAGGAAATGAAAGTGGAATTAAAAAATAACTATTCAGAATCAGAAATAAACCAGCCACCATCGGTACTTCTTGTTACGTCTCTGTTGTGTCTGGCGTCCGTTTGTTGGGCTGCATTGCTGTTGGCCATTGAATATATTGTTGGGATAGAAATGAGTGGTACAGGCTTTCTTAGCACGTTAATCCCAGCCATGAGTGTTGGTTATTACTTCGGCTACAAGACTGGAGATGTAATGCCATCAAAAACAAGATGGTATGCTGTTTTACTGTGGACTTTAGCAAGTTTGGTAGTGTTCTCTCTTATCTTAATGTCGTTAGATATTTCTCCGTTTTATTTATTATCTGAGCTCGGTGGGGTAAGTATTTTTATTGCTATCATAATGCTAATAACGATTGGCATCGCCTACTTAATTTTAAAAAGTGGTGAGAAAATGGCGATTAGAGTATTACTCAAAGCCAAGGAAAGTCAGTAGATAAAATACAACAAACGATTCAATTAGGATCATGACAAGACGTCAGCCATAATGTGCTGGCGTTTTAGTTTCCTGTATGTAGGATTTTTATCTAAAAGGCAAACCCATTTATTGTGTTGTAGTTTGAGTTAATGGTTTATGCCTTGTGCGCAAGATAGCTTAGCAGGTTTATGTATCGAGAAACGTGTGTATAATTCGCCACGAATTACGATTTATAGATATGAAAGGTAAGTATGGCAGTCCTCGAAATTCTCTCCATTCCAGACCCAAGGCTTAAAGTAAAAGCAGAAAAAGTCACTGATGTATCGACAGTACAAACGCTGATAGACGATATGCTAGAAACACTTTACGCAACGGGCAATGGTATCGGTTTAGCTTCAACCCAAGTAGGCAGAAAAGAGGCGGTTGTTGTCATCGATATCTCTGACGAACGCAATGATCCTTTAATCTTGGTTAACCCAGAAGTGGTGAGCGGAGAAAACAAAGCACTTGGTCAAGAAGGGTGCCTATCTGTTCCTGAGTACTACGCAGATGTAGAGCGTTACACGTCAGTTGTTGTTTCTGCACTAGACCGTGATGGCAACCCGATTACAATCGAGAGCGATGAGTTCTTGGCGATTGTGATGCAGCACGAAATTGATCACCTATCTGGTAACTTGTTCATTGATTACCTTTCACCGTTAAAGCAAAAAATGGCGATGAAAAAAGTGAAGAAGTACGTAAAATCGCAAGCTAAGTAATATGAAAGGAAGTAACTCACAACCGCGAGTTACTTCCTTGTAAATCAAGAATAGGACGGTAGGGAGAGCGGTTTATCTCTGCTTTTGGGGGACATAACGCTTTACGACCTTCATAAGCCTTTGAAATGAAGAACAGTCCATATGTGACTCATGAGGGCAGGTGGCAACATGGTTTAGGCTGTCTCGCACCGCTTTCAAACGTTTTATTTGCTCATCAATCTCAAGTGCCTTTTTCGTTAGTAAGTCACGATCGATATATGGCTTTGAAACTTCTGATTGATTCAACATTTCTGCCATTTCGTTAAGCGATATTCCAGCGATACGCCCCAAACTAATTAAATTGAGTGTATTGAGTACCTCTGGTGAATATTGGCGTCTCAATCCATTCCTTCCTATCGAGCGAATTAACCCCAGCTGTTCGTAGTACCTGAGCGTTGAAGTCGGCAATCCTGATTTTCTAACCACTTCTGCAATATCCATATTATTCCCCATTGACTTCAAGTTGGCTTTAAGTTGTAGCATGCAACTAAGACCTTAACAAATCAAAAACTTGAGGAGAGAAAAATGCTGCTTTTAATGGGATTGCAAGCGGTGCTAATAGGGATTGGTGCCACTTTGATAATGGATTTATGGGCATGGTTACAAAGGAGAGTGTTTGGTATTCCTTCATTAAACTATGCGTTGGTTGCGCGCTGGGTTTTGTACATGCCCCAAGGAAAGCTTATGCATGCGCCAATTATGGCGTCAGAGGCGATGCCGGGAGAAAAGTCACTTGGCTGGTTTTTGCATTATGCCATCGGCGTTACTTTCGCTTTGGCTCACGTTACTGTTTTTGGTCATCATTGGTTGGTAGAGCCCAGTCTAATGCCCAGCTTAATTACAGGCGTGGTAACGTTGATCTTCCCATTTTTGGTCATTCAACCTTGTCTAGGATTTGGTTTTGCTGCGAGTAAAACCCCAACACCTTGGAAAGCCCGTTTTCTTAGCACATTGGCGCATTTGGGTTATGGTTTGGGTTTATTCATAGCCGGGTTTGCAATCAAAGTTACGAGCCAGTATTTTGCATAGATAAAATGAGCATCATGCAAACGAGTGGTTTTTATCTATGATGCTCAACTCTTGGTTGTTTTTTGCGCTTTGATCATAGTTGACCGATATGTCTAAAGTCTGTTGCATTTATCCAAGACGTAAAGTCGGCGGACATTTAACATTGCCTTAACGTCAGAATGGCAAGCGGTTTACCAAGAAAAACTAAAATTATCTGGTTTGACATAAAGAATATTAAGGGTTTCAGATGGCTTCAAAAGTGGCAGGGATATCAATACTGAGTTTATTGGCAGCGCCAGTTGCGATGGGAGAAACAGCCAGTGCTTATGATTTATGTTTGCTAGACAAAATAAAGCAAAGCAAAGGTGAGGAAACCATAAAGAGCATTCGCGCGCAGTGTGAGCTTGACACAGTAACCAGCACAGTGCCCGCTGATCCAGAAATTGAAGAGCCTGAAGAACTTCAGGAAAGTTTGGTCGACAAGCGTTTGGAATCAGAACGAGAAAACGCGTTTGAACCGTTTAGTCTGGTCGCGCATCGCGTTAACTATATTCTTCCGTTTACGTACAGTGATCGAGTAAATAAACGCGCGTATGCCGACACCAAATACGGCGATGAACTGCGTAAGGAAGAGGCGGAGTTCCAAATCAGTTTTAAAGTACCAATGAACTATGATGACTTGTTGTTTGATGGCGATGGTCTGTTTTTTGGAATGACTCTTAAATCATTTTGGCAGGTATACACGGGGGCAGCATCTCGTCCATTCCGTGAAACCAATTATCGTCCAGAGCTTTTTTACTACACCCCAACAGACTGGAAACCACTTGATGGTTCGACTTGGTTAGGTTTTGGTATTGAACATGAGTCTAACGGTCAGAGACAGGAGCTATCGCGCAGTTGGAACCGTGTCTATGCCAACTTAACCTTTGCAAAAGACAATTTTGCGGTTTCTATCCAGCCTTGGTGGCGTATACCTGAAGATGAAAAGACATCGCCTAATGATCCCAAAGGTGATGATAACCCGGATATCGAGGACTATATGGGACACTTTGAGCTATCGAGTGCTTACAAGTGGAATGGTTACGAGTTTACCTTTTTAGGTCGCCAGAACTTTCAAACACATAAGGGTTTTGCAGAACTGGGTGTGTCATTTCCGATTTGGGGCAAAGTTCAGGGGTACGCACAATACTCAGCTGGTTATGGTAAGAGCTTGATCGACTATGATCATAATCAGCAGCGGATTGGTGTTGGTATTGCAATCAACGGTGTTTTGTAGTTTTTCGTAGATGGATAGAAATTAACACTGGCAATTGAAATTTCAATATTTAGAATGCGAGGCTGAAATTGATTTCTAACCTAGAGTGATTTTATGCTTCGTGATTACACCTTCGATTGTCTTGTAACTATGCCTCGCCATGAGCTGGAAGAGTTTAGTGCTCGTATGATCAGTAAAATGGTGCCAGAAGACGTGATGAATGAGCTGTTCACTTTTGATCAAGAAGAAGTGGATAGTGAAGACCGCATGTTGTCTGCACGTCTTGATGCAATGCTACGCATGACAGCAATCGCACTGAGTGAAATTCAACAAGCGTTTGATGACTCAGACAACGCAAAGCAAAATAGCGAGCGAATGACGAGATTGGTGCTTTGGCATTTCTACGCGATCTCATTCCGTTTGGAAGAGGCCATCACGCTAGAAACACACTGTGCTCTAGTGGAAAAACTAATCGAAAATGCACCTTCGGATGTTTTTGCGTGGGTAAAAACATTGACGGAGCTGCTACACACTTACGCTGAAATCAACGCGAAAGAGAATCCTCAAGACTAAACACCTGTCGTTTATCGTTCAGTAAATTAGAAACAAGGCGAGCCATTTGGTTCGCCTTGTTTTTTCGCGTCAGATAAACCTTCGGGTTTGAAATACCAAACAAGCCTAGACTCAGATTTGTTCGTTCACTAGCGAACGGCGTGATTCCTTCTTACACTAAATCAAGGTGTTTGTTGCTAAACAAGCAAATGCATGACTAAGTCGTGTATTGTTTTCCACTTAAATGCGGATAATTTATGTCGAAGAACCTTCTGGTTTTTAAATTGGAACCGACTATTGAGCGTGTACGCTTTCCAGCTGAGCTTCATCTATCTAAAGGAAGTGAACGATGGATCCGTTAACGCAAGGTTTATTGGGTGCAGCTTTGCCACTGGCCGTGAGCAACAAGCGAAACCTTGCAGTTGTTGGCGTGTTGGGCGTGGTCTCTGGGATGGCTCCGGATTTAGATGTGCTCATCCGTTCTTCAACTGATCCTTTGCTGTATTTGGAATACCATCGCCAATTTACTCACTCGCTCTTGTTTATCCCGTTTGGTAGTTTCATTTGTGCTTTGGTGTTGTATCCATTGTTCGCAAAAAAGCGAGGACTAAGCTTCCGGCAGAGTTGGTTTTACTGCGCGCTTGGTTATAGTACCCATGCGTTATTAGACGCATGCACCAGTTATGGAACACAGCTTCTATGGCCGATAAGCAACACGCGTTATGCTTGGAACACTATTTCGGTAATCGACCCCGCGTTCACACTCCCTATTTTAATATTGCTTTTGTTTGCTGCACTGAAGCGAAGCCCAAACTATGCCCGCATTGCATTTTTATGGTGTCTGGCTTACCTAAGCCTTGGAATGATCCAACGAGATAGAGCAGAAGCAGCTGGTTGGGAAATCGTCAAAGAGCGACAACACAACGCTATACAGTTAAAAGCCAAACCAAGCTTTAGCAATCTTTTGGTTTGGAAACTAATTTATGAAACGGAAGAGAGCTACTATGTAGATGCCGTAAGGGTGGGGCGTTCAATAAAAATTTACCCTGGCGAATCAACTCCAAAGTTAAATATAAAAGAGCAATTTCCGTGGCTAAACCCGCAATCGCAACAAGCAAGAGACATCGAACGTTTCCGTTGGTTTTCAAACGGTTTTGTAGCGACGGATCCGAATAATGAAATGCGAATTGTTGATATGCGTTATTCCATCGTACCAAACCAAATTAATGCGTTATGGGGCATCAATCTATCCCCAAAAGCCAGCGCAGACGCGCACGTTGAATACACTGCTCATCGAGGAAGTACTGCAGAAGATCGCCAAGTTTTTTTCAACATGCTTACGGATTTTGAGTGATGGTTTTTACTTTGGGTACCGATGCGGTGTCGTAATAACCATCACGCTGACTGAAAGTCCTTCACTAGGGTAGGCTTGCTGGCGAAGAAAACTTTGCCAAACAGAGACTTGTACTTCCAGCCAAGAGACAACAGTCGTTTTGCTAAGCTTTTGTTTTCAATGATAGCGACCTCAACGCCTTGGTAATGATATGGATGGCTTTTAATGTAGTCGATAAATGCAGTAAGCACACCTTGCCCGCGAACGGAGGGCGCAAAGTTGACTGCAACAATGGAAAAGCGCTGACTGCCAACAGGGCAACGGACAAAGCAGTGTCCAAGCGGATGAGTGATGGTCTCGGAAAACTCAGGAAACGCGCGAGACTCTAGTTCTTGAGAAAGCGCATCGTATTGCTGACATAAATGATAAAAAAGTTGTTTCGCTTCATTGTTCATCTCGGTGCCACTTACTTGTAACTTGGTTTAAAGGCATTGATTTCACGAACATTGTAACCATAGGCAGCAAGACAAAACGCGGTGAATTTTTACAGTGGTGATTTCCTATTTTTGAAACCTAACTTGTTACAAATGAAGTTGATTGGATTTTATATGGTACTTGGGGATGAGTGTTTCTAGTTGAAGGGAGAGTACGCTGGTTACTGGATTCTTACCGGAGTTCCTGTATTAAAACGAGAACCACTTGGTTTAATGCCGCTCGTTTAACTACGAGTGGCATCTTTTTGTATTTCGTTATCTTATACAGCGGCGAAGGTGCGTGATATAGGATCTTCTATCCTAGCTCTTTATGGTCAAAATTGTCTCTTTAACCACTCCTCAGCACGTTGCTATTAGATTCCTAGTCTCGCCAAGGCTCGCTGGAATGACACAAAAACATCGTTAAGCTATTGGCATTAAATCACTTGGTCCGTTTTTGCTTATTCTTGAGGGCTTAACTAGGCGTTACTCTAAGTGCTTAAATTGTAACGCCACGAGTCGCTGATACAACTCACAGCTTTGCATTAATGATTGGTGGTTACCAACATCGACTAACTCACCATTGTCCAGCACCGCTATTTTATCCGCATGTTGGATAGTCGAAAGGCGATGAGCAATGATAAGTGTTGTGCGTCCTTTCATCAGTGCTTCAAGTGCTTGCTGAACGTGATGTTCACTTTCACTATCAAGGGCGCTGGTAGCTTCGTCTAGTAGTAAGATTTTTGGATCTTTTAGAATCGCGCGGGCAATCGCAATGCGCTGCTTTTGACCACCTGATAGTCTAACGCCGCGCTCGCCTAAAAAGCTGTGATAGCCTTCGGGAAGCTTCTCAATAAACTCATGGGCATGAGCTTTTTTGGCGGCTTCGATGACTTGTTCATCCGTGGCTTCTGGATTGCCGTAGCGAATATTGTGGAACACATCATGGCTAAACAGCGCTGGCTGTTGTGGTACGAGTGCCATTTGGCGTCGAAGCTCTTTTGGGTCGAACTGTCGAATATCTTCGCCACCAAACAACACTTGCCCCTGTTGTGGGTCATAAAAGCGTTGCAGCAATTCGAATAGTGTTGTTTTACCTGCACCAGAAGGGCCAACCAACGCCAATACTTTGCCTTGTTCTGCGGTTAGATTTAATTCTTTGATAGCTGGTTGATTTGGGCGAGAAGGGTAGTTGAAACTCACCGAATTAAAGTTAACCTCAGCAGGCATATCCGGACGGACAGGCAAATGGTTGCTTGGCGCTTTAATATCGCTGTCTACTTGAAGAATCTCAATCAGTCGCTCGGTAGCACCTGCGGCTCTTTGCAGTTCACCCATGACTTCGGAAATGGTTGCAGTCGATGAGGCAACCATAATGGCGTAAAACACAAACGCTGCTAGGTCTCCCGCAGACATCTTTCCGTGAATCACATCGCTGCCGCCAACCCAAAGCATGCCTGCAATTGCGCTGAACACAATCACAATAACGCCTGATATCAGGATTGCGCGTTGTTTTACTCTCTGTCTGCCCACTTCATACGCTTTTTCCACCTCGACAGCGAAAGCCGCTCGTTCGTACGGCTCTGAGCTAAAACTTTGCACGGTTTTAATATGTTCTATCGCTTCACCTGCGTAGCTGCCGACATCGGCCATTGAGTCTTGACTTTGGCGAGAGAGCGCACGCACGCGTCGTCCATAAAACAAAATCGGAACCAAAACCAAAGGCACAGAAGCAAGCACAATCAGCGTGAGCTTAACGTTGGTGGCAAACAACATTATGATGGCCCCAAAACACATCAAAGCGCTACGCATCGCCATCGAGAACGATGAACCAATAATGCTTTGCAGCAATGTGGTATCGGTAGTCAGGCGCGACATTATGTCGCCACTACTGTTGGTCTCAAAATAGCTCGGATGCAGCGTAATCACATGGTTAAACACCGCAAGGCGAATATCCGCACTAACGCGCTCACCTACGGAAGAGACAAGGTAAAAGCGAAAGAAAGTCCCAATGGCAATACACAATGTTACACCGACAATAAACTGAATCGCATTGGTAAGCTCTTGCAGTGATTGCTGAGCAAAGCCTTGGTCGATAAGAATGCGCACTCCATAGCCAACGGATAACGTTAAACTTGCCGTCGCGACAAGTGCAACTAAGGCCGCTGCAACCCGCCATTTATAAGGCGCAATAAAGGTGTTGAGTTTAAGAAGAATGCTGAGATTTTTGTTATTTTTTCGGCTCATGAGTGACTCACAAAGCGTTTTAGGTAACTGGCATAGTAAGCGAGTTTGGTTGGTGAGACCAGCGAACTGCCGCTTTCGGATTAGGAAATTCACTGGGATAACCAATATCGCATGTATATCGAAAATCACTTAAACGTCGAAGAGACTAGAATCAGCTTTTAGTTCGGAGGGGGTTACGCACGGCTTTTGGCGAGTAGCAGGTCGACTTTTCCTTTGGCTGTTTTACTAACTGTTTGCATCAACTGAAAACTTGGTTTTTCGACGCCTGAGTTTTCTATCCCTTCGACCATTAAGAGCCAAAGCTTGGCTGTCATTTGCGCATCGGCTAGTGCACGGTGGAAAACACCGTCGTTGTCGATATTTTTATAGCGAACAAGTTCACCTAGCTTATGTGATGGGGCTTCTTGAATGAGCCGTCTTGCTACCAGTAAGGAGCAAGCAAACTCACCCGAATAACCACAGTTGATTCGTTCAAGCTCTGCATCTAAAAATCGTTTATCGAAGGACGCGTTGTGAGCGATAAGGTTCTCGCCAGCAATGAACTCACTAAATGACGCTATTACCTCTTCGCAGCTTGGTGCCGATCGCAACATATTGTTGGTAATGCCGGTGTAGTTCTCAATGAAAGAACTCACTCTGAAACCGGGATTCATGAGTTGCTGAAAACTATCGACAACCTCGCCATTGACTAACTTTACTGCACCAATTTCTATTGCGCGATCACCTAAAGTAGGAGAGAGACCTGTGGTTTCAAAGTCGACTACGACCACAGAGTTTGCTTGAGGCATAAAATTTTCCAGCTGAGTAATATTGCGCAAGAGTATTATCGAAAGCGACAGAAAAAGAAAGGCGAACACAGTGGTGAATATCTGTCTATCTTTACTCCACAAAGTCAGTGT
This sequence comes from Vibrio sp. Vb2880, assembly GCF_033337975.1. Taxonomy (NCBI): domain Bacteria; kingdom Pseudomonadati; phylum Pseudomonadota; class Gammaproteobacteria; order Vibrionales; family Vibrionaceae; genus Vibrio; species Vibrio sp. Vb2880. The sequence goes on from NZ_JAWORT010000003.1 coordinate 223,885, forward strand.
TCGTCGTCCACTGTTTATGGACAGGTACGTTCTGGCTTACCCATCGCGGCTTGTGCGGTAGCCTTATATTTCAAATGTTTTTCGGCTTTTCGGTTCATTTCAACTAAGTATTGCATTTCGATATAAGGTGCTGATTATAAATTGATTTCATAAAACAACTTCGGCATCATTCACTGCTTGATTTTGAGGATGATTATCATCACGGCAAAAAATTAGAACAACTTATAATGCGAGGCTAGGGAACGATGGAACCAATGAAGAATCATTATTTAGAGATACCTGAAGAAAGAAAATTGCGTATTTTTCGTGAAGAAGACGAACGTTTCTATAGTTTTTGGGAAAAAATGCTTGATGAAAAACAATCTTTTTATCAGCAACCTCTCAAAAGAATGAAAGGCGATGCTTGGCATTCGCTCCACTCATTCTTCACTGCTTCAAAATATGGACAACATCAGGCCTCGCCAGCTTATATAAAAAGAGCACTTGAGTTACTGAATAACGTCTACTTGCTGGCCAATCATTCAGACCAAGTTGTTGAATTCTCCGTTGGGCACCGACATTTTTCGGAAGTAGGTAACCGTTCTGTTGCAGGAGGAACAATGGATGCATGGTTGGATGAAATCTATTTAGCGATGGCAGCGAGAGATTGGCACTGCGTAGAGCTGATGACCATCATGGATGAGTCGTTAGTGCGTTTAAAAGATCCTTTCGATGTTGCGTTGGTCGAGTTCGTTAACGGTGTATTTAGCAATTCATCAGCATTACCTGAGTTATTGCAAACTGTGATGGAGAAATCTTCTCCGCAATACTTAGAATCAACCAGAGTGCCATATGTACACTCTTTGTTTATTCCATTTGTGAATGTGTTTGTTGCCATTATCGATGGCGATGAGGCGCATTATCAACAAGCACTGAGAGATGCGTTAGAGGCGCATTACCAGTTCTACATGAATGAAGATGTTCGTTATTCGCCAAAAGGGAATGTTTCTTTGAAACTGATTGGTCTTGCTGCATTGGCATACGATAAGTATGGCTGGACAATTCCAGAAACCGCATATTTGCCAAAGTGGCTCGTTTACGGTGAGCATGATCTCTGTTCTAAATAAATCATTAGTAGAACACCTTATGTAGTGTCTGCGGCAATGCCGTTCGATGAAAGGTTGGCGCAGCTGCGGGCTCTGTTTGAGCGAACAAAACAAATCTACAAGATCATTGATGAGTTCCCATCTTTGGCGGTAAGACCAACCCAGCCTCAAGCAAATATGTTGCACCTTATCCTGCCATTTAGCTGCGAAGAGTTGAAAGAACTCCAACACACGTTTGCCACGGAAAAGGGCATTTGGTTTGGTAACCCGCAAGTCACGGCACATCCAAATCAATCGATTGTTGAATGGTATATTGGTGACTACCTGCTCAATCTTGGTGATGACGAATTAAGGTCGTTTTTCAATCAGTTACTCGGTAAGAAGGCATAAACTTATCAATATGCGAGCTTACTAACACGCCATACGCGACACTTCATGTATTCTTAATTGAAGCGAAGAAGAGGATTTATAAATGTCAAAAAGCTCCAAGCTTCACAATGAAGACAAACTGGTTAAGAAGGCACTAGAGATTGGTGGGAAGATGGCGAAGCTACAAGGCTTTGACCTTCCTCAGTCACCACAACCTCTAAGAGTAAAAGCGATTTACCTATTCTTGGTTGATGCCAAACAGATCACCCCACTACCGGAAAGCAAACTAGACGGCGCAAGCATCAAACACCGACTGGCAGTCTGGATACACAGTGCATTGCCAGACAACGACCCTCTAAAGTAGAAAACCTCATAAGTCATATAGGTCATTAATTAACTAGGCGAGCCAAATGGTTCGCCTTGTTTGATCTTGGCGAGTGCACCGAGGTCTTTTGGCGTGGCGGTATCATTGATTTACAAAACAGAATCAAAAGGACTAAAGATAAATCCCGAGAAGCGCTACAATGCAGGTGTTGCGAGGGTGCAACCAAGATTACTCATTTACAGAAGCCTTGAAGTAACCATACATGTCTAAAGATTTCGAATTCACTACAGAATACATACTCGACAAACCTTTCTTTGCTGAGTGTTATGATCAAACTAGCCAGCCAGTTAAGTTCCCGCAAGCGTATTTGAAAGGGATCCTCTTTCTAATTTTTGGTGTGGTTTTATTGGAGTTTGAACTGCTACCTAACGGTTACGTCGGTTGGTTCTTTATCGTATTGAGTGTGATTGAAGCGTGCAGCGTTTACTTCAAAAGAACTTGGTGGCTGTGGCGTCAAACCATCAGCTCAAGCCGCGGCAGTAAAGTGGTGTTTGAAGTGAATGCAGATGGCGTGCGCTACAAAAGCGGTAAAGTTGACCGCAGCCTCGCTTGGAATGATATCGACCAACTCGAACAAACTGATTTGGGCTTTATCCTTCACCTTGGTAAACAACGCCAATACATCAGCAAATCTTGCTTAAATGAAGAAGCGATTGCGTTTATGGTAGAGCGGCACGCGGCATCAAAAGCGAGCTAACCAACTCACATCAAGCTGGAATGAGCGATCGAAAAAGTAGGTGATATATGATCGAACATTGTAACAAGTATATGGTCGATTCTGAATTAATTGGGTTTGATGTAGAAAGCTAATAAGGTTTAGAGGTTTCTCTTTCGGACATACTGCTTCGGTGTCATGCGCGCAATCTGCTTACACTCTCTAGTCATGTGTGCTTGATCGGAAAAACCTTGCTCCAGCGCCAACTCCGATAAAGTAAGATCGGGTTGCGCTCGGAGTTGCTCTAAAGTGTGCTTCACTCGTTTAATGCGTTGGTAATGTTTAGGAGTAATCCCCAACCATTTCTGAAAATTGCGCTCTCTCTGGCGCTGACTGATGGTCCCTGTAGGTTGTTCAATAATGTGGCCGACATACTGCGGTTCATATTCCTCAATCAGTGTTTGAACCCAGCGATATAACGTAGAAATCCTTGCATATGGCGAACGAGCTGTTTGCAGAGACTCAAATGTTGCTAGTGCAGAAGAAGCCAAAGGGTGGTCGTCTTGAATCCGCAATAGCTGTTCTAGACGTTTACCAAATAGTTGATAACCAACAGCAGGATGAAAGCGTACGCCAGTCATCACCGCGCCTGGCGGTAGGCAGACCTGATGTGCCAGAATGCTTATAGGCAGTAGGACAACCCCTGGCGTTTGCCACTCACCATCCATTTGTACTTCATTCTGTAAAATGAATACCACACCTGTACCAGCATCACTGAGTAATTGTTTACGTACGGTTTGCGTCGTATCAGGTTTGACGGATGCTGACCAAATGGCTTGAACATAGCCAGCTAAAGCCTTTTGAGGTTTTAAAATATCAAATTCTAAGTTCAAATGAATCATCCTATTTAACCTCAACTTAAATGAGAATGTGATACACATGTACTTTTCATCCTATTAAGTTGAGGTATAAGCAGCGGCTTACAAGTAAGAACCGTCAAATAGAATTATCGAGGTTTATAGACTCCAACCTTTGGCTTAAATGCCTTAACTATTCGGTTCCAACTATTGATCGCGTTGATCGCAATTGTTAGGTTGACCATAGCTTCTTCTCCAAAGGTATTCAAGGTCAGCTGATAGGTATCATCATCTACTGGTAGGCCAGCAGTTAGTAGTTCAGCCCAGCCTAGTGCAACGTGTTCTGCATCGCTGTAGAATGGCATATCTTTCCATGCACTAAGCCCCCATATGCGTTCCGGCTTTTCACCTAACTGAAGCGCATCTTTACTATGCATGTCGATACAAAATGCACATTGATTGATTTGCGATATGCGTAACTTAACCAGTTCCCATATGATCATGTTCATGGTTTCTGATTGGCTAAATTGTTCATGGAAGTAAGCCTCCTGAGCGTATAGGATTTCTATTGCTTTTGGCGCTACTTCAATATAGTTGAGTCGTTTCTTCATGGTCATTCTCCTCTGTTTTTTACATAGTAAAAAACGCTCTTAGCAAAAGATTGAAGATTTTCGACATGTACTCAATAAAGTTAGATAAAAGAGTGAACGACGAAAGCGAAAAGTGTACCTATTGGAAACCAAGAAAACTTATGCCAATTAACAAAGTATTGCTCTAAATAATGGACTTAAGGTTGGCGTCTATTTTTACTCCACCACCTTCCGTAAACGAGCAAAAGGTGCTGAGTTACCTATATACACACCAGCCGCAACGATAAAGACGCCTAAAACATTTTCCCATTGAGCCTGCTCACCAGAAATGAACGAAATCAGTAGAGTGAATACCGGCATAATATTAAATAATGGAGACATCTTATCTGGACCAAGAACGATAGCGCCTTTCATCCAAAAGTAATAAGCAATCAAAGTTCCAAACAGGCTCATGTAAGCTATTAATGCTAGGTCTTTAAATGTTATGGCATTTAAGCTACGGCTAAAGTCGCCGTGGTACATCGCTATAGCGACCATTTGAATGGCACCAATACTTAACACCCAACGTAACTGCTGAGTTACTGGGATATGAGATGTTAAACGCTTCGCTAGAATTGTGTATAAACACCCACTAATTAAAGCAAATAACATGTATAGATCACCAATATTACTATTGCTGCTAATAGAATGAATATTTCCCCCTGTAATGACGATTACCACTCCACAAAAACTGATTAGTGCACCTAAAATAGTTTTAACCGAAATGGAAGTTTTGAGAATAAAGCCCGACAACAAGATAGTGACAAGTGGTAGATTTGCCTGAACAACCGCTGCGTTAACTGGGGTAGTAAAGCTCATTGCAGAGAAAATAGAGAAGTTTTGGATAGTTACACCCACGGTTGCTATAACAAACAACGACAACATACTTTTTCGTGTGAGTTTGGCTCCATATGGAGAGCGTTTAGTACCTCTTATCAGTAAGAGTATTAAAGCTGCAACGGAAAATCGTAACGTCGCTGAATCCAAAGGAGAGACATCGCTATTAATAGCCTTTATTACGTTAAAGTTACTAGACCAAAAAAAGATAGCGACAACAACACCGCACCAAATTGATAAATGCTTAGACATAGATCTTCCTGATAAAAATTAACTTGACGCGATAATGCTATATATTTCATATTTGATTTTTAATAGCCAAATTTAAGAGGGTTAATCCCAAATATGGAACGTCACTCTTTGGATGACCTTTTGTTATTCGTTTCTGTTGCTCGCTATCAAAGCCTAACACAAGCATCTGAGCGTCTTAATGTCCCGTTAGCCACGCTAAGCCGGAAGTTAAAAAGGCTGGAAATAAACTTAAATTGCAGACTATTTAACCGCAGTGCACACCACTTTGCGTTAACAACTGATGGCGAAAAATATTATCAACTCTGTGAGCCGTTACTTCTTAGCTTAAATAATGTGACATCGAGAATTGCGACTGAGCGTCAGTCTTTAAGCGGAACGATCAAAATATCAGCGCCAATTAACATGACACAGATGTGGTTAAAGCGGTGCGTTTATGAATTTGCAGAGCAACATCCGAAGATATGTATCGATTTAGATGTACAGAATGAAAAAATCAATCTTGTATCTAACCGTGTCGATGTTAGTTTTCGTCTTGGTGATCTTATTGAACAAGACTGGATTGCTCAGAAATTATGGTCGATTCCATTTGCGCTTTGTGCATCACGAAGCTATTTAGAACAACACCAACCGATTACCCATCCTGAACAACTTGTGCATCATCGCCTAATTACGGTAAACAACGACAGCCAATGGAAATTAGTTAATCAAATCACCAATGAAACATTTGATCATCCGCTAAAGTTTCAATTCACTTCAAATGATGTACTACTAGTTAGAGACGCTGTCATCCATGGTTTAGGAATTGCGTGGATTCCAACCTATTACTTTCATGAGCTAAATCATGATCAACATAACCTGCTGCCTTTGTTGCCAGAATGGCAATGTTCGGGTAAAGAAGTATTCATTATGTATCGAGACCGCGATAAAAGGCCTGCAAGAGTTGATGCATTTATTGAACATGTCTTAAATTGGAAAAATCGCATTCAAATGTTTGCTTGAAAGAGGTTTATCACATTGTGCTGTGCCGGTAACCTCAAGTGAAGCTTCATGACTCTGCTTCAATTGAGTTCATTTATTTAACCTCTAAAAGAATCATGAATACATAGGCAGTTAATGGGATTCGAGTTTACAAGTGATTCGGTCAGCTAAAACTCAAGCTAAGTAGAAAGTATTTGCAGTTGTATTTGCCTCTGAAAATCGTTTAGAGCTTTCTCATCCGCGAAGTTCTATAAGAAATTATTAAGGATATATTTGTGTGCGATTTCGTGAAAAAAATTATTGTAGGTTTACTTTTCAGTGCTTCGTCTTTTGCTTCCTTAAGTCAATATGTTCCAGCAATGAATGATAAGAACGGTTATGTAGAACCATTTCAGATGTTTGATAATGTCTATTATGTAGGAGACAAGTGGGTCTCATCATATGCCATTGCTACAGACGACGGACTCGTTATCATTGATACGCTTGACTTCCCTTACTCTGAGTGGATACCTATCAACCTAGAGAAGCTAGGGCTAAAAGATAAGCCAATAACGCACATATTGGTAACTCATGGGCATTCTGACCACGTTGGGGGCGCCCAGTTACTTCAAGAGAAGTATGGTTCCAAAGTCGTGATGACCAAAAGCGCTCATGAACTATCTATACAGCAATCAAACAAAAGCGAAGGTGAGAACAAGTTCCTTCCTCCAAATTTAGACATAGAGATAAAAAGCGATAGCTCCATGGTTATTGGTGGACATGAGTTTAAGTTCTATCTCACACCTGGCCACACGGAAGGTGATTATTCCTTAGACTTCACTGTTGAAGATAATGGCGAACAATATCGTGCTTTTATCGTTGGTGGGCATAGCGTAAGTAGCAATGATCCAGAAGTTATTGGCCAGTTCCTGACTAGCATGGAGAAAATTCGAAAAATTTCACTACAGGCACCTATTGTGAACGTTAACCTTTCGAACCATCCACATAAAAATTTCCTTTTTGAAAATAGGAAGAAGCTCGGTACAAGCGGTAACCCGTTTATCAGTGAGGCAAACTTCTTCATGTTCCTTAAGCAACAAGAAGATTTAGCTAAGGGAAAACTAGAAGAACTATAATACCGTGGTATACGAGCAGCCTTCGTTATTAGGTTAGAGATTTGCTCTTGAGTTATAGCTAAGGCTTTGATGAGTTGCTCAATCAAGATTCGACACTTGTGGTAGCTGTATTGTTTGTAGGTTCTAGTGGCAAAGGCGCTGTGCGTAAACATTCGTATTGTGTGCCTTAAACATTTGCAAGGCGTTACGTGCTTTCTGGAAAAGTCTCAAAATAGCGTACAATTAGCGTTTTGACACAGCGGAAATCATCATGGCCAAAACTGTTCAGCAGCAAATCGGAAACATTGCTCTAGTCGTTGAAAATTACGACGATGCTATCGAGTTCTATACTCAAAAACTTCAATTCACTCTGGTTGAAGATACCAACCTAGGTGGTGGTAAACGCTGGGTTCAAGTTTCTCCTCCAAACTCCAATGGTACAAACCTACTTTTAGCTCAAGCGAGTACACCGGAACAAACGCATGCAGTAGGAAATCAAACAGGTGGTCGTGTTTTCCTGTTTCTGCAAACTAATGATTTTTGGCGTGACTACGAGTTGATGAAGAAAAATGGTGTTGTATTTAATGAAGAGCCTCGTGTGGAAGAATACGGGACAGTGGTGGTGTTCCAAGATCTCTATGGTAATAAATGGGACTTACTGCAACTGAACTAGAAACTATATAGCACCTGCATAACATAGGTTCATGAGGAGTTTCCAACAAGCTTTTAAGGCTCTGAGATATTAGTGCTAATTCAAAGGTTCCCAGAAGTCACTGTATTTCTAAATCACTTTTGTGCAAACAATAACTAGCCATCATTCCTTCTCGATGTATCAACAAATGTTAGGGCGGCACACCAAAAACAAAGGCGAACCAATCGGTTCGCCTTTGTTTATTTAGAGACTACAAAAATTAATCTTCGTAGTTATCGATGCTTGGGCATGAACAGATTAGGTTACGGTCGCCGTATACGTTATCCACGCGATTTACCGTTGGCCAGTACTTCCAAGATTTGGTCGCTTTAGACGGGAAGCAGCCAATCTCGCGAGAATAAGGGCGGTCCCAATCTTCAGCTGAAAGATCAACTTGTGTGTGTGGCGCGTTAACAAGTGGGTTGTTATCCAGTGGCCATTCACCGTTCTTCACTTTCTCCATTTCTTCGCGGATAGCGATCATCGCATCACAGAAGCGGTCCAGCTCTTCTAGATCTTCCGATTCCGTTGGCTCAACCATTAGCGTGCCCGCTACAGGGAACGACATAGTTGGTGCGTGGAAACCGTAGTCCATTAGACGCTTCGCGATGTCTTCTTCGCTGATACCTGTTTCTTCTTTCAGCGGACGAATGTCGATAATACATTCGTGCGCTACGCGGCCATTTTTGCCACGGTAAAGAACAGGGTAGTGTTGGCGAAGTGTTTCCATCACGTAGTTTGCGTTCAGAATAGCTACTTTTGTAGCATCTGTTAGGCCAGCTTCGCCCATCATTGCGATGTAAGCCCAAGAGATAGGCAGGATAGAAGCGCTACCCATATCTGCTGCTGATACTGCGAAATCTGCGCCTTCTACACCGTCTTCAATATGCCCTGGTAGGAAAGGAGCTAGGTGAGATTTCACACCGATAGGACCCATACCCGGACCGCCACCACCGTGCGGGATGCAGAAGGTTTTGTGTAGGTTTAGGTGAGAAACGTCTGAACCGATGAAGCCTGGTGATGTTAGACCAACCTGGGCGTTCATGTTAGCGCCGTCTAGGTAAACCTGACCGCCAGCGGCATGAACCATTTCACACACTTCTTTCACTTTCTCTTCGTAAACGCCGTGCGTAGAAGGGTAAGTGATCATAATGCTTGATAGGTTGTCTTTGTGTTTCTCGATTTTCGCTGCTAGGTCGTCGATGTCGATGTTGCCTTCTTCATCACACTTAACCACAACCACTTTCATTGACACCATAGATGCTGTCGCAGGGTTAGTACCGTGCGCAGAGCTTGGGATCAAACATACGTTGCGGTGACCTTCGCCACGGCTTTCGTGGTAGCGTTGAATCGCGATAAGGCCTGCGTACTCACCCGATGCACCAGAGTTTGGTTGTAGTGAGAATGCGTCATAGCCAGTGATTTCACATAGCTTTTCTTTAAGGTCTTTTGCGAGTGCAGCGTAACCAGCTGCTTGTTCTGCTGGTGCGAACGGGTGGATCGAACCAAACTCAGGCCAAGTTACTGGGATCATCTCTGCTGCTGCGTTCAGCTTCATCGTACAGCTGCCCAGTGGGATCATGCCGTGCGTGAGTGAGAAGTCTTTGTTCTCTAGCTGTTTTAGGTAACGCATCATCTGTGTTTCGCTGTGGTGCGTGTTAAACACAGGGTGTGTTAGATATTCTGTTGTGCGGCGCAATGCTTCTGGAATGGCTGCAAACTCGTTGCCTGCGATTTCAGTTGATAGTGCTGCGACTTCTTCTTTCACACCGAATACTGCGAATAGGGCTTCTACATCTGCCACGGTTGTGGTTTCGTCGAAGCTCACACCTAGCTGAGTACCCAACTTACGTAGGTTGATGTCTGCGGCTAGTGCTTTCGCGTATAGGTCTTCAGTTTGTGCACCTGTGTTGATAGTGATGGTGTCGAAGAAGCTGTTGTGAGCAAGCTCGAAGCCGCCTTTAGTTAGGCCAGCGGCTAGGATGGCTGTCATATGGTGCGTACGACGAGCAATCGTGCGTAGACCTTCTGCGCCGTGGTAAACCGCGTAGAAAGACGCCATGTTCGCTAGCAGTGCTTGAGCAGTACAGATGTTTGATGTCGCTTTTTCACGACGGATGTGCTGTTCACGCGTTTGCATTGCCATACGCAGTGCTTGGTTACCGTTGGTATCGATAGAAACACCGATAACACGACCAGGCATTGTACGCTTGTGCTTATCACGCGTTGCCATGAAAGCAGCGTGTGGACCGCCGTAACCCATCGGCACGCCAAAACGTTGTGCTGAACCGATTGCTACGTCTGCGCCCATTTCACCTGCAGGTTTAAGCAGGGTAGAAGCAAGAAGGTCCGTTGCTACAGTCACTAGTGTTTTGTTTGCTTGCGCTTTAGCGATGATGTCCGTTAGGTCACGAACTTCACCTGTTGTACTTGGGTATTGAACTAGTGCGCCGAACACGTCTTGCTCTGGTAGTGATTCTAAAGAACCAACCAAGACTTCAAAGCCGATGAATTTCGCACGAGTTTTTACCACTTCGATGGTTTGTGGGTGAACGTCGTCAGCAACGAAGAATACGTTGCTCTTGCTTTTACCCGCACGCTTACAAAGTGTCATCGCTTCTGCTGCTGCCGTTGCTTCATCAAGCAATGACGCGTTCGCGATTTCCATACCAGTAAGATCCATCACCATTTGTTGGTAGTTTAGAAGTGCTTCTAAACGACCTTGTGAGATCTCTGGTTGGTAAGGGGTGTAAGCAGTGTACCAGCCCGGGTTTTCCATCACGTTGCGTAGAATCACGTTCGGCGTGAAGGTGTTGTAGTAACCCTGACCAATGAATGTACGTTTAACTTGGTTCTGATCGGCGAACTTACGCATGGCTGCCAGCATGTCTGCTTCGCTTTTCGCTTCTGCCAAGCTCATTGGTTGCTCTAGGCGAATTTGTGCTGGTACGGTTTCGTCGATAAGCGAATCTAGGCTAACTGCGTTGATCGCTTCCAACATTTTCTGTTGGTCAGATTTGTTTGGTCCATTGTGGCGAGCAACGAACTCGTTTTGTGTGCTGAGGCTTTGAAGTAATTCAGTCATTGTCCTTTACCTACTCCTTGGTTCGGGTAACGGATTTGCGTTACTGATAAATTAAATTATACGTCCGAACCTAGAAAAAAAGCTGTTCTCTAAACAGGCTAGGGAACAGCTTTCGTCACATCCTAATTACTCTTCTTCGATAGAGTTTAGGTATTCGTCTGCGTCTTTCAGGTTATCTAGTTCAGATACATCAGACATCTTCACTTTTACGATCCAGCCACCTTCGTACGGCTCTTCGTTAATTAGCTCTGGGCTGTCTTCTAGTTCTTCATTGATTTCTACGATTTCACCAGTGATTGGTGCGTAGATGTCTGACGCTGCTTTTACAGATTCAACGAGAGAGAAGCTTTCACCTGCTTCAACTTCGTCTTCTACGTCTGGTAGGTCAACGAATACCACGTCACCTAGCATTTCTTGTGCATGCTCAGAAATACCAATTGTTACTGTGCCGTCACCGTTGTCACGTACCCACTCGTGGCTATCTGCAAACTTCAGTGTTTTGTCCATTGCTTAATCTCCGAATAACTTGTCAGGAATTATTATGATTTCAAAAAAATCGTTTACTGGTATAGAGGAAAGCGACTGCAAAGTTCTTTTACTTCTTTGCGAACGCGTTTTTCAACTTCTGCGTCACCTTCAGGGTTGTTCACTAAACCGTCCAGTACGTCACCAATCCAATTACCGATGAGTTTGAATTCTTCAGCGCCAAAGCCGCGGCTTGTACCCGCAGGCGTTCCTAAACGGATGCCCGATGTAATCATAGGCTTCTCTGTATCGAATGGGATGCCATTTTTGTTACATGTGATCCCAGCACGCTCTAGAGCTTCTTCTGCTTTATTGCCTTTCAACCCTTTCGGACGAAGGTCAACCAGCATTAGGTGCGTGTCTGTGCCACCAGTTACGATGTCGCAACCGCGAGTTTGCAATACTTCCGCTAGGACTTTTGCGTTATTGATCACCGAATCAATATAAGTTTTAAATTCAGGGCCAAGCGCCTCACCAAATGCGACCGCTTTGGCTGCGATAACGTGCATCAGTGGGCCGCCTTGTAGGCCAGGGAATACGGCTGAGTTGATTTTCTTAATGATGTCTTCGTGGTTAGTAAGAATCATACCGCCGCGAGGGCCACGCAATGTTTTGTGTGTTGTAGTCGTAACAACGTGTGCGTGTGGCAGTGGGCTAGGGTGTGCGCCTGTTGCGATAAGACCAGCGATGTGCGCCATGTCGACCATAAGAATTGCATTTACTTCGTCTGCGATTTCACGGAATTTTGCAAAGTCGATAGTACGTGGAATGGCGCTACCACCTGCGATGATCATTTTAGGTTGGTGCTCAAGTGCTAGCTCACGAACATCTTCGTAGTTGATTTCCAGTGTTTCGCGATCAACACCGTATTGAACTGCGTTAAACCATTTACCAGAAAGTGCAGGGCGTGCACCGTGCGTCAGGTGACCACCTGCGTCTAAAGACATACCAAGAATGGTGTCACCAGGTTGAAGCAGTGCCAGTTTTACTGCGCCGTTTGCTTGCGCGCCTGAGTGTGGTTGAACGTTTGCGTATTCACAATTAAAAAGTTTTTTTGCGCGTTCGATAGCAATGGCTTCCACTGTATCTACGTGCTCACAACCACCATAGTAACGGCGACCTGGGTAACCTTCAGCGTATTTGTTTGTTAGGCATGTGCCTTGAGCTTGCATTACCGCTTTAGAAACAATGTTCTCAGAAGCGATAAGTTCGATTTGTTCGTTTTGGCGAGCGGATTCCGCTTGAATTCCAGCAAAGACAGCATCATCTGTCGCAGAGAGGTTGGTAGAGAAAAAGTTTTCCAAGCTGTGGTTAGGGTAACTCTTATTCATGGTAGTTGACCTTCCAAATCTGAAAATGAACCCGCAATAGATGAGTTATGATTTGCGGTTGTGGTTCATTTGTCCTCAAAAACAGCTGAACTGCGTAGCAGAACAGAGTGAACATCCGGCCCTAAATTTGGGCAAAAACTCCGTTGGATTGCGTGTTTCCTTTACCAATCTCTTACGGAAATATGCATCTCTACATCTAACAAGTTGGTAACATAGCGCCTGTGACGGGAACAATCAACCAAAAATTTCCTATAGGAAACAAGATTTCAAAATTTGTTAACAAGAGCACGCTTTAATTCACTTGGTGGACTTCTATCCACTATGTGCTTCATGCACAATGCGAGTAAGACAAAAAATATGGATATCTATAGAGGGATTTATGGCAGAAAGTATTTACGATGAATACCCATCGATGACGTTGGCAAAAGAGCAACATGACCAAAATATCGAGCCGTTAAAACTGGGCCAGCGTATTAAGGATATCCGCTCGAAACTCGGTATCACATTAGAAGAGGCCAGTCAGCGAACCGGGCTTGCTCGATCTACACTGAGCAAAATAGAAAATGAGCAGATCTCCCCGACGTTTCAAGCGATGCAAAAATTGGCACTTGGCTTACAAATTGACATGCCGCAACTATTTGAGCCACCTAGAAAAAAGGTAGCGACAGGGCGTAGGGATGTTACCAAGAAGAATGAAGGTAAACCACACCCAACACAAACTTATGAACATGAACTGCTCGCGACACAACTTTCCAATAAGAAAATGATGCCGTTTAAGAGCCAAATTCGAGCTCGTAGTTTTGATGAATATAAAGACTGGGTTCGTCATGATGGCGAAGAATTTCTGCTTATCTTATCTGGTGAGGTCATGTTCTATTCTGAGTTTTACGAACCTGTTGTTTTAAGCGAGGGAGACAGCGTTTATTACGATGCAAATATGGGACATATGTTGACCAGTGTTAGCGAGGAAGATGCGCTCATTTTGTGGGTGACAGCCAAATAGTGATAAATACTTGTAAATTTCCTATAGTGAAAGCAAACGATTGCTGTTGGTGGTCGTTATGATGAAAAGGCGCTTTTTTGATGAGAACTTGCTCATTAAAGCGCTTTTTTTGTACGATTTGTTGTGATTAAAATGTTAAGAGTCACACTTTTGCAAGTCGATCTACGTCTTGTTCGTGCAAAATAGAATGAGCCATGTTTATTATTGGAAACACATCGAATGCCGATAGCATTCTCGGGTCTATCTAAATGGAGACGAAAATGACTCAAGAACTACTGAAAACACCACTACACGCACTTCACGTTGAAGTTGGTGCCAAAATGGTCCCGTTCGCGGGTTACGATATGCCTGTTCAGTATCCTCTAGGCGTAAAGAAGGAACACTTACATACTCGTGATGCGGCAGGTCTGTTTGATGTTTCTCACATGGGACAGCTTCGCCTAATTGGTGACGGTGCAGCTGCGTTCCTAGAAACATTAGTCCCAGTGGATATTGTGGCTCTTGAGTCTGGTAAACAGCGTTACGCTTTTTTCACTAATGAAGAGGGCGGCATCATGGACGACTTGATGGTGGCTAACCTAGGCGATCATCTGTTTGTGGTTGTGAACGCAGCATGTAAAGCGCAAGATATCGCACACCTACAAGCGCATTTACCATCTGGTGTTGAGCTAGAAATTATCGAAGACCGAGCTCTACTTGCAATCCAAGGCCCTAAAGCGGCGGCTGTATTGGCGCGTTTTGCACCAGAAGTTTCTGAAATGCTGTTCATGGATATTCGTAAAGTCGATATTTTAGGCGCCGAGTGCATTGTTTCTCGTAGTGGTTATACAGGCGAAGACGGTTACGAAATCTCGGTTCCTGCTGACAAAGCGGAAGAGCTAGCACGTAAACTGACTGCGGAAGATGAAGTTGAATGGATTGGCCTTGGTGCTCGTGATTCACTTCGTCTTGAGTGTGGCCTTTGTCTATACGGTCATGACCTAGACACAACAACAACACCTGTTGAAGCGAGCTTGCTATGGGGTATCCAAAAAGTTCGTCGTATTGGTGGTGAACGTGAAGGTGGTTTCCCTGGCGCAGACATTATTCTTAAGCAGATTGAGACTAAAGATGTGGCGCGTAAGCGTGTGGGTCTAGTAGGTCAAACCAAAGCGCCAGTGCGTGAAGGTGTTGAACTGTTTGATGCTGACGGCGTTAAAATTGGCGTTGTAACCAGCGGTACGGCGGGCCCGAATGCAGGTAAGCCAGTCTCAATGGGGTATGTTCGTGCGGATTTGGCGGCGATTGGTACTGAAGTGTTCGCTGAAGTGCGTGGCAAAATGCTACCAATGACAGTTGAAAAAATGCCGTTCGTACCACAACGCTACTACCGTGGTTAAAACGAATTGAAACAAAAATGCCGAGCTTTGTAGCTCGGCATTTTTATGTCTTCTTTTCGCTTGTTTGCTTTTAGTTTACTGCTTCATCAATAGTACAGCACATATCAATAACGATATCTTCAAGCTTTTCCGGATGAATCATCTCTTCTTTTGGGATCCCAAATTGAGAGGCCATAATGGTATTAAACAATTCCCAATGCTTGATCAGCAGTTTTTCGCGATTATCTGCAATATCCGGCCATGTTTCTTGCATCATTGGTGCGAGACTGACAGCACCATGTGCGAAGATCAACATTTGCCACTTTGATTCCCACTGATCAAACTGTGCATTAGGGTTTTCGCTGTTGTACTGCTCGAAAATTCCGGTAAATATCGCAGCGAACTCATCTTTTGACTTTAAGAAATACTGCAGCAGAGCACCGTCATCGCCTTGTCGAATGGCATCGGCGATCATCTGTACTGGATGAGGATTGACGAGAGCAAATGCTAGCATGCGAACCATAAACAGATAAATTTTTCTATTCGAAGGTGTGTTCTCCGGCATTTCATTGATGAGTTCAGCCATATAGCACTGCATGAACTCGTCCATTGCATCGCTAACCGCTTGCCAGATTTTCTCTTTGCTGCCGAAGTGGTGACGGATCAAACTATGTGAAACACCAGCCTTTTCACTGATATTGCGCAGCGAGACACGCTCGTAACCAAGTTCACAAAACATATCTGCTGCCACTTTAAGGATCAGACACTTAGTTTGTTCTGCTGCTTCAGCACTTCTACGCCCCTGCTTTCTTTCATTCATAGTTCGAATTTTCCCGAATATTAATCACGCGCTTACTTTTACCAGAAACCGAACGCTTTGACTAATTAATTTGCTATCCACCTGGAAAATATGTTGATCAATTTCAAATTCTGCTTATACTGCACGGTTGTGTAATATATAAAACCTACGGAGAAAGCGGGTGCGAAAACAATATTTAAGGCGCACTTTAGTTGGCGCAGTGGTGACATTAAGTCTTTCTGGGATGCTAACTGGGTGTAATAAAGCCATTTCTGAGCCGTCTGAACCTTTAATCAAACCTGTAAAATTACTGGCGGTGAAAGACCTAGAACTTGAAGACTCGCACGCCTTTTTAGCGCGTATTGATGCAACACATCGCGCGCAGCTTTCTTTTCAGGTTGGTGGAGAGGTAGATGAATTACGTGTACGCATGGGTCAAAAGGTCCAAAAAGGTGAAGTGCTCGCAACGTTAGACCCTAAAGATCTTCAGCTTGCGTCAGATGCCGCTCAAGCGCAGTACGCGTTAGCGAAAACACAATGGGACCGCGCGAAAAACCTTTACGGAAAAAAACTCATTAGTACTGATGAGTACGATCAGAAAGAAACTCAATATAAAGCGGCATTGGCGAACTACGAACAAGCTAAAACCGATTTGAGCTATACCAAAATTCATGCACCGTTTGATGGCATTGTGTCATATACCTATGTCAACCCGTTTCAGGTAGTAGCAGAGAAGCAGGAGATCTTGAATCTCATTGATAACACGACGTTGGATGTGTCGTTCACCTTGCCAGTAAGTTATGCGGAATCTGTATCACTTGAGTCACTGCAAAACTCCGATATGTGGGTGACGATGGATAGCGAGCCAAGAAAACGTATTCCTGGGCAATTTAAAGAAATTTCGACGCAGCCAAACATCGATACCAATAGTTATGAGGCGATCGTGACCATCACTCGACCAGAAGATCGCAATTTGCTGACAGGTATGACAGGGCAGGTACACATTGCTAAACAACATGTATCGGACGCGATGACGTTACCTCAGTCTGCTTGGGTCAACAAAAATGGGACGCAAGGTGAAGTTTGGGTAATGGACAGAAGCACGCAGCAGGTCAATAAAGTCACTGTGTCACTTGACGCAGCAGGTGGTGTGAAAGCCGGGCTTGATAACAATGATTACGTTGTTATTGCTGGTGTTGAGAGACTGGTTGAAGGACAAGTGGTGAAAGCTTGGGTTCGTGAGGGAGGCATTTAATGAAACGTTCTCTACTTACGATCTCTGCGATTGCACTTGCAGTTTTAACAGGGTGCAAAAATGAAAACCAAGCTATAGTCGAGCAGTCACTTTTTGTGTCGACTATCTCGGTGGATGCACCAGTACAAAGTCAACATCGCGCGTTCAAAGGCATAGTAGTGCCTGCAGAGCAAACGCCAATGGCATTTCGCCGCGCTGGGGAAGTTCAGCACGTATTGGTTAAAGCGGGTGACGTTGTGAAGCAGGGGCAAATGATCGCAAAGCTAGATGATAGCAAAGAGAAGCAAGCCGTGAATGACGCAGAAGCACAATACACACTTGCAATTCGTCAGCTTAAACGCGGTGAAGACTTGCATGCACGTCAAATGATTTCAAAAGCGGAACTTGATGAGCTAACCGCCAATAAAGAGCTAGCTGAGGCTACTTTCTATAACGCGACCAATCAATTGAATTACACCCGTTTATTCGCCCCGTTCGCCGGTAAAGTATCCGATGTTTTCAAAGAACGCTTTGAGCGTGTGGCAATTGGTGAACCCGTGTTAAACCTATACCAAAACGATTTGGTTTACGTGCGTATTGAGCTTTCCGACAATGTTTTAGCGATGGTAGACCCAAACTCAGACAGCATGAGCTACAAGCCTAGAGCAACCTTCTCCGGCATCGATGGCAGATTTGCTTTGGACTATTTAGAGCACACAAGTGAACCCAACGCTGAAACTCAAACCTACGAAATGTACTTGACGATGCCACAGCTAAAAACAGAGATATTGCCGGGAACCAGCGTAAGCCTTTTGGTCGATATGGTGAAGGCGGGCATTACCTCTATCGATGGTTACAGTGTGCCTGTCACGGCGCTTCAAGCAGGCAGTGAAGGGAATGAGTTCTTTGTGTGGAAAAAAGAAGGTGACATTGTCACACGGGTGCCTGTCATGATTTCTCAAGTGAATGGCAATGGAGCCATTGTGTCGTCAGGTGTTAGCCAGGGCGATATTCTGATTAATTCAAATCTGCGTAAATTACGCGAAGGTAAACATGTGGATGTTGTGGAGAATAACCAATAATGAACATTGCTGAGTATTCAATAAAAAACAAAGTCATCAGCTGGTTGTTCATTATTATCCTTGCTGTTGGTGGTTTAACGTCATTTTTGGAGCTGGGACGATTAGAAGACCCGGCATTTACGATCAAAGATGCCATGATCATCTCAACATACCCTGGCGCGACGTCAAAAGAAGTTGAAGAAGAGCTGACGTATCCTCTAGAAAAAGAGATTCGAAAACTCCCTTATATCGACAAAATTACCTCTACGTCTTCTAATGGTATGTCTCAAATAACGGTGAGCATGGAAATGGACTATGGTCCTGATGAACTGCCGCAAATTTGGGATGAGATGCGCCGTAAAATTAATGATTTACGACCATCATTGCCTCAAGGTGTTCAGTCTTTACAGATCATTGATGATTTCGGTGACGTTTATGGCGTGATGTTAATGCTCACTGGTGACGATTACGACTATGTAGAGCTGAAACGTTATGCGGATTACCTGACCCGTGAAATCGAGCTTGTTGATGGTGTTGGTAAGGTAGACATCACGGGCGATCAGCAAGAAATGCTATTCGTTGAGATCTCACTTGATCGCCTTGCTGCACTGAACTTAGACATGAATGTGGTTTCGAGCTTGTTGAACCAGCAAAACAATGTGGTTTCAGCTGGTGAAGTGATGGTCAATGGCGAAAGCCTTGTTATTCGCCCAAGCGGCACCTTAAACACTGTAGAAGCACTAGAAAATCTGATCATTCATGGCCGTGACACAGGAAATCTAATTCGTCTAAAAGACGTAGCAACGATTTCTCGCGGTATTCAAGAGAAGCCAGGCAACGTCGTACTCTTTAACGGTCAAAAAGCGATTAATATCGGTATCTCGTTTGCATCGGGTGTGAACGTGGTTGAGGTTGGTGAACGTTTGGATGCGGAGCTCGCGAGCCTTGAGTCTATCAAGCCTGCTGGCATCGATATGAACTACTTTTACAACCAAGCCAATGAGGTGGATGAATCTGTTAAAGCGTTTGTAATTAGTCTAGCGGAGGCAGTGGCGATCGTAATCATTGTGTTGCTGTTTACTATGGGTTTACGCAGTGGTGTCATCATTGGAGTTGTGTTGTTATTGACGGTATTTGGTACCTTCATTTTGATGAATTACAACAACATCGAACTGCATCGTATTTCTCTTGGAGCGTTAATTATTGCCTTGGGTATGCTGGTTGATAACGCGATTGTTGTCGTGGAAGGCATATTGGTTGGCCTAAAGAAAGGGCGTACCAAAGTTCAAGCGGCTGTCGATATTGTAAAGCAAACACAATGGCCTTTGCTGGGCGCAACTGTTATTGCAATTACGGCTTTTGCACCTATCGGCTTGTCACAAGATGCGACTGGTGAGTTCATGGGCTCTCTGTTCTGGGTGCTGTGTTTCTCGCTATTCTTGAGCTGGATTACGGCGATTACGCTAACGCCATTCCTAGCCGATCTTCTATTGAAAGAAGAAGACAAGAACGCAGATGCAGAAGATGAAGACCCATACAAAGGTTGGCTGTTCGTCGCGTTTGGTGCGTCTCTTAAACTTGCGCTTCGTTTCCGTTGGTTAACGGTAGCAGGCATGGTGGCGCTGCTAGTTGGTGCTGTGGTTGCGTTTGGCAGTGTGAAGCAACAGTTCTTCCCGCCGTCAAACACGCCGATGTTCTACGTTGATATGTGGATGCCAGAGGGCACTGACATTCGCGAGACCATCAAGAAAGCGGAAGAAGTTGAAAGCTACATTCGTACTCAAGACAACATTGACTTTGTATCAGCGTCGATTGGTCAAGGTTTGCAGCGTTTCGCTCTGACTTACCAACCAGAGAAGAGTTACGAAGCCTACGCTCAGTTCCAAGTTCGTACTACGGACCGTGAGAACATGTTTGAGCTGTTGCACAAGTTGGACGACAACCTAGCGAAGACGTTCGACAAACCAACGTTCCAGTTCAAGTTGATGGAATTCGGCCCGTCACCAGCGTCTAAGATCGAAGCGCGTATTACTGGCCCTGATCCACAAGTTTTACGTGACTTGGCGGTGCAAGTTGAAGACATCCTTCATACCGACCCTGGTGCCCGAAACATTCGTCACGATTGGCGAGAGCGCACCAAGGAACTTGTACCCGCTTTCAATGAGTCTAAAGCTCGTCGCTTAGGTATTTCGAAAGAAGATCTTTCAAGCACACTGCAAATGGCGTTTGGTGGTAGCACCTTAGGTTACTTGCGTGATGGTACACATACGTTGCCAATTATGACACGCCTTCCTGAAGAAGAACGCGTAGATTTTGAATCACTACAAAACGTGACCATTTGGAGTCCTTCGTTGCAAACGTATATTCCGGTTGATCAAGTGATTGATGGCGTTCAACTGGATTGGAGTGAGCCGCTAATTCAGCGTCGTGACCGTAAGCGTACGTTAACTGTTCTCGCGGACCATGATGTGTTGAGTGACGACACGGCAGCAAGCTTATTTGCTCGTGTACAGCCTAAAGTGATGGCATTGCATGTTCCAGAAGGATACGAAATCACATGGGGTGGTGAGTACGAATCATCCAAAGATGCACAAGAAGGCCTATTCGGTTCATTGCCGATGGGTTACTTGTTGATGTTCATCATTACTATTTTATTGTTTAACTCAATCAAAAAGCCGTTGGTCATTTGGTTCACCGTTCCGTTAGCGATCATTGGCGTTGCTTTTGGTTTGCTTACCACGAACATGCCGTTCAGTTTTACAGCATTCCTTGGTTTGTTAAGCCTAAGTGGCATGATTTTGAAAAACGGTATTGTGTTGCTTGACCAAATTAACCTTGAGTTGGAGTCAGGTAAAGATCCTTACCTCGCGATTGTCGATAGTGCGATAAGCCGCGTTCGTCCGGTAAGTATGGCTGCCCTAACAACTATCTTGGGGATGATACCACTGGTCTTCGACGCCTTCTTTGGCTCGATGGCAATAACGATTATGGCAGGTCTTGGTTTTGCTACTGTACTGACACTGATAGTGGTGCCAGTGATGTTTGCAATTCTGTTTAGGGTAAAACCGACCACTGCATAGGGACTCCTGGCTATTTGCCAGCTTCCTGCCTAGCCCTGAAGGTTTTCTTCGGGGCTTTTTTGATCTTACTAATATATACCAAACCATTCATTTGCTTGATTTTAATGATTTTCTTACGATTACAATGCAAATCATGCGTATACTGATGTAACGACACATCAAAGATTGAGATTACATGAATAAGCGCATATTAAACGGACTCTTCTTCGTTGGTTCTTTCACCTTGGTTGGCTGCACCGCGACGGATAGCATGCCGACAGAAACCAAACAACCTGCCCCTAAAATCAACAGTGTTAGTGCTGAAGTCATTTCCAGTTGGATTGATAGTAAGGTTTTAGCCCCTGAAGGGCTGTCGCTCGAGCAAGACAATCTACGTTATCTATCGGGTAGCGCCGACCTAAACAGCGACGGAAAGACAGAACACATAGTGTTGCTTCAAGATCGCTATTTCTGTGGTAGTGGTGGCTGCTCTGCATATATGTTTGATAATGAGGGAAACGTTATTAATCGAATGTCGGTAACTCGCACGCCTATTGTACTAGCCAACAGTTACAGTAATGGTTGGCAGGACTTTATCGTTTGGAGTAATGGCTCATATCGACTCATGAGTTACAACGGTGAGTCTTATCCAAGTAACCCGTCACTAGAGCCAAAGGTGGATCGAGACGCTAACCAGCAGGCGGCAATCGCAAATGTAATGGCGACAGAGCTTTATCAGCAAGACGGCTATGACATTCTGCCCGCAGAATCAAAAACCTTGTGGACGCCAGCTAACGTTTACCACTTTACCTTCAAGCACTACGGTGACCCGCATAGCGCTTATCAAGCAACGGTGGATATGAGCAGTGGGGAAGTAGACATTGTAGCCGTTCCGGCTGTGGAATAAAAAACACCTCCCTTAACCGGAATTAAAGGGAGGTGCTAAATGCCAAATTCGAGGGTGGCATTGTTAACCGGAGTCGCTCTAATTAAGCTGCGACTTCTTGTTTCGCTTCTGCTTTGCTTTTTAAGAATGCGTAAGTAAAGCCAGTTACCGCTGTACCTGCTGCAATAGCCACTAAATACATTAATACTGGTGAAATTGCGTTAGGAATTAGCAGCACGAATAGACCGCCGTGTGGTGCCATTAATTTCGCACCGAATAGCATCGATAGGGCACCAGTAAGTGCGCCACCTGCCATACAAGATGGAATCACGCGCATTGGATCTTTCGCAGCAAATGGAATTGCGCCTTCAGAGATGAAACAAAGGCCCAAGACAAATGATGCTTTACCTGCCTCACGTTCATTTTGTTCAAATTTGTTCTTCGCAATGAAGGTCGCTAAACCCATACCTAGCGCAGGAACCATACCTGCGGCCATGATTGCCGCCATTGGCGCGTAAGTTTGTGAAGCCAGAAGGCCAACACCAAATGCGTAAGCGGCTTTGTTTACCGGGCCTCCTAGGTCGAAACACATCATTGCGCCAAGGATAATACCCAGTAGTACTGCACTGTCAGAACCCATGTTGTTTAGGAAGTCAGTCAGGCCGTTCATGATGCCTGAAACTGGGCCGCCTACGATGTAGATCATCACAAGACCAGTGAACAATGTTGCCACAAATGGAATGATCAGAATCGGTTTAAGCGCCTCCATAGATTGTGGCAGTTTCACCTTATCTGCGAGGAGTTTCGCTGCGTAACCAGCAATGAAACCAGCCGCGATACCGCCAAGGAAACCTGCGCCAGTAGAACTTGCTAGCATACCACCAACAAGACCAGGAGCCAGACCAGGACGGTCAGCGATTGAAAACGCAATATAGCCAGCAAGTACAGGAATCATCAATGCGAATGCAGAGCCACCACCAATGTTCATCAAGGCTGCTGCTAGTGTGCCTTCTTCTTTAAATGCTTCAATACCGAACACGAAAGATAGAGCGATGATCAAACCACCTGCAACGACGACAGGAAGCATGTGCGAAACACCCGTCATTAGGTGTTTGTAAGCGCCTTTTTTCTCTTCGGTGGTAGATGAAGAGTTAGCTGAACCAGAATGCTGATACACAGTGGCTTGCTCGAATGCTTTGTCCATCTCTACGGCTGTTTTTTTCAGAGCTGGACCTGTTTTCGTGTGGTACATCTTTTTGCCGTTAAAGCGATCAAGTGGCACTTCAATATCCGCAGCAATGATCACCAGATCGGCATCTGCAATTTCTTGCTCAGTCAGTTGGTTTTTAGCGCCAACTGAACCACGAGTTTCCACCTTGATTTGATGGCCACGACGCTTGCCTTCTTCTTCTAAAGCATCTGCCGCCATAAAGGTATGCGCAACGCCAGTAGGGCATGCCGTGATTGCAACAATCTTCTTTGATGCTGATGTTGCTTCAGCAATGATAGGGGCTGCAAGTGTGGTTGCTTTTTCAAGTAAAGTGGCGTTTTCAACCGCTTGCTGGAGAAACGCAGTTGCGTCTTTTGCTATTTCGCTAATTTCCGCTTGGTAAACCTTTTTTCCTACAAAACGAGAAGTGTCGACGCTAGTATTTGCCGCAATGACAATGACTTCGGCTTGTTCAACGTCAGCTTCCGTCAATAGTGTTGGTTCAACCACACTTGATTGACATTCTATTTTGGCATTCCAGTTTAATTTTGCGGCGGCTTGTTCTAGTAATCCTGCCGCAAGGATGCTATTTGCTACACCGCTCGGACAGGCAGTAATAATGGCAATATTCATACGATAACCTTCTGTTCCTTAGTTTTGTTCTAAGTTTGTAATAGGGTAAAGCGCGCTAACTTCAGTTTGTCGCTTGATATTTTCCAGTTCTTCCTGACTGGTTAGCCCTACGCCAACTTGACTAACTGCCAAAGCAGAAAGTGCCGTAGCGAAGCGCAATAAATCGTTTTTAGGCATCAGTTGCATGTGGCCCCAACACAAGCCAGCGACCAGCGTATCGCCTGCGCCAACGGTGCTCACTACATTCATTCGTGGTGGTTGAGCACGTAACCATTCGCCTTGGTTAAGCCACATCACGCCGTCTGCACCCATAGAAACTACGATGTTCTCAATACCTTTATCGCTTAGCGTTTGCGCTGCTTCTTGGCATTGTTCTGGCGTTGCTAGATGTTCGCCAACAAAATCACCAAGTTCTTCATCGTTAGGTTTAATCAACCATGGGTGAGCATCAATACCTGACTTCAATGCGGCTTTGCTACTGTCGAACAACACCTTTTTGCCTTGTTGATGCAGTGCTTCTATCCATGCAGCGCATTGTTCGGCGGTTACGCCTCCAGGTAAGCTACCTGCAAGTACAAAGTAATCATGCGTCTCCGCTAGACGAAATAGTGTCTCCTCAAAGCGAGTAATTTCGTCGGCCGCTACTTGAACGCCAGGGAAGTTGATATCACTGACGTTGCCATTGGCCTCAACCAGCTTAACGTTGATACGAGTGGCACCCTTTACTTCCACAAATTCATTCTTAACGTTGATGTCATTGAAAAGCTGATGAAATAGCTCAGGGTTATCTTTACCGAGAAAGCCGGTAACCGTGACGTCTGCGCCTAAATCGCTCAATACTTTTGCTACGTTGACACCTTTACCAGCAGCGTGGAGATTGCTTTGCTGTACTAAGCTCACGGAACCAACGTTTAGTTCATTTACTGAACCTGTTAAATCCAATGCTGGGTTGAGCGTAATAGTGACAACCTTATTTGTTTTGTTTGTCATATCGGATCCTTAACCTTCACCAAGGCCAGAAGCGATTGCATTTCCGATAGACTCCAAGGCTTGCGGTGCATCAGGGCCTTCCGCAGTAAATTGAAGTTGATGACCGTGCTTAACGCCAAGCGCAATGACTTTCATTAGGCTCTTCGCGTTTACTGTTTTGCCATCACCGTCTAGGTTGGCAACGCGAATAGTGGATTCAAATTTTTTCGCTTCCGCCACTAACATTGCACCCGGACGAGCATGTAAACCATGAGAGTTTTTGATTTTAAATACAGCGGTATTGCCTTCTTCTGAGGATGCGGCTGTGACTTCTTCACCTTTAAATAAAGCAAGAATCTGTTCTACTGATGCATCTAAAAGCTTGCCGTGCTCATTGTTAAACACGATATTAGAAAGCGTTTTTAGGATAGGCTGGTGAGCATTGTTACATGCCGCAAACGCGACAAGTGCACGCACTTTTTGACCTTCATATTCGCAGTCGTTTGCCGTCGAGACAAATGACACGCCTGTGCGAGTGACATGTTTGTCACTGCCAATTAACCACAGGCCATTACCTAAGTGAGTTGGTTGTTTGGTAACGAGATCAGCAACGAATTCGTTATCAGCACATCCCGTATTTTTTAACAGACCACCAGCAACAGCACTCATCTGTAGCATGTCGCTCGCAGGGAACATGAGTTGAATTAAAGAAGCGTCAAAGTCTGCTTCAAGCTGAACATCACCGTGCAGTAGGGCGATGATCTCGTCTTCGTTTTTTGCATTACGCAGACGCTCTTCTACGCCATCTGCGCCTAACACTTTGGTGAGCTGTTTAAGAATGCCAAGGTGCTCATCAGATTTAGCTGCGATACCGATAGCGACGAACACAGTATTGCCATCACCCCAGTCGACACCTTGTGGGAAGTGATGCACAGCAACACCCGTTGTTTTCACCATTGAGCGAGTGTCAGTCGTGCCATGTGGGATAGCAATACCGTTCCCCAAAAACGTAGAGTTTTGGTTTTCACGGTTTAGCATGCCTTCAACGTAACCGTGTTCAACTAGGCCTTTATCAGTCAGGCTATGAGCAATACTCTTTATTGCTTCAAACTTATCTGTCGCTGATTGCGAGAGGGTAATGTCGTTCTTATTTAGCTTAAGCATGGTGCTTCTCCAGCCTTAAGGTATCAATTTAAAAATGTATTCTGTGTGAGAATTTGAACGCCGCTTCTTCTGAGCGCTTACTCAATCCTCAAACCTTTTATCTTTCAAGCTAAATCGATTCAGCTTGTTGGTAAATTTTTTAAAAGACTCAGAAAAACTGTTTTAAAAACTGACGTTAACAAACGAGCCTTTGCCGCTGTCCTATAGCCTAGCTCACAAATTGGTTTGTTGCGTGTTCGGGTGATTTACGTCAATTTTTAAGTTTTGCTGAATCCTTTCAGCTTTTATACTGAATCGGTTCAGCTTATAATTCAACTTATCGAAAGATCGTTGATGTATTAATATGATCGCGCGCACAGAATAAGGTTTAGAATATGACACTGGATGAAATAGCCAAATTAGCGGGTGTTTCTAAGACAACTGCAAGTTATGTGATTAACGGAAAAGCGCAGAAATACCGCATCAGCGAGAAGACTCAGAAAAAGGTGATGGCCGTTGTAGATGAGTACAATTATAAGCCAGATCATGCGGCGTCTTCCTTGCGGGCAGGTAATTCACGCTCATTTGGGCTTATCATCCCAGACTTAGAGAACACCAGTTATGCGCGTCTTGCAAAGCTGATAGAGCAGAACTCCCGGAAAGCGGGATACCAAATTTTGATTGGCTGCTCTGATGATGATCCTGATACAGAGCAAAAGGTGGCGGAAGCATTAGTCAGTCGTCGCATTGATGCGTTGTTTGTGGCAAGTGGTATGCCCACTGCAAACGAGTATTATCTTAAGTTGCAAAATGCTGGTACGCCAGTTATCGCGCTAGACCGTCCAATGGATGATGAGCACTTTTGTTGTGTCATCAGCGAAGATTTTGATGCCGCACTTGAACTCACTCAGTCAGTACTGTCAGAGGATATTAAGTCCATTGGCTTAATCGGTGCATTGCAAGATCTTCAAGTCTCAAAAGAGCGTGAGCTCGGTTTTCTATCTGCTTCTCAACAAGGTTGTAAAATGGCAACAGTGGGTTATGGACAACACTTCTCCCGGGAAGAAGGCAAGAAAGTCTTAGAGAGGTGGTTAACAGAGAACGCATTGCCAGATGCCATTGTTACAACGTCATATACACTGTTAGAAGGTGTGTTGGATGTAATGCTAGAAAAACCAGAACTGATGGGAAAGGTGCGTTTAGCAACATTTGGTGATAATCGACTGCTGGACTTCTTGCCTGTGAAAATCAACTCTTTGCCTCAACAGTTTGAGTTGATCGCGGACAGCGCAATGGAGTTAGCACTCAACGCTTCCGCCAAGCGTTACAAGCCTGGCGTAGAACTTATCCCGCGTAAAATTGTGAAACGTCACTAAGTAACTAAATAGGTTGCTCAAAGCTTTACTTCAGCAGTCAGCGCCACAAATGCGTGGTCGCTGGCGTTTTTATCTCTGTCATAAATCGGGTTGATCAGATGTTGGTTAGACACCTGATAGTCAACAACCTCGGCAACCGATATATCTGATAAGGTGTCAAACTCTTGTGAGAGCAAGATATAGTCGAGTACATTCCCAGTGGAAAAATGATAATGCGTGGCTGGGCGTTCATCCTTCAGGGTGTCACTTTGCAATAACCAACCATCTTTGAGTTGTAATTCAGTGACGCTGTCACCAGTATTGGATACCAATGCGCTGTTAACGCTGATAGGAGTGATAGGTTGATTCATATCGCCCATTAACACTGTCGGCATTGGTTCTTTTCGATACCTCTTTTGCATCGCGTCTCTTAACATCGCTGCTTCCCAGCCTCTTTGCTGGGTGGATAACCAGCGCCCAATAATCGTGCTAGACGTTTCTGGTTGTTCTGAGTCGGCCGGGCGTTGAGATTTCAGGTGCGTTACGTAAACGGCGATATGACCAAGTACAGGATGTATTACTTGGGCATAGATAGGTTTGCGACTGAACTCTGGAGCAACACTTACTCCAAAAGGCTCAAGCGTTGCTAAGTCAAACTCTACCGCTTGTACTTTTTCTATTGGAAACCGAGAGGCGATTGCCACAACAGGGCTTGAGTAAATGTACTCATCCTCAACATGTGGGGTGTCAACGGTCGCAAAGTAGGGGTAGCCGATGGTTGAAAAAAATTCCTGGGTCTTCTCGATACTGAACACTTCTTGTAAGCCAATCACGTCGCCTTCCAGTTTTTCAACTTGACGTTGCGTCCACGAAAGTTTGTCTCGCCATTGCTCTAACGAGTATATGTTCTCGAAATCATAGTAGGCGTTAGGCGGTGCGACAAAATTAAACAAGTTCGCAGTGACAAAGGTAATTCTACTTGGTTGAGACAAAGTATTCGCTCTTTTCAACAATAACTTAGAGAGTATATACCTTCAGGTTGCGTAATTGCAGCCTCGTTTGAAGTTGGCATTGACGTAACAGCTTGCGAATGGTCAGTTAAATAGGTCAAGACGTGCTCAAAAGCCACAAAGAACCTGCGATAGAGCATTGGCTGAGGTTTCTATTTTGGGGCATTGCGTTTAAACTTCAGAGCATCAAATATGAAGAGTAAATAACATGACCCAAGATTACGACCACGAAGAGTATTTAGAAGGCGAAGAGATTGAGATCGAAGCGATTGGCATCGATGTTGATGCGCATCCAATCGAACTGTACAAGCTTTTTAAAATCGCAAACTTGGTCAGCGGTGGCGGCGAAGCAAAACATATCATCGAGGAAGGCTACGTCGCGGTGAATGGTGAACTAGAAACACGTAAGCGCCGCAAGATGTATGATGGTGACTTTTTTGAGTTTAACCAGGAATATTATGTTGTGGTTTGCGATGCGCCAGTAACCGAACCTGAAACGGCAGAGCAAAAAGCAGAAAAGAAAGCGAAAAAAGAAGCACAGTCTTCTCGTAAAGATAAGTCTCGTCAAAGTAAGTCACCTAAAGCCTCTGGGCCTAAATCAACAGGCCGTAAAGCGGCACATAAAGAGCGTAAAGCGCAGAAAGAAGCGTTGTCTCAGTCTGCTAAGAAAGGCAAAAAAGAAGACAAACCGCAAGCCACTCGTGATCCGAAGAGCGGACGTAATTCTATTGATTTTTTCTAGGGAAATGAACGCTTAACTAAATAAGTGACATCTGAGTAAAACTAAAAAGCGCCGAGCATATTATATCGGCGCTTTTTTGGTTTCACTGTGCTGTAAGTGGGCAGTGTTAATGCACTGTCGTCTCGATGTTTAGGCTATCTGTCCAGTGATGAATGGCGCAAGGCTTTCCTAAGTAAAAGCCTTGGTAATAATCCAAATTAAGTTGATACATAGCTTGTAGCTGCACGTCTTCTTCAACCCCTTCTATAATGACTTTTGCTCCCATATGATCCGCTAGATCAACGGCGCTATGTATGGAAAAGGTTTCTCCGGCGCAGTAGTCTAGCAAATAGGAACGATCGATTTTGATGATGTCAGGGCAGAGCTGCTGAACACGTGCGATATCAGAATGTTGGGCGCCAAAATCATCGATAGCAAAGATAAAACCATTCGCTTTCATTAACTGTACGGCTTTGATTAATAAATCCGTATCTCCGCATGACTCTTCGACTACTTCAAAAACTACGTCTGTTGGGCTCATACCAAGTTCGGAAAGGCGTTTGTAAAGCAGGCCGTTATCTTTAAAGCCCATGTCTTTGGTTAGTGTGAGTAGCGTTTGAGGCATGACGTTAAGAAACAGTTTGATCGGCGTCCCCGCGAAATAGCGTGCAAAATTTCGAATGTGCATTGCTCTGGATAAAAACTCTACACATAAGCGAAAGTAGGGATCAAGACCATTATTGGCCAGAAACACGTCAGGACGAATTAGGGAACCATCAATGCCACGAATACGCAGTAAGGCTTCCATACCAATAATACGTTGGCGTCTATCAAAAATTGGCTGATAAACACTGTGAAAAGTGAATTGATTGAGAACTACGTAATATTCACCAAGATTATCTTGTTTTATGTATCGCTCGTAGTCGGATTGATTCTTTAACTCCATGAAAAACGCCGAAAATTTAGCATCTTGTCAATGTAACAGGGTGCAATTCTGATTTGAAGAATCAAATGTGCCTAATTACATATGCGGTTGAGTTAATTTGAAATGGCTTCCGATTTTGCTTCAATATGGCGAAAAATAAGTGACAGACCAAAACAAATTAAGAAGTAAGCAAGGCCGACAATCAACCAAATTTCAAATATATACCCTGATGAATTTGCCATCTCTGTCCCAACAAACGTCATTTCTTGTATCGAAATCAGTGAAACAATAGAGGTGTCTTTCACCAAAGAGATGGTTTGACCGGCAAGTGCAGGTGTGATTGATTTAAGCACCTGTGGCGCGATAACAAATCGGTATTTCACCCATCGAGACAAGCCCAATGAGTCAGCCGCTTCCCACTGACCTTGGTCGATACTTTGTAAACCACCGCGCACAACTTCTGCAATGTAGGCAGAAGAGAGTAAGCCGACACATAACACGCCAGAGGCAAGGTTTTCCCAAAGGTTCGAAGGCCCAAACAGAAAGTGCTGTAGCGCATTTGGTTCGCCGTTGTAGTTTCGTAGAAGATCTTCCAAACCAAGTAACGGGATCAATTGGTTAGAAATGAAAAAGTAGAAAATAAAAACAAATACCAACGGAGGGATGTTTCTCACTAACTGGATAAACGCATTGGCAGGTGTGCGCAACCAAACGGAACGAGAGAAGCGTGCTAAGCCTAACAAAGTGCCAAACGCTAATGCGAAGCTTATGCCCCAAACACTGAGCCTTAACGTCGAAATCAAACCTTGGAAGAAGTAGGGCAAACCACCATCTGCTCTAGGCGTGAAAAGTAATTCAAGCGCCTCTTTCCACTGCCACAAATAATGCACACCAATAGTGGACCGATGGTACAGCCAAACACCACCGATACCGCACATGACAAGTAGTACCCAGTCTAGTGTGTTTAATTGCGGTAAAAGGTAGCCTGTGCTGGATTTCGCGGGTGCTGTGCGAGTGGTAGTGTGTTCGCCCAAAAATTTGACTCCGATAAGTTATGGAAAAGTAAAATGGATGATTGGAGAGTATAGGCTCGCGGCGTCCACGAGCCATTTAGATTACTGGCCTTGCGCGACTTGATCTTGCCAATCTAATGTCGAGAACCAGTATTCATAACGTTGTTTTAACCATCCATCTTGGGTTCTTGCTTCAATCCATTTATTGAAAAAGGCCTTTTTATCTTCTTCCCCCAAGCGAACTGCAAAGGCTTCGTTACCTTTTGATAGTCGCTCAGAGAATGGAAGGAATAGTTTGTCGCTGTGTTTCACTGTCTCATGTTCTGGTTTTGGGCTAGAAGCAATGACTGCGTGGGCGTTACCATTCAGTACCTCTTGGAACGCTTGCGCGTCGTCATCAAATTGCAGGATCTTCGCTTTCGGGAAGGTTTCTCTGGCGACTTGAACGGTGAATGCGCCACGACGGGCCGCTATTTTTATGCGTCGTGAGTCAAAATCTGAGAATTCGCTAAAACCAGAGGCGAGTTCTTTGTTTGCTGCTACTTGAACGCCTGAGTGCGAGTAGGGCTCAGTAAACAAGACGCTTCTGGAACGCTCAGGCGTAACAGACATGCCACCGATGATCACGTCGAACTTTTTCGCCAGTAGTGCGGGAATAATGCCATCCCACGCAGTCGGTACGAATTCCACTTTCAAACCTGAATCTTCTGCTAAGCGTTTGGCAACATCGATTTCAAAACCGATTAACTCACCTTGCTTGTTACGCATTGCCCAAGGTACAAATGTTGACATACCAACGCGCAAAGTGCCTCGTTCTTTGATTTGATCTACATTGGGTGTGGCGACATCTTCTTTCGCGATTGTAGGCATAGCGATGGCTAGCCCTAATAATGCAGTAATGGTCGCTTTGAATAACTTCATGTTATCTCCTTATAATTTGCGCCAACTGGCTCCGAGTTTGTGTTCTAGCCATGCAGACAAGCCAGAAAGTGACAGAGTGAGAGCAAGATAAATTGCTGCCACGGTGAACCAAATTTCGAACGGCATCGCCGTCTCTGAGACGATGTTGCGTGCCTGTGTTGTTAGATCAAAAATCGCCATCACGCTTACAATGGAAGAGTTTTTGATCAAAGAAACCACTTCATTGGTTAATGGCGGTAATGTGCGCTGTAAAACCTGAGGAAAAATTACGTCTTTGTAGGTGTAAAACGGTGATAGTCCGAGAGTTTGTGCTGCTTCGAATTGCCCTTTAGGAATACTGTTTAAACCTGCACGGAATATTTCCGCGGTGTAGGCACCTTGGAAAAGGGATAATGCCAAAACGGCGGTACTGAATCGGTCCAAACCAATCACGGGGCCAAACACGAAGTAGAGTAAATAGATTTGCACCAACAACGGCGTGTTACGTATTACTTCGACATAAGTGGTACCAATAACATTGCCGACTTTCGAATCGCTAAGCCTTAGTAACGCGGTAACCAACCCTAATACTAAGGTAAAAAATAGACTAATAGCCGAGATGTTAAGCGTGACCAATAGCCCATCAATTAGTTCTGCCGGCCACCATTCGCCATCTTCATAAAAAGCGATGTAATCAGGTACGCGCTCCCATTGCCATTGATAGCCCATAGCGTCGGCACCAGAGTCCAACACCCACACAATCGCGATGAAGAGGAACGTCATTTGCAGTAAAGCTTGAAGGACAGGTTTGATTACGCGAACTATCATCAGTAACTTAAAATTTGGTTCAAAAATGCTTGGGTTCGTGGATGCTGTGGTGTCTCAAATAAGGCGACTGGAGAGTTCATTTCCACGATTTGGCCTTCGTCCATAAATACCACGCGGTTCGCTACTTTTTTGGCAAATCCCATTTCATGCGTGACGCAAATCATCGTCATTCCGCTTTGAGCCAGCTCAACCATGACATCCAACACTTCGTTGATCATTTCCGGATCAAGCGCTGAAGTTGGCTCGTCAAACAGGAGTAAATCCGGTTCCATACACAAGGAGCGGGCAATCGCGACGCGTTGCTGCTGACCGCCAGAAAGCTGGATTGGATACTTACTCGCTTGCTCTTCAATATTGACTCGCTTTAGGTAATGTTTTGCGCGTTTTTCAGCTTCTTGTTTTGATAATTTGAGTGTGCGAATCGGCGCTAAGGTGAGGTTTTCCAGTACAGTCAAGTGAGGAAAAAGGTGAAAGTGTTGGAACACCATGCCGATTTTACCGGGCTTGAGAGATTTTGCGTGAGAAGGCTGGTCGAACACATGAAGCTGGCCTTCTTGAATCGATTCAAGATGATTGATGCAACGAATGAGCGTTGATTTTCCGGAACCTGAAGGGCCACACACCACGACGATCTCGCCAGAATGCACGGAGAAGTTGATGTCTTTTAGAGCGTGGTAATCGCCATACCACTTATTTACGTCGCTAAACTCAACGACGGGAGTATTCTCTTTCAAAGGGGCACGCTATAACGGAAAAATATCCTTTTACAATAGCAAGTTGTGCGCGTAATTTCATTAAGAATAAGCTAATGTTTAGGCGATGATTTTAAGACTCTATTCAGATCGCTTACAAGATACATCCATGTTTCTTTAATGTTGGTGCAGTCTAGAGTATGACTAACTCAGTTCAACGAGATACGGATAACGAACAACAATCGCAACAACAGACATAACCATTAATGTCTGTGCAGAATAGTAGGTCACCATGACAACTTGTCGTGAAAATATTGACCGTCCTCCAAAGCGTTCGAAAGCCAATACGATGCCAGAGATAATAAAGATAAAGCTTCCGAGCACTGCAAAGGAGGAGGATTGTGTTTTCCCACTCAAATAATACTCGATCGAAGCCCAGCACATAGTCATCAGTACCAATATATAACTGGCAACTGGCCGTTTCTCTTTACCGAGATCCGGTCGGAACAACCAGTAGACGCATATACCGAGTCCGAACAAGGCAATTGGGAGCCAAGGTGTAAAATGCCACGCTGACATGATGGCAAAACCATAACTATAGGAGAGATGGGCAGAGCAAAAGAGCACTAATCCTGTAATGAACTTGTCTCTAGGGAGCATTAATAACACGTCACCAAGCAACGAGAGCGATAAGCCAATCAAAATCCAATGCGCATATGGCATTGGGTAAGCCGGGGACTGAATTAAAATACCAAGCATACAGAGCACTGGTAATGGTTTAGAAACGTAAAAGAGCCATTTAGAGCCTTTACGGATACTGATGATATGTATGAATGCTAATACGACAACAACTAGCCACATAAAGTGTTTTCTCGAACAGACAAAATTATGTAGTACATCACTACAACAAATCAAAACTTAATTAACGAGTTAACTCGTTCTTTGATCTCAATTATTTTTATTTGTGTAAAGCTGGACAGTTGTCTCTTTACTAACCAACACGGCCGATTTTTTGTCTGGAGGGAATCGTTGTTTTTAGAAGCCTCCTCGTTTTGAACGTGATGTGGCTTACAAAATAGCATAAAAAAACGGTATTGTGACTGTTAAGTCACAATACCGTTAAACCCTAGGAAGGGCAGTGAAGAGTTGTTGCAGTTATGAGACAGCTAACTCTAAGATTTCTCGGCTACGTTCAAGTGTGATCGCCTGGTTTTCACCTAAAACAGTCATGCCGTGTTTGTTTAGTTGATCAATGATGGCATCGATAGCTTGTTCACGGCTCTCACCATAGTTTTCGAGCTTAGTTGCGACATCAAGTTGATGATAAAACGCTTCGATAGATTCGATTGTGCGCTCTGCTAAATCCTCACCTGCTTCAAGACCAAATACGTTGCGGCCCATTTGTTCTAACTTAGGGCGCTTAAACTGCATTTGGTTACGAAGTAACGACGGTTGGACAATTGTAAGAGAACGCGCATGATCAACGCCCCATAGAGCCGTTAATTCATGGCCGATCATATGTGTCGCCCAGTCTTGTGGAACGCCACTACCAATTAACCCATTCAATGCTTGGTTAGCAGACCACATTAAGTTTGCGCGCCACATATCGTCGTCTCGTTCCGCAAACTGTTCTCCGAGTGTTTTTAAAGTTTTCAGCAGTGTTTCTGCGTAACCATCTTGAACCATTGCACCGGTAGGAAGCGTCAAGTATTGCTCACATACGTGCACCCATGC
Source organism: Vibrio sp. Vb2880 (assembly GCF_033337975.1). Lineage (NCBI taxonomy): Bacteria > Pseudomonadati > Pseudomonadota > Gammaproteobacteria > Vibrionales > Vibrionaceae > Vibrio > Vibrio sp. Vb2880. The sequence goes on from NZ_JAWORT010000003.1 coordinate 259,191, forward strand.
GTCAACAATGCCGTTGATAAGCTGGCGTTCTGGCAGTGTTTTCATTACATCTGGGTCTAACACGGCAAATTTTGGCTGCACTGCTGGAGACATGAACGGAAGTTTGTCTTGAGTTTCTTTTTTAGTGATAACTGCGCCCATGTTTGACTCTGAGCCTGTTGCTGGCAATGTCAAAATTGCAGCTAGAGGCGTCGCTTCAGTGACTTGGTGATTACCAATCATGATATCCCAACCATCACCATCATACTTTGATGCCGCTGCTACGTATTTGGAGCCATCGATGACTGAACCACCACCTACCGCTAAAATAAAATCAACACCATGCTCTTTTACCATTGCGACTGCTTTATCGAGTGTTTCTTTGGTTGGGTTTGGTTCAACACCTGAAAACTCTAGCCATTCATGTCCCTCAAGAGCTTCTGCTACTTGGTCGTACACGCCATTTTTTTTGATGGAGCCACCACCGTATACCACTAAAACTTTTTGGTCGGATGGGATAGCTTCTTTGATTGCTGCGATTTGTTTTTGACCAAAGAAAATCTTGGTTGGGTTTACATAAGAAAAGTTCATTATTAGCCCTCTTGCTTCCAGTGAAGGAGATTGAATACATGCATATTAGTCCTGATTAACGATCGTTAACAGGTCGATTTCTGCAAATAATTTGCCTATTTCTACAAAATTAATGCTCTTGAGCTAGAAAGTTAAAGTCGAGAGGAAGTATAGTGCTCGAAACGATAATAGAGACCAAACTCGTTGGTCATTGATGGAGCGCTCTAATGCACACTCTCGCAGATATCATGCAGCAATATGTTGAAAAGCAGGGGCTGCATGACCTAGAAGGTATGAAGAAAACAGCGATAGATGGCGTATGGTTTTATCGCAGTAGCAAAGGGAATCATCGCCAGCCGTTTGTCTATCAGTCCGGCATCATCGTATTGGGTCAAGGGCATAAGAACATTCATATTGGTGATACACCAGTGCAATATGGGCCCGATGATTACCTTGTTGTCGGGGTTCCCATGCCACTAGAGTGCGAAGCGTTTGCGACAAACAATGAGCCTTTACTTGGCATTTCGATAGATATTTCGCCAACGCTTCTTCATAAACTCGTTAAAAAATTAGAGGCTGAAAAATTCAGTAATAAGTGTCTGGATGCTACCCGTTGCGGCCTTAAGTCGGTACGTATGAATGAAGGTATGTTGGATGCGTGCAAACGGTTAATGAAAGCAATGTGTAACGAGCTTGATGTCATCATGCTTGGCGAGTTGCTTCTTGAGGAAATTGTGTATCGTACTTTGGTGAGCAAAGAGGGGTATGTTTTATTTGACCTAGCACATCAAGAAGGTTCTTACGCGAGGGTAGCTAAAGCACTAAATCGTGTACATCAAGCGTATCACGAACAGTTGAACGTACAAGCATTGGCTGAAGAAGCCAACATGAGTGTGTCTGCTTTCCATCAAGCATTTCGCAATGTCACGCTTGAATCTCCGTTGCAATATATTAAGAAAGTTCGACTTAACAAAGCGCGCGAATTGATCCAGTTAGAGGGGCGACGTGTTAATGATGCAGCGAGAATGGTTGGGTACACGAGCCCATCACAGTTTAGTCGCGAGTACAAGCGGCATTTTAATGAAACGCCAAGGTCAACAAAGGCTTAGTGATCTTTATTTCAAAATGGCGACTTTTTTTACCTTTTTTATTAATTTGCGAGTGACATATTTATTTAAGTTATAAAATTAGTTACTGGTGCCAAATAATAGGTACGTTGTTGCAATCATTTAGTGGATTGTTGCGAGGCGGTGTGGAAAACTCGTAAATAGATAGTGTGAAATCACCAACTTGTACTTAAGTTATTTTACGTCGAAATAAAAGTATAGATGCGCTTCGTTTAGCGCATTTAGTATTGTTTTAACAATAACTTAAGGAAGAGCGATTATGCACCTTAAAAACGGCAACGCAGTGAAAAACGTGTTCACACTAAGCACACTCACCGCTTCTTGTCTTATGGCCTTCAATAGCTACGCAGCAGTTGACTGTGCCCCTCTAGAAACTTGGCAATCATCAAAAGTTTATAACGGTGGCGACCAAGTTCAGCATGAAGGTAATGCTTATAAAGCGCGTTACTGGACGCAAAACAACAATCCAGCGCAATCTGGTGAGTGGGGCGAGTGGGAAACACTTGGCGCTTGTGATGGCACTGGACCGGTTGATCCACCTCAGAATGAAGTCCCGACGGTTACTCTGACATCGCCTTCTGCGTCGGCTTCTGTGACTGCGGGTGATGTTGTTAACCTAGCTGCAGATGCGGCAGATACTGATGGGACTGTTAGCAAAGTAGAGTTCTTTGTTGATGGTGTATTAGTTGGTCAGGCAACGTCTGCGCCGTATGCTGCATCGTGGACAGCAACTGAAGGACAGCACGAGTTCTCTACCAAGGCCTATGACGATGCAGGTGCCGTTAGTACGGCAAGTGTTGTGACGTTAACTGTGGCATCAGCTCAACCTGGTAATGAAGCGCCGACAGTGGATGTCGTGCTTTCTGCGAACTCTATTGACCTGGGTGGTTCCGTAACACTGACTGCAAATGCTACGGATGCGGATGGTACCGTTGCTAAAGTTGATTTTTATGTTGCAGGTGTGCTTGCTGGCACTGCTACAACAGCGCCATACACGCTGGATGTAACCCCTTCACAAGCTGGCTCATTAAGTGTTTATGCGAGAGCAACCGATGATGCTGGAGCAACAGCAGATTCTGCAATTGCGACGTTAACAGTAAACGGCGGCGCAGTGACATCTAGTTGTCGTCCTGATGGTCTTTATCAAACAACGGGTGTAGATGTTCCTTACTGTTCTATTTATGACGAAGAAGGCCGTGAGAAAATGGGGGCTGATCACCCACGTCGTGTAATCGGCTACTTCACCAGTTGGCGATCAGGTGACGACCCACAATCGACTTACCTTGTTAAAGACATTCCTTGGGAACAACTTACTCACATTAACTACGCGTTTGTGAGCATTGGTTCTGACGGCAAAGTAAACGTTGGCGACGTAAATGATCCTAACAACCCTGCTACAGGTAAAACTTGGCCAGGCGTTGAGGTAGATCCCGCTCTTGGTTTTAAAGGTCATTTTGGTGCACTAGCAACTTACAAGCAAAAACATGATGTTAAAACGCTAATCTCGATTGGTGGTTGGGCTGAAACGGGCGGTCACTTCGATACGAACGGCGATCGTGTAGCTGATGGTGGCTTCTACACCATGACGACGAATGCGGACGGTTCTATTAATCATGCTGGTATTGAGAAGTTCGCAACTTCAGCCGTTGAAATGATGCGTCAGTACAAGTTCGATGGTCTGGATATCGACTATGAATACCCGACGTCAATGGCTGGTGCTGGTAACCCTTACGACAAAGACTTCATGGAACCACGTCGTCAGTATTTATGGGCGTCTTACCAAGAGCTGATGAAAGTATTGCGTGAGAAACTTGATGCGGCATCCGCGCAAGATGGTATTCATTATATGCTGACTATCGCAGCACCATCTTCAGGTTACTTGCTACGTGGGATGGAAACCTTCGATGTAACTAAGTACCTAGACTACGTAAACATCATGTCTTACGACTTGCATGGGGCTTGGAATGATCACGTTGGTCATAACGCGGCTTTATTCGATACAGGTAAAGACTCTGAGTTAGCGCAGTGGAACGTATACGGCACTGCTGCATACGGTGGTATCGGTTACTTGAACACAGACTGGGCTTACCATTACTTCCGTGGTTCTATGCCAGCAGGTCGTATCAACATTGGTGTTCCTTACTACACCCGTGGTTGGCAAGGTGTTACTGGTGGCGAAAATGGCCTATGGGGCCGAGCGGCACTACCAAACCAAGCAGAGTGCCAACCGGGCACAGGTGAAGGTGAGAAGAACAACTGTGGTCACGGCGCTATTGGTATCGACAACATGTGGCATGATACCGACCCTAAAGGAAACGAAATGGGCGCTGGTTCTAACCCAATGTGGCATGCTAAGAACCTAGAAAACGGTATTTGGGGCTCTTACGCAGCTGCTTACGGTCTCGACCCAGTCAACGATCCTTCAGATAAGTTTGTTGGTACTTATACTCGTCATTACGATAGCGTTGCTGTGGCACCTTGGTTGTGGAACGCAGAGAAGAGCGTATTCCTATCTACGGAAGATAAAGCTTCTATCGAGGTGAAAGCCGATTACGTTATCGATAAAGAGATCGGCGGTATCATGTTCTGGGAACTAGCAGGTGACTACAACTGTTACGTACTGGATGCAAATGGTAATCGTACGGCAGTAGATGCAACTGAACAAGCTTGTGCGGCGGGTAATGGTGAATACCACATGGGTAACACTATGACCAAAGCTATCTACGACAAGTTTAAGTCTGCGACGCCTTACGGTAACAAAGTAGCGACTGGTCCAACACCAACTGAAGCAGTAGACATTACTGTTAGTGTTGGCGGCTTCAAAGTTGGCGACCAAAACTATCCAATTAACCCGAAAATCACGTTTACGAACAACACTGGTCAAGCGATCCCTGGCGGTACTGAATTCCAATTCGATATCCCAGTATCTGCGCCGGACAACGCGAAAGACCAATCAGGTGGTGGTTTGAAAGTGATTGCTTCTGGACATACTCGAGCAAACAACATTGGTGGCTTAGATGGCGTAATGCACCGTGTGTCGTTCTCTCTACCAGCATGGAAAGACTTGCCAGCGGGCGGCACTTACGAGCTTGATATGGTTTACTACCTACCAATCTCTGGTCCTGCTAACTACTCAGTGATTTCTGGTGGTAAAGAGTTTGCGTTCAAGTTTGAACAGCCAGATCTACCAATTGGTGATCTCAATGCGGGCACGGGTGGTGGTACCACTGAACCAGGTACGTGTGATACGACAGGTTTAGTGACATACCCAGCTCTGCCACAAACGGATTGGGCAGGTAATCCAAGCCACGCTAACCAAGGTGATAAGATCATCCACAACGGTGTGGTTTACCAAGCGAACTGGTGGACAGCGGCTGAACCGGGTACAGATGGTAGCTGGTCGACGGTATGTAACATCTAATTATTATGGATTATTTGTTATAGCCTAATGTTTACAGGCACTTAAACAAAAGCGCACGATGATTATCGTGCGCTTTTTTGTTGTGATAGTTTGTCGTTTAATCAAATTGGTAACTTTCGGGTATGACGACAATACCTTTGTCTGAGATTTTAAATCGCTTCGCATCTTCAAGTTTGTTGATGCCAATTTGAGTATGTGGCGGAATACGAACATGTTTATCAACTATGCAGTTGACCAACTGACTTCCTTCACCAACTTCTACATCATCAAAAATGATGGAATCGACTACCGTTGCACTATCTTGAATGCGTACATTAGAGGAAATAATGGAGTGCTGTACCGAGCCTCCGGAATTGATGACACCGGTAGCAATGATGGAGTTAATAAAAATGCCTTCATTACCCGTGGCCGACGATACAGTACGAGCTGGTGGAAACTGCGGCTCGTAAGTACGAATCGCCCAATTGGACTGATAAAGGTTCATTGGCGGCACAGGTTCTAGTAGATCCATATTCGCTTCATAGAAGGAATCAATGGTACCCACGTCGCGCCAATAGCAATCTTTATCGACGCGCCCTTTACTGCCACAGAATTGATAAGCGTAAACGGATTCGGTATCAATCAGCTTAGGTATGATGTCTTTTCCGAAGTCATGGCTTGATGAATCGAGTTTTGAGTCTTCTTCAAGCGCTTCTTTCAAAACATTCATATCAAAGATATATATTCCCATAGAAACAAGGCTTCTGGTCGCGCTTCCAGGAAGGGTAGGTGGGGTTTCAGGTTTCTCTATAAACGAAGTAACGAGCCCGTTTTCTGCGGTGCCCATTACACCGAATGCTGAAGCATCCTCTACGGGAACATCCATACAGGCAACAGTGAGCTTAGCACCTTTCTCTTTATGCTCTTCAAGCATTGCGGCGTAGTCCATTCGATAGATATGATCGCCGGATAACACAACCACATACTTTGCATCATTTCGCGATAGCAACCACATGTTGTGATAAATCGCATCGGCGGTTCCTTCATACCATGCACCACCCTTGCGCATTTGTGGTGGAACAGCAGTAATGTACTCGCCTAGCTCTGGATTGAATATCGACCAGCCGTCTCGTAAGTGTTTTTGAAGTGAATGAGATTTATATTGGGTTAAAACAAGGATCTTGCGTAAACCCGAATGTAAACAATTGGTTAGTGTGAAATCTATAATTCTATATTTTCCGCCAAAAGGTACGGCTGGCTTGGTTCTGTCATCGGTGAGTGGGCTGAGTCTAGACCCCATCCCTCCTGCTAAAATTACGGCGAGTGCGTCTTCCATAGTATTCCCTTTCCCTTTTCTGACATGCATCAAAACGGTGCTAACCTGAAGGAGGTGGTATGCAACGCAGAGGTTTTGAAAAGCATGTGCTAATGTGCTTATTAGTGAAAAGTCTACTACAAGAATCGCGCCATAGAATATCTCCTTAAAAATCAAGGAGGTTAAAATTTCACTGTAAGACAACTGCACCATATTAGTGAAGCGCTAAATAGCCCGTGCATCAAATTGGCGCAAAATTGTAGAAAGGAGAGGTCAACAAGTATGGATTTACAATGTAAAGTGGCGACAAAACAAGAAGATAAATAGGGTTTTCTAGTTTAATAACTATGGCTAAACAAGGCTTAGGGTTAGCGTCTTAACTCTAAAGGTCTAAAACAGGCGCGTTGATGTAAGGCAAGAGAGCTTGTATCAACAATTCAAGAGTAGAAGGCCTGAGACAACTCTTTTCACAGTTGTTGAGAGTGAGTGGATAGGTAAGTAGACCACTCACTCAATGAATATGTTCACTATCACTGATAGCGATACGTTATCACTGCACTAAGAGAGACCGACGATATTTCCTTCATCATCAAGATCTAAATTCATAAATGCGGGTTTATCAGGTAAGCCTGGCATCGTCATCACGGTTCCAGATAATGCATAAATGAATCCTGCGCCCGCACACAAGCGCAGCTCGCGGATTGGGACGGTAAAACCAGTTGGTGCGCCTTTGACTGCGGAGTCCGTGGTTATAGATAGTGGTGTCTTCGCGATGCAAACCGCTAAGTTGTTAAAGCCTAATTGCTCAAAATGTTTGAGCTGTTCAGTCGCGATAGGAGTCATTTCTATATTGGTTGCTCCATAGCCCGCTTCACATACTGCCATGAGCTTTTCGAGTAATGATTGCTCTTTGTTGTATAACGGACAAAACTCTACAGGCGTGGTACACGCATCAATAACATGTTGAGCTAGTTCCGTTGCGCCTTGTCCGCCTTGCGAAAAAGCGGTGCTGATGGCTACTTTAACTTCGGGATTAAATTGGTGAATCAGATCTTCAAGAGCTTTAAGCTCTTTCACACAATCTTGTGGAAACTGGTTAATGGCAACGACAGCAGGTAAACCGTATTTATGAACGTTATTTATGTGCCATTTTAAATTTTCAAACCCAGCCTCCAATGCTGCTTGGTCCGGATTAAAAATGGAATCTGGAATAGCCATACCTGGTCGTAAATCGTAGTGTCCGGAATTCGCTTTGAGGCCGCGTAATGTTGCTACGATCACTACACAGTCCGGGGCTTTGTTGGCGGCAGCAGCTTTAATGTTACACGCTTTCTCAAATCCCATATCCGAACCAAAACCGGCTTCAGTTACCGTGTAACCTGACAGTTTGAGCGCAATATCGTCCGCGATAATGGATGAATTTCCATGGGCGATGTTTGCAAATGGACCTGCATGGATCAACGTAGGAACACCTTCTAGAGTTTGCATCAGTGTTGGTGCAATCGCCTCTTTTAGTGTTACTGCCATTGCTCCTGCAACTTGTAGATCTTCCGTAGTGACGGGGTTTCCGTTCAAATCGTACGCTACGACAATTTTCCCAATACGTTGACGTAAATCTTTTAAATCTTTGGCTAGTGCAATGATAGCCATTAACTCGGAAGCGGCTGAAATATCGAACCCTTCGTCACGCTCGAAACCATTGATGGTTTTTCCTGCATCATTGAGGCCAATTTTGACTTTACGTAGTGCACGATCATTATGGTCCATCACTCGTTTCCAAGTAATACTTGCCGTGTCGATTTTAAGTGCTCTTAACCCGGTGCGTGATTCAAAGGCATCATAACCCTCGCGTTGCTCATGGAACAAGCGAGCGTCAAGAGCGGCTGAAGCAAGGTTGTGCGCCGCTGTCACTGCGTGAATGTCACCAGTAAGGTGTAAGTTTAACTCTTCCATTGGAGCTACTTGAGAATAACCACCGCCCGCTGCGCCACCTTTAATACCGAAGACGGGGCCCATCGAAGGTTGCCTTATACATGCAATAACAGATTGATTAAGCTTTGCTAAACCTTGCGCCAGTCCTATCGTCGTAACGGTTTTTCCTTCGCCAAGAGGAGTCGGCGTGATCGCAGTGACGAGTACAAGTTTACCGTCATCATTTGCTTTGAGTCGTTCCAAACATTTTGGGTGGACTTTGGCTTTGTGCTTCCCGTGAGTGTCATACTCTTCGGGCAATAGTCCTACTTTTTCCGCGATAACATCAATAGAAGAAAGTGGTGTGTTTCGGCAAATTTCGATATCTGACTGCATGGAGAATCCCCAAAGTGGCACACAAGTAGCGTTGAAAAACTACCTGAGTTATAACGAGTATTATTGTGAGGCAAAGCTCTGCTTGGTGATGGTACTGTTTCGGTTAGGCTTGTAAAGAGTTTACTGCTTCGTATTGTGCGACATACTAACGAAATCTACTCGTTATAGTGCTAGATAAAAACAAAAAGGCCACCAAATGGTGACCTTGATATATTTTTAGCTTTAAAGCTGTCGTTTTAACGATCCCAATAAGTCTCTTCTAAGCTATCTTCTCGTTCAGGAAGCGCTCGCGATAGGCGAGGAGAGTGCTGCGTCAACACTTCATAGCTTACTCGGTTTGCGTATTTACAGATCTGAGAAAGCGAGGAGTAGGTTAAGCATCGTACTTCGTGCTTTTCTGAGTTAGGCACTTCTTTTTGGTGGAAAGAGTTTGCTGCCATGTCATGCAGTAAGGCTGAAAGGGCTGCATCACCTGCACCGTTAGTGTTCTTAATCTCTAGTGGTCCACCAAGGTAAGGGCCGATGTGAGAGTAGACCTTCATTGGGTTTTGACAGTCTTCTTTACGCATCGCACGACTAAACTCGTACTGGTTAAAGGCTTCGAGGGAGCTTTCAAGGATGTCGTGTGTGGTTTCTCGTTTTACTTTCTCGTCGGTGTAACCAGCCATATACAGACCATTTGGTCCTGCTGTACAAAGTACGAGATCAACCCATTCAAGTGCTTTATCAGCAGCTGCTAGCGGCTCTGTTTCACCTGTTAGCGCCGCACCTTCTTCTTCATTCATAGCGACAACAGAAATGTTTTCGCGAATGTATTCTTGCCACCACTGTGCGTTACCTTCGATAACGTACTTTGTCCCTAGCGTAAGTACAACAGGGACATCGTGCTTCTTAGCAAAGTCGATCGCTCTTTGTACCGCTTTAGGCATTGGATCTTCTTCTTTACCACGCATTAGGTAAGAAGAAACAACCAGGGCTGATGCTTTCTCAAAGATCTCTTCAGGAATGCTTTCCGGAAGTAGTTGATTCATATGACCTTCGTTGATAGCAAATGTACGCTCACCGTCTTGAGAAATTAGGGTGTAGCAGCGACCAATAGGGCCATCTACCGTTTGTAAATGGTTAAGGTTCATGCGTGAAGACGTACGGCAAAGGTAGCGGTAAGCAAAAGAACCGACTTGAATGTTCTTAGACATCACACCGAGCAAAACGGATTTGCTATCGGCTAAAACCGAGTAGTTGTGAAGAGTATTGCCAATCGTGTCACCTGGGTATTGGTGTGTGATCAGGCCTTGCTCAACCAGTTCTTCGTAAAGTGCATCTGCTTTGCTTTCTTCAAGAACGAGCGAATGTCCTTTACTCAGGTTGTATTTCTCTAAAAACGCGTCATCTACACGTGCTTCGATATCTACAATGGTTTGACCGACACCAACAATAGTTGGGCGATATAGCTTAGGTGCCTGTCGGATTTGGTTTACTAATGGATCTCGAGCGTGAGTTGGGAAGTAGTGTTTAGATTTACGCTGACCAGGAAACTTCATGCTTGTTCTTGAGTGAGAAAAAAAAGAGGCGGGATTGTATCACAAAAAAATGAAAATCGTGGTGATTTATTACAAAGAAGTCTGCTCGCTGAAAAAATCAGCGAGCTGAGTAAATAGCAACCAAAGCAGCTGCAATTTATGGCGCTTGTCGTATTGCAATGGGTTGTTTTTTAAACTTGTTGCTCAGCAGCGCCCGGAAAGAGCCTGCTCCGCGCTAACTAAATTTACCCGCGTTACTTTTTCACTTCAGTTGGCTCAACGTAAGCCTTGGTACCCCAAAGTGGGACTGTCGAAAGGCTATGCTTAAAACTACCATCGGTCTCTTTTGTTGTATAAGACAAGTAGAGTAAGGTTTGGTTATCGGCATCATAAATACGGCGAACCTTCATTGTTTTGAAGAAAATGCTTTTTGACTTCTTAAATACAATTTCACCGGACTTACTCTTATCTATTTTTGCAATCATTTCCGGTGTGATTTCGCCAGTCTGACGACATGATATTGAGCTATCACTTGGATCTGCTAAGCTGAAATCCGCTTCGATAGAGGCGATGTGACATGTGACACCTGTTACCACCTCGTCTTTCAACTCACCGACTTTGATGTCTTTCAAAGTAAACCAACCGAGCCCCACGTCAGCAACATCGTTATCTGAACAACCAACTAGAGTAGTAGCAAGCAATGCACTTAACAGCATCTTTTTCATTATTTTTGTCCTTAACTAGGAAAGATATTGATGAAATCTATCAGAGGTTTGCACCTAAAACAAAATTTAGCCACGGAAAGGTCTATGTGCGCTAGGTTTGTTGCGGGCTTCATGCTAATGTACTGCTCTAAACGAAGGTATCAAGATGAATGAACAACAGTTAGCCAGTATCGAGCGTAAAAATACATGGCTGTATGATCTGGTCGAAGTTGAATTTCCGACACCAGAGAGTTTGAAAGGGCGCGATGTCTATTTCAAAACGCTAGAAAAAGCAACGTATCAAGTAGTCGACAAAGACACACTACTGGAAAGTGACTCTGAATTTAACCCCGACGATATTTTTCTGGTCGATTTTCATCGACTGACCATTATGTTCTCTATCTTGCAATCTCAGCGCTGGGAACAGCAGTATGATAAAGATATGATCATTGAATATCTGACACAGATTATCCTCACGCCAGATTTTGAATTATATGTTGGTTTTAAATCTGGAGTCCCAATTGGTGCTGCTATTGTTAGCCATCTCGAAGGAAATACACTCATCTCTGATGTTGCTGTTTCTGAATCAAAATACAAAAGCTCGTTTGTGGCTGATCTGGCTAAAAGACTAAGCACCGAGCAAAAACTGTTAGGCTCAGTGGTTATCGAAAACTAACTTACACATCAATGTGCATAAAAAGTAAAGCAAGATGACGTTGGGTGATCTTGCTTAGAAAAACTGTAATTGCTCCCTTCTATTTCCATGAAATGCCAAGCTCGTCGTTTCAACAATCCCAAACTCAAATAAGATTAATCCAAACATTCTTAAAATCAGCTTGGGCTTGAGCCTTTAAGACGTCTGGAGATGGCTATGGCAATTACCAATATTAAGTGCGTGATATTTGACTGTGATGGTACGTTGGTCGACAGCGAAAGGCTGTGTTGCCAAGCGCTCGTCAATGTATTTAACCAGCATGGGGCTGAGTTAACGATGGAAGAGTGCGTTTCTCACTTTAAAGGAGGAAAGCTCGCTGACATCCTTTTAGATACTAAAGAATTGAAAGATATCAAAGTTCCAATTGATGTTTTAGAGCCGCAATACCGAGAAGAAGTCCAGTCTCTTTTTGTGCGTCACTTACAGCCAATGGATGGCGCAAAACGACTAATTCAGTTTTTGGATTCGCATAATATCGAATATTGTGTGGCGTCTAATGGACCTAAAGATAAAATTGAATACGCTTTGGAGTTAACCGGTTTACTCGATGCTTTCCGAGGGAAAGTGTTCTCGGCATTCGATGCGAATAGTTGGAAGCCTGAGCCCGATTTAATCATGTACAGTGCTATGAGCATGGGCTTTTTACCAAGTGACTGTCTTTATATTGATGACACGCCTAAAGGAGTTGAGGCGGGACTAAACGCCGGTATCAAAACGATACAGTTATTTAATGGTGAAGCTATCAATCGTGTTGATGACGAGCGTGTAATTCGCATTCATCATTTAGATGAATTAAAAGAGCAGCTGTGTGGCTGCTCTGTTTGACCTACTAATGGCAAACCGGACTCAAGCTGTGGATGTGCTTAAGTTTAGACTGTAGGTAAGGCGTTTGATGTAGACATTGGATAGATGAGAAGTTTTTTGTATGAAATCCGCAAGCAGCGCATGTGAATTTCTCGCCATCCGATGAAATGAGATATTCATCTCCTTGGCAGAGTGGGCAATTCAGGTTCTCTATGTCTTTTGTGTCTTTGTAATTATTCATATTGTTTTCCAGCAGCAAATTGGAATTGGCAAGATCAAGCATAGCGGAACGCTTTGTTTAAGAACATTATTTCATCCGGTACAGCGAGAACTTGAGATTCACTTCAAATATCCACTTGGATGTCGTAGAAAATATCGAAGGTAATAGTTGAACACGGTTTAAAGAAAAGGGCTCCCTAAGGAGCCCTTGTTGATCATAAGTTCCACAACGTTATGCGGTGCGGTAGCGTTGTAATATCTCACCAAGAGAAACGGAGGCTTGCGTGAGATTAGCGACGCCAGCGGTAGATTGCTCCGCCACTTCTCTGATTGTGCTTGATTGACTACGAATTTCTGAAAGTTCCGATGCAATATCGTTAGCAACTGCGCTTTGTTCTTCAGCAGATGTGGAAATCTGAATGCTCATGTCCATTAATGAGCGTGCTGACTCGGCAATAGAGGTAACATCATGGCCGATTTCATCAATAAGCTGGCTGCTGGTTTGAGCTTGCTGAACGGTTCGGTTGGTGATTGAAGCAATGTTCTGGCTCTCAATTTGAAGCTTCTCAATCATGGCTTGGATCTCTACTGTTGCCTGTTGAGTTCTGCTTGCTAATGTACGTACTTCATCGGCAACCACTGCAAATCCACGACCTTGTTCACCAGCACGGGCTGCTTCGATTGCTGCGTTTAGTGCCAACAGATTAGTTTGTTCTGAAATGGCGTTAATCGTTGTGATCACGTCATTAATCTGCGTCGTATTCTCGTTTAAATTGGTTACTGACGTAGAGGCTTGTTCAATATAGCTAGATAACGTCTCTATCTCGCCAATCACGTTTTGTACACGGCTTCTGCTTAGTTCGATCTTCTGGGCATCTTGGTCTGACTGCGTCGTTGCTTGTTGAGAAATACTTGATACCTCCTTTGCAGAGGCTGTCATTTCTTCCATTGCTGTCGCGACTGAATCAAGCGTTTGATATTGATGAGATATCTGGGTTTCACTCAACTGCATATCTTTTTCGAATGCAGAAGATGTCTCGCTCAACATCGTTGCATTATTTTTAACACTATTAACCAGTTCACTTAAGGTATCCATAGACTTGTCTAGCGCACAGCCGATGGTACCGAATTCATCTCGACCTGGATGGAAACCAAGACGAGAGGTTAAGTCACCGTCACCAATTTTTTCGGTTGTTGTATATAAAACCCACAGAGCTCCTCCGATAAACGTTGCCACCCAGTAAGAGAATAGGGCAAAAGGAATAACCCATAAGAAGCTGAGTAATAGTGACGATAGGGCTGATGATTTTAACGATTCGTATTGTGTGGACACATTTTGAGTCAGCTTAATCACTTCTCCAGAATGCAACTTGGCATAAGCGGTCACAGCCCCATCGACAAAAGAACTCTCGCTTACGCGGTTCGATTTCGATACGCCGTCAATTTCTGTAGCGCGGTTTGATTGAGCATCAACGATACCAGAAAGCTTCGCTTCGCTCGCCGAGATGGCTTGCTGCTCAAATTGTTGTATTTCATTGAAGTAGCGGCTTCCAGCCACTGAAGTGAGGGCTACTAAAAATAGTAGGAACATAACCCACATTTTGTCGTTGATAGACATCTTGATAAACAGCCTGTCTATCGTTCTAAACTCAACTTCTCTCATTTAAAGCTCCATTAGAGATAAAAGATATTGACCAAATCTATTGCTATATCGAAACAAAATATGCGAAGTTAATCAGCAAAATATGTAACGAATACTAAATTTAGTTTAAGAAATGAGATCTAAGGACGCCTATAACAGTATGTTATATCTTTAAATTGACATGAATGTTGATAAAAGAGTCATTTCTCTAAAGTGTTAAGTGGATATGAAACCTAATTGCAATCGTTTACTTTTGATTATGCTCATAGGTTTTTAAATCTTTACTTCTCGCTGTCATGAATGTGTCATATAAAGACTATAAAAAGGAGTTGCTGATGTGGATATGGCAAGAGCCAGGCCGTCAGCAAGTAAAAGCAAGAGAGCTTAAAATAAAGGAGGTCACAATGAGCGACCAATACCAAAACGATGAGAGCCTAGAGCTGCTAGATGCGCTTGAAATTGGCATTATCTTGTCGGAATACGTTGGCCCAGACAACGAAGCCGAATAGCGGAACACTCTCATCTCGTCGTAATTGACGTTATACTAGGTTCATGTCACACCAAGCCCTAGAGGCCAAAACTGGCGTCGAATGAACTTTCTAGCCCACCTGCATATCGCAGATCACAGTAACAGCCATTTATTGGGAAACTTGCTTGGAGACTTCGTAAAAGGAGATCCAAGCAAGCTGTATGATCGCGATATCTCAAATGGCATCAGATTACATAGATTTGTTGACCGTATTACTGACCATCATCCAATCGTCAACGAATGTAAGCCTCATTTCACTGGTGTTGCGCGACGTTTTGCACCTATCGCTTTGGATATGTTTTGGGATCATTGCCTCGCAAAACACTGGAACGACTTTCATTCCGTGCCTCTCGAACACTTTGTACAAACGGCATACGAGAGAGTAAACCGAGAGGTTCATGAACATTTGCCGTCACGTTTTTTGGTGCTCCACAGTAGGATGTGGCATGGCCGATGGCTTCAATCCTATCAAGATCTAGACAATATAGAATTTGCACTACATCGGATGTCGCAAAGAAGTCCTAGAATGGCAGACTTAATTACAACATTTAAAGTGATTGAAAGTGATTACACCGAATTAGAAGAGAAGTTCTCGTCACTTTATCGAGATGTTTTGCGCCAGTCGTATGATTTTCAGCAACAGCTTAATGCCTCAACTCAATGAGATAGAAAAGTAGTATGGCTTTAGGGGCTCTGGTAAACTCTGCGCTCCAAAAATAATGAGGTTACACATGTCTGTTAATTTTGCTGATTTAGGCATCGAACAAAAGCTAATCGAGACGCTAGGCAATCTAAATATCGTGACGCCAACACCAGTGCAAGAAAAGTCAATTCCACACGTCCTTGCAGGAAAAAACTTACTTGCTGCTGCACAAACTGGTACGGGAAAAACGGCTGCGTTTGGTTTACCTATCATACAAACCGTTCAGCAAAAGAAACTTAACGGCACACCTCAAGCATTGATTTTGGTTCCAACACGCGAGCTTGCACAGCAGGTATTTGATAATTTGAATCAGTACTCGGCAGAAACAGAACTTCGCATCGTGTGTGTTTATGGTGGTACAAGCATTGGCGTACAAAAGAGAAAGTTAGAAGAGGGCGCTGATATTTTGATTGCCACGCCAGGCCGCCTTTTGGATCACCTGTTTAATGGTAACGTAAACATCTCTAAAACCGATATGCTCGTGTTAGACGAAGCCGACCGTATGTTAGATATGGGATTTTGGCCTGACTTGCAGCGCATCTTCCGACGTTTGCCTGCTGAGAAACAGATCCTATTGTTCTCTGCGACATTTGAGAAGCGAATCAAAACTATTGCGTATAAACTCATGGAATCGCCAGTTGAAGTCGAAGTTTCACCAGCAAATACGACTGCTGAAACGGTAACACAAATGGTTTATCCAGTGGATAAAAAACGGAAACGTGAATTGCTAGCGTACTTAATTGGCTCGCGGAATTGGCAGCAAGTGCTTGTATTTACAAAAACGAAGCAAGGCAGTGATGAGTTAGCGAAAGAGCTCAAGTTAGATGGCATCAAAGCGGTTTCTATCAACGGTGATAAATCACAAGGTGCCCGCCAAAGAGCTTTGGATGAATTTAAACAAGGTAAGGTACGTGCTTTGATTGCAACCGATGTGGCAGCACGAGGGTTAGACATTCAAGAGCTAGAACAAGTCGTGAACTTTGATATGCCATTCAAAGCAGAAGATTATGTCCATCGAATTGGCCGCACTGGAAGAGCAGGAAAGTCAGGTTTGGCGGTTTCTCTGATGAGTAGAGATGAGGAGTACTTGTTGCAAGCTATCGAGAACCTGCTTGATCAACGCTTACCCCAAGAATGGCTGGCAGGTTTCGAACCAAGTCTTGTAGAAGAAGTTGAGCCTGAACAAAATGGGGGTGGGCGTCGTCGTAGTCGTTCATCTGAGAAGCGTAAGCTAAAAGCAAAATTGGCGATTCATAAGAATCGTGGTAAATCACGTAGCTCTCGCTAAACCGCGCAAACTTTTGTTCTTACATAGTCAGGCTGTTTTTGCCTCTTCATAGACGTCTAACGTCTGGGGGATAGCAAGTAGGTACCCTTGATACATATCGAAACCGAGCTTTTTCATTAAGCGAAGTTGATGTTCGGTTTCAATTCCTTCGATAACGGTTTAGAGCATAACGCTTTTGCGAGTGATAATGCATCGTTAAGCGCTTTAAAATCACCGTTTTCATACCTTAGCAATAAAGAGCGATCCATCTTGATTATATCTGGGCAAACGCTTCTCACTCGCTCAGTTGTCGATGCATTGACGCCATAATCGTCAATCGCTAATTTAAATCCTTCAAGACTTAACTCCCGAGCAGCTTGAGACAAAGAGAGTTCATCCTCCACCTTCAATTCAAGTAACTCCATGACGATTTGTTCATTCATCAAATGCGATTCATAAATGGTTTGTTTTAGCAGTCGGTTATAAGTGATGTCTTTAACTAGTATCTCTGCCGCTACCGGTAATACATTGAGAAACAATTGTTTTGTGTGAAAGCGAGACTGAGAGAAATTTTTGATATGGATTAGGCGACTTAAGCGTTCAACGTTGAGCAAATCTTGAGTGGGAGTCGCTTTGGATTGGAAAAACTGATCTGGTCTAACCATGGTGCCATTGGCATTGCTAATTCTTACCAGTGCTTCAAGGCCAACGATGGAAATATCGTTCTTATATATGGGTTGAAAGACACTGCGGAGAGTGAAGTTCGCGTATTTCGCAATATACTGCCCGTCGGCTTGTTTCCGGATGCAACTAAGTAGTTGCGAGATGCTCATCATTGTTACCACAACCTAAATCAATGTCTCAACATCAGCGTTATCGCGCTAATTTTTCTATTTCATTGGCAAGGAATCTAAGTGTGCTCATTAACTCAAGCAAGAACGATGGTAATGGATGGGTAGTTTTGTCGAGTGATATCAAACAAATTGATGAAATAATTGATAATCTCAGCACTTCAATTTGATGCTACCATTGCAGTACGGCATACAACTGCAAATATTTTCTGACTAACTGCTGTTTGTTCGAACGCCGTAAAGGATGCCCAAACTTAATGTAACAAGGGCTAATACCGAATCGAGTGTCCAACGATTGCGTGAGTTGCGACTCGCTGGTGTACAGTGTGATTCCTTGTTCTGTGTATTCGTTGATCTGATCGGGTAGTTCCCCCATCCACCAATGAAGCAATTCTCGGCTCGTTTTGCTGCGACTTATCCAATGATCGCAAACCAAAAAGAGTAGGTCATTAGGCTGTAAGGCATAGCCATATTCACTCTGCCATTCGGTAATTGATGAGAGTAAGTTTTCCCGGCAAGATTTTCCGGCACTGACCATATGGTGACTCAGAACCCAGACAGTGCCAATGTCGGATGAAATTCGATAGTGATGGGGAAGGTCTGGAGAATCCAACACTTCGATTGGCTTTATCACGCAGTTGTATCCAAAGTGACGAAAAGTATGTTCCATCCTTCTTGAAAACGCGAGACCAAGATGATGCTCACTCATGCCTTGGTTATGCACCGCAGGGTAATGTTTTTCACACAGCTTAAGACAGTCGTCTTGAAAATCATTAACACTTTGAATAACTAGGTCGAGTAGCAAAGAATATCCCTTAATAATTACAAAACGAACTGCAAAAGGTTAGCATAGTCTTTTGAGAATAGACTAATTTACTTCGGCAACTTCTTGATCTAAACACCAAATTTCTCACAAATGACCGTGTCTAATCTTTAATAGAGCAACACGAAAGAAGCAGAAGTTGAACAAAAATTTGAAAGGGAAAAAATGATAAAGCTAGAACGCGCACAAAAAGAGGCGTTGGCCACCGCCATTCAAGATTACATGCAAGACGAGCTAGATGTTGAAATTGGCCAGTTCGATAGTGAGTTTCTAATTGATTTTATTACAGAAAAACTAGGACCAATTTATTATAACAAGGGTGTTGAAGATGCTAAGTTACTGGTTGAACGCAGAATGTTAGAAGTTTCCGAAGAGCTGTATGAGATAGAACAAGAAATTAAGCTGTAAGTTTCAGTTTTACAAACGATTTAAAGTTCCTTCAAAAAATTCGAACAACTTGATAGATACGGCACCATTGGCTGGATGTAAATGATGGTAAATAATCTGTTTCATATGACGTAAATAGGTTAATGTAGTCTTTCTTGCTCAGCATTAACTTAGGAATATATCTAGGAACTTGAGATGGATACACTGGTAAAGAATTACAACCTTACTGCACGCGTGATGCATTGGTTATCAGCGCTGTGCATTATTGGTCTATTTGCAGTGGGTTTGTGGATGGTCGACCTTAGCTATTACAGCGAATGGTATCGAACTGCGCCGCATTACCATCGCTCTGTCGGTATTTTACTCGCTATTTTAACTTTGGCACGCATCGTATGGAAACATGTGACGGCGTCACCAAAGGTAGAAGGCAAACGTTACGAAGTGCTTGCTGCTAAAGCAGCGCATGGTGTCATGTACCTACTATTGGTCACCATCTTTGTTTCAGGTTACCTCATTTCAACGTCTGATGGACGCGGCATCGAAGTGTTTAATTGGTTCACCGTGCCAGGAGCGGGAGAGTTATTCCCAGGCCAATCAGATATTGCAGGTGAGATTCACTTCTATGCAGCTTGGGCAGTCATCCTGATTGCAGGTTTACATGCTATTGCTGCACTAAAACACCACTTTATCGATAAAGACAACACATTAAGAAAAATGTTAGGAGCTTCAAAATGAAAAAGTCACTTTTCGCTACAGGATTAGCTATCGCTATGGCACTGCCATTTGGTGCGCAAGCTGCAGATTATGTCATCGATACCAAAGGTGCTCACGCTTCAATCAACTTTAAAGTTAGCCACTTGGGTTACAGTTTCATCAAAGGTCGTTTCAATACATTTTCTGGTGACTTTTCTTTTGATGAAAACAACATTGCTGACTCAAAAGTAAATGTTGTTGTTGATACAACCAGCCTAGATTCAAACCATGCTGAACGTGACAAACACATTCGTAGTGGTGACTTCATCGATGCTGGTAAATACAGTGAAGCAACCTTTACGAGCACAAAAGTGGTTGATAAAGGCAATGGCAAACTAGATGTAACTGGTGATCTAACGCTACACGGTGTTACTAAGCCTATTACTATTGAGGCTGAATTCGTTGGTGCTGGCAGTGACCCATGGGGCGGCGAGCGCGCTGGCTTTGTTGGCAACACTCGCCTAGAGCTTGCTGACTTTGACATCCCAGTAATGGGTGCTTCAAGCTACGTCGATATGGAACTTCATATCGAAGGTATTAAGAAGTAATTAGTTCCTTTTAGATACACTAAAAGCGCTCTTCACTTGAAGAGCGCTTTTTTATTATCTTAATCACATCACTAACATCGATAAACCCGTCAGTGATAGCGATTGAAAGCCAATAGACGTTGTAAATGTTTAGCGAATTACGCTGTTTCTAACTCGCTTTTTTCCACTAGGTTTAAACGCTCACCAAAAATCGGGCGTAGTGCTTTTAATACTTCAGTACGAGTAACCACCCCGACCATCTGCCCATTTTCAAGCACAGGAAGCACTTGTGGCTTACTTACTTTGATACTTTTAGCGCGTTCTTCGAGAGACAAAGACGTCAAGCGAGTGGCAATACCCATACTGCTCGCTGGGTACAACTGCTCTTTATCGATACATAGGAATTCCACAACATCAACGAGGCGATCACCAGCGTCAATTGCAACCACATCTCGGCTCATGATGTCTACGACTTTTTGGTCTTTCACCGGAATGTAGTCCTCACACCATAGTTCTACCATCACATCGTGAGCAGAGAAGAAGCCAACTAATCGATTTTGTACGTCTACAACAGGTGCGCTAGTTACGTTGTTATCAAGTAACACATCCAGCGCGGCTGCAATTGGCGTTTCTGCACGAATGGTGACTGGTTTTTGGTTCATAATGTCTTTAACAAAAGAAGCATTTTTCATGGTGAAATCCTTAACTGACGACAGTGTTGTAGTTGTAGTGATAGAAGAAATATTCGCTGCTTTTAGTTCTGGTCGGCGAAAAATACACCAGTTTGAAAGGCCAACTAATACCGCTCCGCCGACGATGTTGCCAAGCGTGACAGGAATTAAGTTAGCGGTAATAAAGTGGCTAATGTTTAGGTCTGTGTATTGTGACGCGGGCACACCGACAGATACCCAAAAAGATTCAGGTGCAAAATTCGCGATAACAATACCAAGTGGAACCATAAACATGTTCGCAACACAGTGCTCAAAACCGCTGCTGACAAACATTGCCACAGGCAAAATTGTCATTGCTGCTTTTGTCATTGCATTTGCAGAACTAAATGTCAGCCAAATCGCTAGGCAGACCAACAGGTTACAGAGAATACCGAGTGCAAACGCTTGAATGAGAGTGTGGTGAAGTTTGTGTTGTGCGATGTTAAGCGCATTTAATCCCCATTGACCGCCATCCATCTGATAAAGACCAGCAGCAGTAACCAGCGCAAGTAGGAACATCGCACCAATAAAGTTACCAACGTAAACTTTGCCCCAGATCGAAAGCATCTTACCGAACGAGATTTGCTTATTGGCCCAAGAAATACTGGATAGGACGGAGCTGGTAAATAATTCACCACCGCAGATCACTATGAGGATCAATCCCATGCTAAATGCGAGTCCACCAGCTAGGCGGCTCAAGCCCCAACCAGCGCCCGTACTGCCGGTGGTCACCGTGATGTAAAACAAGAATGCTAACCCGATGAACGCGCCGGCCATAATGGCGAGGCTTAATGTCATACTGCTGGTTTTGTTTGCCTTACTTAACGCAAATTTTTCCGCTTCAACCATCATCTCTTTTGGAGAAAAATACTGGTGATTTTGAGAACTGGTCACCGCCATATTGACTCCTTAATTTGTAATCGCATAAAAAATCCTTGGTTATTAACTCAAAAATGAAATTGTTGTTTTTATTAAGAGCCTCAATGACTTCGGTTTCAAAACCATTGAGGCTTGCGGTGTTCCCGAACCGCGTACTCAGAATAGGGAGAACGGTTAGTAAGGTAAAATTGATAATATTTAGAAACCTCATCAAATTAATTGATAACTTTACGGGGCCAGGTAAAATGAACTCTATTGCTTATTGGGGCATGCTTTAACAATTGTGGGGATTGGGAAATACCCACTAATAATGGAGGACACTTTGCGCTACTCACTTAAGCAATTAGCGGTTTTTGACGCAGTTGCAGATACCGGCAGTGTAAGCCAAGCCGCAGAAAAATTGGCTTTGACACAATCAGCGACGAGTATGTCGCTTGCGCAATTAGAGAAGATGCTTGGCAGGCCGTTGTTTGAGAGGCAAGGCAAGCAAATGGCGTTAACCCATTGGGGGATGTGGTTACGACCAAAAGCAAAACGCTTGCTACAAGATGCATTGCAGATTGAAATGGGCTTCTATGAGCAACATTTATTGAGTGGTGAGATTCGTATGGGAGCGAGTCAAACCCCAGCAGAGCACTTAGTTCCCGACCTTATCAGTATCATTGATAATGACTTTCCAGAAATGCGTATTTCTCTCGGTGTACAAAGTACGAAAGGAGTGATTGATGGGGTATTAGATTACAAGTATGACTTAGGGATTATTGAAGGGCGCTGTGATGATAACCGTTTACACCAAGAAGTATGGTGTCGTGATCATCTTACTGTTGTCGCAGCTTCTCATCATCCTTTTGCGCGTAATCAGTCTGTTAGCCTTGCGCAGTTAGAGCAAGCGAAGTGGGTACTAAGAGAGCATGGCTCTGGCACACGAAAAACATTTGATAGTTCTATTCACCACCTTATTGAAGATTTGGATGTGTGGCGCGAGTACGAACACGTTCCGGTGTTACGTAGTTTAGTTGCTAATGGCCAGTACCTTACTTGCTTACCGTATTTAGATGTAGAGCGATATATAGAAGCAGGTCACCTTGTGGCATTAAATGTACCTGAGTTAAAAATGGAAAGGACACTTTCATTTATATGGCGTTCAGATATGGCAGAAAACCCATTAGTCGACTGCATTAAAAGAGAGGGACTGCGAATGATGAAAGGGAAGCCTTCAGTTCTTTAAAGGTTGATTAAATATGCCTACGAGATGAGTTGGTTTATTCCCTAAATCTGTTGATTTATCGGTTGCGTCAAACTTTTAATGTAAATTGTGAAAATAATAATATCTTATTGTGATCAATATCACCGATAAGCTGAGCTGATGTATCTAACATGTGTCCTTGATTTCAATGTATGAAGGCAGTTATTGAACCATATAGGTACGATAATAGCCGAGTAGGTATGACTACCATGACGACACTTTTAGCTATTTCTATCACTACTGGAATTTTATCTGGCGTATGGGGTTGGATCGCCATCTCTTTAGGTTTGCTTTCTTGGGCTGGTTTTTTAGGTTGCACGAGCTACTTTGCAGCGCCAACGAGCGGATTGAAAGGACTAGGCATCAGCTTAATCACCAATATGACAGGCGTATTCTGGGCAATGGTAATTATTCACGGTTCCACTTACGTGGGGTTGGAAATTATTGGCTATGTGATTACCGCTATTGTGGCATTCTTCATGTGTATTCAAGCTAAACAGGCTTGGCTCGCGTACATCCCTGGTACTTTTATTGGTTCATGCGCAACATTTGCGTCTGACGGAAACTGGCAACTTGTCATTCCATCGTTGTTGCTAGGTGGTGTGTTTGGCTATCTAATGAAAGCGACAGGGCTATGGTTGCATACGAAATCAACCGCTACTTCTTCTTCGCTTGCTGAGCAAGCACAGTAGTGAACCCCCGATCTTATTGGTATCCACTGTGTATTGAGTTTTATCCCTCTCAATACCCTTAATCAAAATTAATGATGTTTGATACAAGCACACCAAATTGGTGTGCTTTTTTTGTATTACAAGACAATACGCTGAGTGTAAAATACGTCTAACTCATGTATTGCCGTTGGCCATGGTAACAACGCGTTTAAGTGTCCAGCGCAGAAGAACAGGAATACACTCCATGCCTTTCTCTTCACAATGAGACACAATAGCCAAAGCTAAGTCCGGTTTTGCATGTTTTTTCAAAACACGATTTACGACTTTTTTAGCAGGGATAGGGTGGTCATGAGGAACTTTGATGATGTCCTTAAAGAAAAGTTCAAAACCATTGTTGTACAGAAAGTGCTCGATGTCTCGGTCGGGTAACTCCGTAAGTCGATGCCTTTCCTGATCATGGTCGAGCTGTGCTCGCACTGCATGCGCGTACTTTTTCCCTGCTGGGTCGCCATCGGTAACGACATGCCAATCAATACCAAACTCTTTTGCTACTTTGATGAGTGATTTTAGACCTGATTGAGCAAACTCAACGATTTGAACCCCTTCGGCAGCCAAGTCATACCCGCATTGACGAGCCAGTTCATGAAAAAGCCAAACTTCGGTTTCGCCCTCAACAAGTAACCAGCACCGCGCAAATAATGCTCCTGAACGATGAAAACGAATATGGAAACCAATTCGGCGCAACTCATCTCGACCAAACTTTGTTGAGTTTAAACTCTTAGCGATGGTTCTGTCTGATAGCCGAATTAAACGTCGAATTGAATACAGTGGAACAGAACCGAGTAACGTGCCACTGTTGGTGGTTAATATCTTTTGCATTGGCAACAATTGCAATAAGGACCACGCTCTCGCTAGATGAGTTGGATGCAGTCGACCTTCTGGATCTTCAATGATCAGTATTGGTCTCGCGCAGCGCCTTAAATCAGTGGGGCCCTTAGCTTGAAGATAGGCATTGAGTAACCCCATTAAAAGCAAGCGGCTTTGTTTGTCATTGGTTTCTTTCAAGAACTGACTCAAACCTTTATCAGAGGAAGGGCTTGTATAGAAAAGACCATCGCGAGGTTTGCGTAGGTTACCTTTACTGACACTTCTGAACGCAAAATAGTGCTCAACAAGCGTTTGCATTGAGTCGAGACTACTACGAATCTCACCTTTATTTACATGGCCAGGCATAGCCAATAAGCGTCGACAGGTATTGTTGATTCGTTTTTCAATCCGAGCATTTTTACCATCGCCGTTGACATGGTTTAAATCTGGGAAGCGTCGGGAGTCACGTAGTCGGATTACAGGATGAAGTGTCATTAACTCAATAGCGAGTTTCTCTGAGTGGTGAAGTTTTTTGGGTTTGCCGTTATGACCCAAAAACGCGTACTCTGTATTAATGCCGTGCTCATCGCGAGACGCACTAATACGATAGTAAATGACTTGCTCACCATCTTCGTTGGTGCACCATGTAGGCTTTATACGTCTGTAGCGTCCCGCTTTTACTTCGTTTTTATCCTGTGCTTTAAAACAAACAATGATCTGTAAGTGTTGTGTTTGTGGATGAGAAATTGAGTAGTCAACGTGAAAATCTTTCAGTTTGAATTGATACAATGAGCCATTGGCAGGTAATGCGATGGAAAGGGCATCGAGTAATGATGATTTGCCCCACGTGTTTTCACCGATAAGCGTGGTGAGTTCGTCAAAAGAGAGTGAAAGGCGTTTGATGCCTCTAAACCCGGAGATTTCGATGCGTTCTAGTCTCATCTCAATCCTCCTTGCAATTATTTGAATTATCGAGAGTTATTTTGCTACTCCTAAGCATATATGAATTCGAAATTTTTGAGTTAAGCTCAGTTCACAAAATTACGAGAGCCTCTTACTGAATAGAGACCGTTACAAGCGAGGCTTGCTTTCAAAGCCGGGGGACAGCATCGTGATCACTTAAACATGAAATCCTAAATCGCAGTTTCATAAAATTCATGATTCTGTCATGATTCACTTCTTATTATTATAAGGAATGAAAAAAGAGAAGATGAAGATGAATAACAATCATAAGCCAGTGAGAATCAAACTGGCACACATCAATGACACACATTCCTACTTTGAACCAACGTCATTACAGTTAAAGCTTAAGATAAACAATGAACTCACGCTAGAGCCTTATGTCAGTGCTGGCGGCTTTTCTCGTATCGCAACCCGAGTCGAGCAGTTAAGAGATGATGCTCAGCGCCAAGGTCACGGGATGTTGTTCCTCCATGCCGGAGATTGCTTCCAAGGCACGCTGTATTTCTCACTATTTAAAGGCAAAGCCAATGCCGACTTATTGAACGCATTAAAGATTGATGCAATGGCGTTAGGCAATCATGAATTAGATATGGGGAATGAGCCAGTTGCATTGTTTTGCCAACGTACTCAGTTCCCATTGCTTGCTGGCAACTGGGATTTATCCAATGAATCACTTAAAAAAACTCACCGTATCAGTGATTGCAAGGATGTATATAGTTACCAACCGGATACACAGAGCGCTCAATACATTGTTAAAGAATTCCATGGTGAGCGGGTCGCGATTTTCGGATTATCCATAGATAAAATGAGCGACATCGCAAACCCTGATGCAGACACGCC
The DNA here is from genome assembly GCF_033337975.1 of Vibrio sp. Vb2880. Lineage (NCBI taxonomy): Bacteria > Pseudomonadati > Pseudomonadota > Gammaproteobacteria > Vibrionales > Vibrionaceae > Vibrio > Vibrio sp. Vb2880. The sequence goes on from NZ_JAWORT010000003.1 coordinate 285,509, forward strand.
TTTTCACTCAGCAATTGAAACCGCCAAGGCGACCGTAAAACAAATCCATTCATCAGGTATAAAAAATATTATTCTTCTGAGCCACTTAGGTTATGAAGGTGATTTAGAGTTAGCTGAGAAAGTCGCAGGTATTGGTATAATTGTTGGTGGACACAGCCACCGGTTGCAAGGTGATTTTTCATCAATAGGGTTAGGACAAGACGATCCCTACGGTATCAAAATTAATGATACCTATGTGGTGCAAGCGGGTTTCCATGCTTTGACAATGGGGCACTGCGTCATTGAGTTTGATGAACACGGTAAAGCAACGATGTTGAGTGGACAAAATGAACTGTTGCTTGGTCGACGTATTTTTTGGGACTCGACGCTAAACCAACAGCTCGACCAAGGTGTATTCGAAACCGCGTGCGACTTCATCCATGGTCAACCGAATGTCGTGGTTTGTAAGAAACACCCGGAAACTCAAGCGATCCTGAGCGATAAGTATATTCCTCAGGTCAGGCAGTTACAGTCACAAGTCATTGCTAGTGTTGACACCAAAAAGCGTCATGTGAGAATTCCCGATGAATTTGGTGAGAGTGAGTTGGCTTCCTCCGTTGCCCGCTCATTTCTGCACTGTTTAAACAAACGTGGATATGACGTTCAATTTGCAATTCATAATGCGGGTGGCGTGCGAACCTCTTTGAACCCTGGCAACATCACAGTGGCAGACATTGCCGGACGACTGTTGCCTTTTGCCGTTCCTATCGGCTTTTACGATGTAAAAGGCAGCGCTATTCGCCGTGCACTTGAAGGCGCGATAAATAATGCACTCAACAATGGCGTAGAAGGCACTGGATCTGGCAGTTATCCGTACACTTACAATTTAAACTTCGAGTACCACGCAGATGCCCCAAAAGGTGAAAGAGTTCAATCATTAGTGATTTTTGATGGCAAACAATGGGTAGGTGTTCAAGATGATGTTTGGTATCGAGGGACTTCTTCTGCCTATACGATGAAAGGGAAAGAGGGGTATGACGCATTGCAGGAGATGAAAGGAGAAGGGCGTGTGACCAGTTTGTCCATGGCTGATTGTTTTATTGAACTCCTGACCGATGAGCCAAACTGTTTGAATCAAAGTCACAAACTTTACACAAAGCGACGTCGATAATAGATACTGGTATTGATTTTGCTGCTCTCCACTTACTACATGGGTTGATGAGGATGGCAGTATGTGGAATAAAGATTGGGCAGATACGGCAGTCGTGGTTGCCTGGATCGCAATTTGGTCAACACTGGTCTACTTTGTGCCTCTAAGCGGCTTTTGAATTGCTAAGAATGTGGATGTTACAAAAGGGAGCAGTAATGCTCCTTTTTTGTATCTATCTTCCCCGTTAGGGCTCTAACCAATGAAGAGTTTGTCTTGAGCCATTTGCTGCTTTTTGTCTGTTTACTAAAGTTCAGGTGGTTGAATCCATTTCTTTCTTTTTATAGTGCTTCCTGATTTTTGATAAGAATTTTATTTCGATAAGACAAGGCTTTTTTGTTGGAAAGCCTGACGCTCGGCGTTATTATGTCGGCGTTTGGGGAGTAGTTAGCGCAAGTTTACTTATCGTCATCTCGTTAAGCATCAGCTTATCCGGTAAGTAAAGGTGTTACGTGGTTCATTCACGTCAACACTTCAACGAGACCAACGCATTCATTGACTAGCAGCACATAATCGTTATGTGGCTGTTGGTTGTTATTGTCTGCGGAAGGTCACCAAACGAAGTCCTTCCGCCATGGGAGGAAATATGTCTCTTATCGAAAATACCACCCAATTGAGCCAATCGGTGCCTCTTCAAGAATCATTAGCGATGTATGGTGCTTTTGGTTTATTTACCCTTGTTCTTGTTACGCTTGATATCTATCAAACACGTGGTGGCGTTATCACGATGAAAAAAGCCATCGTTTGGAGTGTTTTTTGGTTCTTGCTTGCCTTTGTTTTTGCAGGTTCTATTTATTTATTCTGGGACTTTTACGCGCCACATAGCGCTTATACGAACGACAAAGCAACGATTTCATTCTTAACTGGTTACTTACTAGAGAAGTCGCTAAGCGTGGATAACTTGTTTGTGTTTGCCATCATCTTTGCACAATACAGTGTGCCGGAGCACTTGCGTCCGAGAGCATTGCTTTGGGGGGTGATAGGTGCGCTAGTTTTACGCGCTGTCATGATTGCGGTTGGTGCTCAGTTACTTTCACAGTATCACTGGGTATTGTACTTATTTGCTGCTTTTCTTATTTGGACGGGTGTTAAGCTAGCTCGCGACAAAGGCGAAGCAGAAGAGGTTAATCCATATCCGGAGCAGTTGATTCGAAAGGTATTGCCAGTTACAGATGACTACCAAGGAAATCGCTTAATCTTAAAGCAAGCTGGTAAGTGGGTGGCAACACCGATGCTGATCGTTGTTGGTGTCATTGCAGTAATGGACGTTATGTTTGCGTTGGATTCTATACCAGCTATATTCGCGGTAACACGAGAGCCATTTTTAGTCTTAGCCGCGAACGTATTTGCATTACTGGGTTTGCGATCGCTGTACTTTGTTCTTCAAGCAATGTTAGACAAGTTTGTATACTTAAAACCAGCATTATCAGTAATCATGATGTTTATCGGGGTAAAAATGCTATTGGTTGGAACAGAATATGAGATTCCGACAGCATGGTCTCTCACATTTTTAGTTGTTGTGATGACATCGGCAGTGGTTGCATCACTCCTAAAAAATAAAGCGAAGCGTCAAACTAGCGTTAATATTACTAATCAAAAAATATAAAGTAAGCACTAAAATCAAAAGAAATAACGAAAAATATTGTTAAATATATGTTGTTGCTTAAGGGGCGATTATGCAGGTAATGTTCAGTTATTCAATGTAATTACAGCAATTGTGATTATTTATGCCGTTATTATTCATTTGTATTTTTGAGTTTTGTAATGAGTTTGTTTTATTAGAAATTCTAATTTGAATGGGTAAAATTTGTCATTTCTTAAACAATAAGAAACTGACTAATATACAACCAACTAAACAGACTACTGCTTTTAAAGAGAGGCAATCATGGCACAAGCAATGCAAATGACAAATGTAGCTTTACCAACCTCTATGGATAAGAAAACCTACGCGGTTAACTTCAAAGGACTGATTGCTCACTTACTGGACATTCTATTTGTAGATAACACTGCGCCACGCAGTTACTACGCAGAAGACTTGTCAGCACATATTCAAAAAGACATCGGTATGTACCGTTAATATTGAAATAGTGTAAGAAATACCGGCCTATGAGCCGGTATTTTTTTATTTGTAAAACATGCCTACTCAACCTACGCCCTAGAAAAGAAACACTCTAGAGGAGGTAGACATGATAGTAGATTAAGTGTTGTATAGAAAAACGGGGCACCATTGGTGCCCCGTTTTGACATGACTGAAGTGCGATATTACTTCTTGCGGCAGTATTCTGCGATCACGTACATCGACTGACCACCATTTGCCTTACCCGAAACTAGCTTTGGATCATCGCCAAGGCTAATACCACGAATCACTGTACCTTGTTTGATTACTTGGTTAGTGCCTTTTACTGGTAGGTCTTTAATTACTGTTACATCGTCACCTTTCTTAAGTTCAGTGCCGTTACAGTCAACCGTTTTATCGTCAGCAGACATCCCTTTCATTGCCCAGTTCATTTGCTCTTCTTCCATGTACATCATGTCAAGAGCATCTTGAGCCCAGCTTTCTGTGTTTAGGCGAGTGAGTTGGCGCCATGCAGTCACTTGTACAGCAGGAACCTGGCTCCACATGCTTTCGTTTAGACAACGCCAGTGGTTAATGTCTTTTGGCTCATCGATCTCACCCAGACACTTATCACAAACCATGATGGCAGTATCAACCGTCACATTACCGTGAGGTGGGACAGCGTATGCAGTTAGTTGAGATTCAGAAGAACACAGTTCACATTTTGACTCGCAGCGCGCAAGCAGAGTAGCTTCAATAGACATAAGGACTCACCTTAGTAATGTTATTTTGTGGCGGTATTATCCACTTTATCCTGAGAAATAAAAGGGTGTTAGCGAATTAAAGACTAGATTTTACAATACTCCAACCTGATTAAGGTGAAGATGTAAAATATTCGCTAAATAAATAATACGGAAGTATAAAAGACACTATTAATTGTTTTGGCTTATGAATTAGTTGTGTCAATCTCTACAACGATTACAAGCCTAAAAGAGGTAAATGTAGAGAGAGGGTGGCTAGAACATAGCCCTCTAATTTACAGAGGGCCTGTCGTTAACGTTCGACAATCTGGACAATTTGCTCTTTTGAAATACTCATTTCTTTACCATCCATGTCTTCATACTCGTACATACCCGTTTCCTCGTTCAGGTCTGGTTTACCGTAAGAGGTAATAATTTTCCCTTCATTTGTCGACATCAGATATTGGCTACTTCCGCATGCAGCAAGAAGTAATACAGTGGCAATAACAGTCAATACGCGCATAGAGTTTTCCTTTTAAACAAGTGAGTTAGGCAAAGACATCGTTTTAACTATAGCAGAGGAAATATGAGTGGGTTTGAATACAATTGAAATGAAAAAGCCCAGTAGAAACTGGGCTTTGGTAGGAAGGGCGTTACGATTACTTCAAAACAGAAGTGTTAGTGACACCTGTTAGTGTTTCATCCATCAAGAAGTCAGTGTTTTCCATCTGCATCTCTACATGATGATCAATATCAGACAGAGTGCCATTTGGCGAAGCAAAAGTACTGTGCGATGCAGTAGCATTAAACTGTACAAAGCTCGCAGTTGCATTCACAGTAGTGTCCGTACTGTTCACAGTCTTCAACCCTAGCTTATTAGCGAGCGGTTCAGTACCCGCGAATGGTGCATTTGGAACGCTGTTTGGTACTGTGCTATCGCCATCCACTTCTGTCATAAAGAATGGTGTCGTTAGCGAACCAGATGCCACTAAATCTGAAGCGTTTGTGAACGGATCGACAGTGTCTAGTGTAGTCTGTGCTGCATAGATAAATTGTGAAAAACCTGCTTCTAGCGCTGCTACTTGAGCTTCCGTTGCCGCAGCCTCAAATGCTTCGTAACATGTTTTATCTTCTAGATCCGCACATGATGCATCAGCGTAACTCGCATAGTCTTTAGATGCTGCATAAGCGAGGTTATGTTTGATCTGAGGGCCGTAATTGTCTGAACCCAGTAACAAATTACCAATTTGTCCACCAGAGTTCTGTACTGATGCAGAACTAAAGGTGTACAGTGCATCCGCAGTAGGGCTGCCCAATGTATTGTTTGCTGCTGCGACGGCAGATGTAGCGACAATACCGCCAAGTGAATGACCTAGCATTTTGACTTTTGAACCCGTCATTGGGTTGAAGCCTTGCAGAGGACCTCCAGCTAAAAGACCGCCTTGAGCAGATACTACCAAGCTAGCGCGCAAACCTAACACATCCAGAACACTTTGACGTAGGTTGTCACGCGCAACGGCTAAGTTGGAAAGATTTAGATAAGCCAGTACATTCGCATTTGCGGAACGTTGTTCATCTAAGCTGCGCGTACCATGAATAGGTAAGTCAATAGCGATAACTGCCACACCAGCTTTTACCATATTGAACGCGAACGCGTACGCATTCTCTTTCGCTGAGGTGATGCCGTGTTGATAAATCACAACGTCTGTCGCGACGCCAGATTTAGGTGTGAAGACCAGTACTTCGATATCTTCGACCGATTTCACTAAGGGAACAGGCGAGTAGCGAGTAATAATACGCTCACTATCAAGCTGGGTACCATCGGTAAGAGTAAGCTTAGCTCCAACAAGTTTTAGCTGCTCTGTAGGATCTGTAGCAAGCTTTGTCACATCAACAGGATCATTTGCAAAAACGCCTGTTGATAGCTGCTGAACCATGTTTGCTTGCTCGTTCGGATCCGCGAATGCTGCGCTTAGCTTCGCTAGGCTTGGCATCGCAGATACCATTGGTTGCATGTTCCAGCTTGCGCCTTTTTCCAGGTAATGAGGCAGTCTTACCACACCTTGTGTCACGCTCACATCGGCACCTGATTGCATGTAAAGGCCTTTAATTGCCGTTTTAGCTGCGTCTAGATCGCTAATGTATTTACTAAAGTCATCGTCAGAGTCTAGCGCAGTGCTAAAGTCTTGGGTTTCACCGAGCGTTATTGTGTAGGCCGTTGATAAGTCAACTGAACCTTCGTTTGAGTCATTTTTGTAAACGGTATTTAGTGTGTTTGCGCCGGTAGAAAAACCAGTAGCGGTTACTCCTTTGACTGCCGCTAACGTATCACCTACAGACTGGGTACTGAACCATGAGGAGTAAACGATGTCGTTAGGGTCAACTTGAGCTAAACCAAAAATGCCTTCAACCGCTTGTGTCACCGCTTGAACAGAAGCAAGAGCACCAGTTTCATAAACGATTTCTTTCGATTTACCTGTCGCGTAACTGGCTGATGTACCGATTGGCTCACCATTCACGTCAGTAACATCTTGTGTAACCGCAAAAATGTACTCGCTTGACTCATCAAGTGAAGCCAAGAACTGGATGTATAGAGAGTTACCTTTTGCTTGAACTACGTAGTCTTGGTTCTGAACGAGTACCTCTTCGATTGGGTTAGATTTACCGTCCCACTCGGTTAAGCGTTGGTTAATCTTGATGACTTTAACACCAGACGGCAACATGCCCGTTGCAAAACCATCGCCGTTGAAGTTAAGAACGATTGGCATAGACGTTGACCATCCATCCATCGTATTCATCGAGGCTCTAGGGTTGGTTAAAGCATCATTGCCATCAGTTGGCAGACCAAGCGTACCATCGCTTGTGTCCATTAATAAGTAAGATGGTGCCGGTACATCTGCGTTCGCTCCTTGAAGCGTAAAACTGATGGATGTTTCGCGATCAAGCAATGCTTGCACTTCATCTTCAAATTGAACTTTGTCGGAAGTACCAGAGCTGGAAGTATCATCACCACAACCAGCAAGAAGGATTGCAGAACAAAGCATTGATAATTTAAACGTGTGTTTCATTGGTTTACTCCGTAATCCCATTATTTGAAGGTGTAGTTCATCTGTACCGCGCTGATGTAAGCAGTACCTTCTGAGTCAAACTTAATCTCTTCACCCAGAGCATTTGTCTCAGTGAAAGAGCCTGATTTACTCTTAACAAGTGCAAAGCCTGCATCGAAAGTTAAATTCTCATTCATTGCGTAAGTTAGGCCCGCGCTGTACCAAAAACGGTCACTGTCAGGGATACTCAATGTCGCTTCACCTGCTTGTTCGTCGTACGCAAAACCTGCACGGAATGTCCAATCCGCATTGAGGGTGTAAGTTGCACCAATAGAATAACGGTTGTTGTCTTCGTATTTCTCTGGTTTGTAGAAACATTGACCAGCAGTTCCATCATTACATTGAGGACTCGTCGCTTTCAGTTCTTTAAATGTGCTCCAATCGGTCTGTTGCCAGCCGTAATGTACTGCCCATTGTTCATTCAGTTGATGGAAAGCCGATAATTCGATAATTGAAGGGAGAGAGATTTTTAAACGGCCATCCACTTTTGGTGATGGAGCTCGGCCTGAGTCGTAACTACTAAACTCACCGTCGTCAAAATCTAGATCAACTTTAGAACGGTAACCAAAGCCAAAACGGTTGTTTTCATTTAGCTCGTACAAAGCGCCAATATTCCAACCCCAAGCAAAAGTTTCGCCTTCCATGCCGACAAGGTTATCGGACTTATTACCACCTAAAATACGGGCGAGTGCGCCTTTGTGGCGAGTCAGCTCTGCTTCAGCGTAAACTAGGTTGATACCACCACCGACACTGAAAGACTCGTTGATACGGTAAGCGACATTAGGGTTGATGTTTACTGAAAGTAGGGAAGTGTCACCCGCCATATCACCTGCGGAAATATCATTTGGATAGTCAGTGGCAACACCGTATGTTGTGAACATACCGATACCCCAAGCCCAGTTATCATTGATAGGGCTGATGTAATAACCTGCTGGCACGATCTGTAAAGGGGCGACATCTTTCGCGTGTTCATTGTTTACAGTGTCGTACACATCGACTTCAGGGTCGATGATAGATAACGCGCCCGAAAATTGAGCTTCTTTGAAAAGTGTCATTGCTGCAGGGTTACGGGCAAGGACGCTGGCATTATCTGCGACAGCCCCTTCACCTGAAAATGCTCGACCAAGACCAGATGCCGAATGTTCAGCTACCTGGAAGCCCGCTGAGTGGGCATTACACGCAAACAATATTGAAATTGTAAGCAGAGAGCAGTGCTTCTTGTTCATCCTTGACCCTCCTAGGGTGTCATAATGCTGGACCGAAGTCCTTGTAATTGTTGTGTGGTACTTACACCAATTGTTAATACGCGAAATACAACGGTGATGTAAATGTAATGTTAATTGTATGTTTAATAACTTGTCAAAGTTTGAGCGTATTTTGCGTTTTAAATATGATGCATAGGTCAAACGATGGCTTGTAAGGGCATGTATTATCGTTATATTTTTGAAGAGAATGGTACGACCAGAATTGTTTTGCGAGCTTTATAGTTAAATAACGATCAAATCAAGAGATAGCTCGCTTTGCTGTTTCTTCACTTCACAGGCATAATTCGCGCTCGCTATGTAGTTATTCAATAGACGCAATAGGAACCGCATTGGAATTACTGAATGTTGAATTTTTAGGTCGTTCGCTAAGGCTCGAAGGATCGATGGCTGGGTGGCAGCAGTTATATTGGGATAATACGTTGGTGTCTCAAATCGATGCCAGTGACAATACCGCAGAGACTTGTCTACACCAGTTTAAGCTCTCTGCGGGTGAGGAAATCCTGAACTGTCATTTAGAGTGTTCTTTAACATGGCAACCGTTTGAATTGAGTTACAAGGTCACAATTAACGGTGAGCTCGTCAACGAAGGTTGTCGAAATGAAAAAGACATCGAGTGCCAAGTGCCAGAAGTTACGCCACCATCCGAAAAGCGTTTAAGTGTAATAGGCCTCGTATCTCTTGGGATGAAAGCACTTAAAAGTGCGAAAGTTATTAAAGTGGCGTTAGCGTCTGCAAGTCTCGCTGCATATTCTTGGCTATTTTCCATCGAGTTCGCGCTAGCGTTGATCGCTTGTTTGGTTTTTCATGAATATGGTCACATTAGAGCGATGAAGTATTTTGGAATGAAGACCAAAGGGATCTATTTGATTCCATTCCTAGGTGGTTTGGCGCTAAGTGACGAAAAGATAAACACGCGCTGGCAGGATGTGGTTATCTCAATCATGGGACCATTTTTCGGTTTAGTACTTAGTATTGTTTTTACTTTGCTTTATTGGATGACTGGTGAGGTGATCTTCGCTGGGCTTGCTGTGTTTAACGCCTTGCTAAACCTATTTAATCTGCTGCCTATTTTACCATTAGATGGTGGCCATGTGCTCAAAAGTATTACCTTCTCAATGAATACTTGGGTCGGGTTAGCTGGCAGTATTGCGACCGCTTTATTAGGCATTTTTATCAGTTACTATTTCGGTCTGACGTTGCTAGGGTTTTTATTGTTAATGGGAATGTTGGAAGTGGTGATGGAATGGAGAGCTCGACATCAAAGCCATTTATTGCCATTAACCCGTTATGGGCAACTATTTTCACTTGCTTGGTACTTGGTCTCTGTCGGAGGTTTTGTTTCTATCATCTGGTATTTTGCCACTCTCGGAGATAGTTTGTTAAGTTTGCCGCTACAGATATTGGGCACTTGATTAGAATCATTAAAAAGCTCCCTAGGGAGCTTTTTTATTTGGCAAGCTTAAGTAGTAGACGATAGTAGCAATGAATTAGCCACATCTTGGTGCTTTCGCGTTATACGCAGGCAGCTTATTTATGGTTGCTTGTAAATCTTTAATGCGCGTACTGTGCGATGGGTGGGTTGAGAAGAATTCAGGTGGTTGAGAACCACCTGATGCAGCACTCATATTTTTCCATAAATCGACACTTTGACGTGGGTCGAAACCTGCTTTTGCCATGAATTCCAGCCCGACAATATCAGCCTCGGATTCCTGAGTACGACCGTATGGCAAGATAACACCGTATTGAACACCGACACCAAGTGCCGCCATCGTCATTTGTTGATACTGTTTGTACTCGGAAGCGCCAATGGCAACGTTTGCTAGAGACAACCCGGCATTTGCTAACTGACTTTGTGAGAGACGTTCATTACTGTGGTCAGCGAGGACGTGAGCGACTTCGTGACCAATGACTGTTGCCAACTGATCTTGGTTTTTCGCGACATCTAAAAGCCCGGTATACACGCCGATCTTCCCACCTGGTAGAGCAAACGCATTGACTTGTTCACTATCAAAAACAACGACTTCCCAGTCTTTAAATCCAGATTGAGCGGGAATGGTGTCAGTGATGTGTTTGGCAACGCATTGAACGTAGGCATTCGTTTTGCGATCTTTGCTGATTGGGATATCTTTCTTCATTTGTTCGAAAGATTTAGCGCCAAGCGATGACATTTCCTGATCTGAAAACATCAGGATCTGGTTGCGACCCGTCGGTGATGCGCTACACGCCGTTAAACCCGCGATAGTTAAAAGAGCAGAGGCTTTCATCCATACCTTCATAACAGGCTCCATTTAATTTTTTGTTTTGAAGCAATAGTATATACCCAAATAGTAACATGATGCATGGATCAAGTTATTCATCTGATTAATAAAGAAGGTGAGATGTTACGTCTTGAAGTTATGCCCAAGTAGCGTCTATGCTAGCTTCCTAGCACATCGTTACAACCTAACAAACCAGTTTGTGAAACTAAGAGTAAAACAATGAGTATATGGAAAAAGCCCGTAAGCATAGAGATTCTGAATGCCACGTCAAAAAATACCCTGATCGAGCACCTACAAATTAAATATACAGATTTCACTGACGACTCCCTTACAGCAACCATGCCCGTATGCAGCTTTACTCATCAACCTTTAGGAATGCTTCACGGTGGTGCATCAGTCGTGCTCGCAGAAACATTAGGCTCATTGGCTGCAAACTTCTCTGTCGATGAGGGCAGCTACTGCGTCGGTTTAGATATTAACGCGAACCATGTGCGAGCCATGCGAAGTGGTCATGTGATTGGTACGGCAAAACCGCTTCATCTGGGTATTTCAACGCAAGTGTGGCAAATCGATATCACTGATGAGCGAGGCCGTTTAGTGTGTACCAGTCGCTTGACCATCGCTGTGAAACAACACAAAACAAAGTCGGTATAAACTAAGATGGTGATTGAGTTTTCATTAGGAAAAATCATTGCAACCCAGCGTGAAATAGTGATTAAGCTCTCCGGCAGTGCAATGGTAACCTTGCAAGCGCAAACCGATGCAATTCAGTTGCTGGGTAGAGGAGCGAACGTTGTTTTATCTCATGGAGCAGAGTGCAAATGGTCTATCAAGCTGGACAACGAGGTACAACTGGCTGAACTTTCGCGAGAAATTGGTATCGATATTCAATAATTTATAGTGTGATGTTTGCACTTTTTGGAAAAAATGAGGAAACTTAGCTTATCGATAACAAGATAAGAATTTCCTCTTTATGAGTAGCCCTCGTTTACGTGTTCAGTTCGAAACACTGTTTGAAAAATTTTCCGGTCACGATACGGACGTTCAGCTCGAAGACATCACCGAAGCGTTGTTTTGTACACGTCGTAATGCTCGTATTGTTCTAAATAAACTTGAAGAAGAGGGCTGGATTGAGTGGCATCCGGCAGCGGGTCGAGGAAAACTTTCGAAACTCGTTTTTAAACGTAATCGAAGCGACGTCAGCGAAAACCTCGCCAGGCGTTATCTCGATGAAGGGAAAATCGGTCAGGCTCTAGATGCGCTTGATAACGATGCGACACGATTGACGCAGGTTATCCAAGGTTATTTAGGGCTTCAGCATCGACAGGGCGAGCAGGTCGTGCGTTTGCCTTATTATCGACCATTGTCGATGTTAAACCCGCAGAAACCGATGCGGCGTTCTGAACAGCACATCGCCAGACAAATTTTTAGCGGACTCACTCGCCTTGATGAAAATGAACAACTTCAACCAGATTTAGCCCACACGTGGGAAGCAATTTCTGATACACATTGGCGTTTTTATCTTCGTCGTGGAGTACGCTTTCATAATGGTGAACCGTTAACAACCAGTTGTGTTCTTGAGAGTGTGCTTGCGTTAAATGGCTTGAACTTGTTTTCTCACATAAAGCGGGTGTCTTCACCACAAGAGTGGACCGTTGATATTGAGCTCGTCCGTCCTGATCGCTACCTTCCTCTGGCTCTGAGTGAGTCGCAAGCAAAAATTTTGCTACCGAGTGCTTTGCGTTCTGAAAGCTTCGATAGACAACCGATAGGGACAGGGCCGTTCCAAGTTAAAATGAATGATGATAAGCGTCTTATTTTGACTGCTTTTGATGGCTACTTTGGTTTTCGCCCTTTACTTGACCAGGTTGAGGTGTGGGTAATCGATGAAGCCTATTCCTCAATGGTTTATCCAAGCCTGTCAAAACCGAAGATGGATAAACAAGGTTCATCCGATGAAGTCGAGCTGGACCCTGGCTGTACATTCCTATTACTAAACAAAAACACCGGGATTGCAAAAGATCCACGTTGGGCAGAGTTCCTCTCGCAAACCCTCAACAGTCACCAGATTTACGCGCATGTCCCACAAGATAAAGTGATGGAACTGGGAGTATTGCAAGCGTTTGGCCTTAAGCCCGGTTGGATTGATCTTAGGCCAGCAGAAGCGGGCAGCGTACCACAGGCTAATAAGGTAATTTCCGTAGCGTATCAGAAAAAGCATCCGATGTTTCCAGTAGTTGCCAAGGCCATCAAGACACTCTTAAAACCGCACGGTATAGAGGTTGAGTTTATTCGTTATGATTCTCAACCGCCCGCACCGGAGGAAGTGGATATCTGGGTGAAAGCTATGGGCATTGCAACGAACCGAAATGACGCGTTGGCGGGCTGGCTCCTGGATTACAGTGATATTGAGAAGTTCAGTTCAGGTTACGATTTTAGTGAATGGGCTAAACTTGTCGATCAATGGCGTGCCGGCATGCACACAGACTTTCCTGCGCGTGAGCTAGGACGACAGTTAGTAAAAAGCTGTCAGGTGATTCCTATGTTTCACTGCTGGCTAGGCGTGAATAAAGACCACAGCGGTGCGTTACAAAATGCAAAGTGTAATGCCTTAGGTTGGTTTGATTTTAATAATGTATGGGTCAAACCGGATATAGAAAGTAACCATGGCGAAACCGAATAAAAAACAACCGACGAAAACCGTCGATATCTTTTGCTCTAAATGTAAAACTCAACTATTTAAGTACCGTAAAGGCGGGAAAGGAGCACTGGTTAAATGCTTCAAAGAGCGCATTGTTGACGATTTCACACAAACCCCATGTATTTGCCCCGCTTGCGGACAAGAGTTTGCAAGAGATACCCTAGTAAGAGGAACCCCCGCTTACAAAATGATTGGCGGCAAAGTGACGATGAAATAATAAAGGGCTAGAAAATGAGTATGAAACATGACTATTGCATGGTTTTAAGTACAACCAGTAATGAAAAAAATCGAGATCAGATCATTAAAGGTTTGCTAGATGCCCAATTAGCCGCGTGTATTCAAACAATGCCTATTGAAAGCCACTACGTTTGGAAAGGGGAGGTTTGTACTGACAACGAATGGTTGCTAGTCATCAAAACTCGTCGAGAACTTTATGAATTGGTGGAAGAGAAAATAGAAAACCTGCACGAATACGAGGTCGCTCAAATCGTACAGGTTCCAATTGTTGATGGGTTTAACCCTTATTTAGAATGGTTGAGAGAATCGACGTTGAGCCGACATTAAGAATAACGACAACACTGCACCAACGGTATCGCACAACATATCTTTCTGGGCGTCCCATATGTCACCTTGCGAGCCCAGAAAGGCAATTCCCTCATCGCCACCAGCCAACTCCGCATACCACCATTCGATAATCTCATAGCCAGCAGCAAGTGACATGATAGCAAACAAAGCAAACCAGCAAGAGAACGCTTTGTTGAACCGTTTTTTGTTTATCAAGTATTCAGCGATCGGATATGCGTAAAGGCCAATTGAAAAGTGCGCAACGCGATCAAAATTATTTCGCTCTGAACCAATCATGTCGTTAAACCAGTCAAACGGCACTTCGGAGAACGTATATTTCGCACCGATAGTGTGCAAACAGAGCCAGATGAACATTAAAAAGTAAGCCGTATTACTGAACTGATAGCGAATCGAAATCGCCCAAATAGCAACAAGAATACCAATCGCCGGGATAATCTCCGCAAACCAAACTGCGCGTGAGTTAGGTTCCAACGCAGAAAATAAAAACACGATGGCATAAAAAATCGTTAATCCTAAGAGTGTCGAGGTGCTTTTCATAGAGTTACTTGATCCTTCAATTTATCTTACAGTGGGACTCCATAGATTGTGTTAATGATTGCACTTAATTGAACGCTGTGCAATTGATATTTTAATGGGTTTTTTGATCACTGAAAATGTTGATTTATTGGCAAACTGCTCAACATTAAAACGTTTGCGCGTGCAGTTTTCATTAAAGTTTGATTTACAACATGCCCATCCATAGAATCCATGATTCAGTCTAATAAAAAAGAAGTAAAGCCATGAAACTGGAAACTGTCGATTATCTTGCTGACGATGCTGCTCAACAGTTCGTTACCTCTCTACGCGAAACGGGGTTCGGTGTGTTGAAAAACCACCCGATTCCACAAGAGCTTGTAGAGTCAATTTACAAAAGCTGGCATGAGTTTTTCTGTTCAGATCAAAAGAATGATTTTCACTTTAACGTAGACACCCAAGATGGCTATTTCCCACCTTCAGTGTCTGAAGTGGCGAAAGGGCACAAAGTGAAAGACATCAAAGAGTACTTTCATGTTTACCCTTGGGGGCAGATCCCAGAGCAGCTTAAAGCTGAAATCTTAGAGTACTACGAGCGTGCCAATGCATTTGCTCAAGAGCTATTAGGTTGGGTTGAAGCGTACGCACCTAAGGACGTTCAAGAGAAGTTCTCTATCGCGTTGTCAGAAATGATCAATAACAGCGACAAAACATTACTACGCGTGCTTCACTACCCACCGATGACAGGCGAAGAAGAGCCCGGCGCTATTCGCGCTGCTGCGCATGAAGACATTAACCTGCTAACGGTTTTGCCTGCTGCCAATGAGCCTGGACTGCAAGTAAAGAGTAAAGAGGGTGATTGGATCGATGTACCATGTGACTTCGGAAACTTAATCATCAACATTGGTGATATGCTTCAAGAAGCGTCAGGTGGTTATTTCCCTTCAACGACTCACCGTGTAATCAACCCTACGGGTGGCCGTCAAGAAAAGTCACGTATCTCATTACCGTTGTTCCTGCATCCAAAGCCGGAAGTGGTGTTATCTGAGCGCTACACTGCACATAGCTACCTTATGGAACGTTTACGTGAGCTAGGGGTTATTTAACCTTTACGTGATCTCCTTACAAAGGCTGATGGTGAATGACTATCGGCCTTTTTGCATTTATGCTACAAAGTGGAAACTATGTTTTTTGTGCCGTGAATGGGGCCCTAAACTCGTGTCAGAGAGGATGAATGGAAGGACAACGTACTGTCAATAGTATTGAGCCTCATGCAATAGAAAATCCGCTGCTTTGGCCAATGCTAGAAATTCTGAGAAAACAGCCCTCTAATTGGAAAGTGCACACCTTGGCAAGCTCGTTGGGTGAACAAGGTTATATTTCAAAGCTGGACGACTCTCCCGATAAGGATTTATTCAAAAGAAATTTCCTGATCATGAATGCATTATATCAACTGCAAGACACTCTGTATCCGGATAGCTGGCTTCAAGTCGAAGCCATGGATATTCAGCTCATGTCTTCGATGGAAGCTTTGAGGCATAAGATCGATATTCATGATCCTTTGCGTGAGTATTACTTAGATTGGCGCAATTACGAAGCGGACGAAGATGAAGTGCGTCGACTGTTGAATGAATTTTGGACAACTTATCAAAAATTCATCGGTGGTTCGTCAGTAGCCAGCGTAGATAAGACAAAGGCACTGTCACTCTTTGAACTTAACACTGACGCTACGCCTGCGGAAATTAGAAAACAATGGCGAAAACTCGCGCTTCGTTGGCATCCTGATCGAGAAAATGGCGATGCAGAAAGATTTAGAGTTCTTTGTGAAGCGTGGAATGTACTGAGAAACGAATGATTCGCTAAGAATAAAGATAAAGGAAGGCAGCTAACTATAGCTGCCTTTTGATTGAACTGTCTCTGTCAGCGTATCAAAACTAGCATGATGACTTAAACTGAGATTTTCGCATGCGGTTGAGGGCAGCCATAACGTCTAGTGTGCGTGGTTTGGCTAAGTCGCCTTGCTCAGGAAGAGCGGCATGCCACTCACCAGACAGCATTTCTTCAATCTCCTTCGCCGGATGATTACACCAACCTGGAAGTTGAGCAATTTGGAACCATAACCAGCCAATTGTGTTGACTTCATCGGCTGACTCTATCTGTTCCAAAGCGCTAAGATCAGTAAACTCTTTACCAAATCGAAGTGACTCTTTGCCTTTCGCATTCACACGGAACTTGCCGTCAGTCAGAATATTCATCAACGCAACGCGGTTCAGTGCTCGAGGTGGGAAGGTCTGTAAACGTTCTTCTGACTCGTTATGGCGTTGAGTAGGGTGCTGAGCGATAACTTCTTTCGCTTTTTCAGTCACATCAACGGCTTGGTAGTCGTGCATTTGAATGACGGTATCGGCAACGTCTAAGTAGTCGCCCGACCCACCCATAACGATAATGGTAGAGATATCAAGATCATCTCGTAATTGACCAATGCGGTCGACGAGAGGAGTAATTGGCTCATCACCTTTTGCCACCAATGCCTGCATACGCTCATCTCTAATCATGAAGTTGGTAGCAGAAGTATCTTCATCAATCAATAATGTGCTTGAACCCGCTTCAATAGACTCTTGAAGCCAAGCGGCTTGCGACGTTGAGCCTGATGCGTCTTGAGTAGAAAAGTCCGCCGTATCTTTACCCATTGGTAAATGGTTGATGTAGTTCGACAGGTTCAAGTGGTGTACGCATCGGCCATCTTCGGCACGAATCTTCATAGCCTTGTTATCGGCAACAATGTATTCGCGACCATCTCCTGGAATATGATCGTAAATTGAACGCTCTATTGCATTTAATAAGGTAGATTTACCGTGGAAGCCACCACCCACAATCAGTGTGATACCTTTTGGAATTCCTAATCCTGTGACATGGCCCTTGTTTGGCGCATGTAAAGTGACTTGTAGAGATTCAGGGGCTTTAAACTCAACGGCTTCTTTCATTGGAAGGTCGCAATTACCTGCAATTCGAGGAAGAATACTGCCGTTTGCGACAAACGCGACTAAGTTATTGGCCTCTAACTGTTCTCGTAGGGCATCTTGGTCTTCAACAACTTGGCAGTGCTTAATTAAAGCGGCTTTGTCGAGTTCACGCTCTAAAGTTGCTCGACGGATAAACTTAGGCAGGTGGAAAGTCAGTATGTTGTTGGCTTTTTTCCCCAATACTGAACGACCTTCAGCTGGTAAGTTAACTCGAAAACGCAGTTCAATACCTTCTTCAGTAAACAACACCGCGGTGCTATCCAGTACAGTTTGGCCTGTCAGTGAAATTGATACTGAGTTTTCTTGTTTAGCAAACTGTTCAAAACTACGCGCAATAAAATCACGTGCAGCTCTTTGAAATGCAGGAGACTCGTCTCTTAGCCACTCAAGACCAGTCAAAGACCATGCGCGAGTCGCACGAAAACGTGACGCCGATGCATAAGGGTCACCCTGTACATGATCGATAAACAAAGTGAAATCAGTGAAGTCGTATTGACCTTTGATTTGCTGATAAGCTCGGTAGTTCTGCTTTTCAATTTTCTTAAGCGTGGCAGTCAACTGATCCATGAAGATATTGGCCTTTTAATAGAAGCGGGCGGCGATTATAGAAACCACCGCCCTCATAGTAAAGAGAATGCTTAGGAAGAGTAGGCGTATTGCCCGCCAGAAAGGCGCTGATTAAACAAACTTTGCTCAAATTCATTACAAGGCATAGGTTTACCATAAAGAAAACCTTGTCCGATATCACAACCCTCACCAATAAGAAACTGCTCTTGTTGGTGGGATTCAATGCCCTCGATCACTACTTGGAGTTCCAGTTTTTTTGCAATGTGTATGATTGAACAAATGATCTCGCGATCATCATCTGACTTTTCCATTTGCTGGACGAAGCTTTTATCAATTTTGATGGCATCAAACGGATATTTCTTTAAATAGCTGAATGAGGCATATCCTGTACCAAAATCATCAAGTGACAATGTCACACCTAGTTTGTGCAACTTATTTAACGTTGTGCGTGCTACTATTTCATCAGCAATTAGAGCGCTCTCGGTTACTTCGAGTTCGAGAAAGTGTGCTGGCAAATGGAAAGTGTCGAGTAGGTGTTGCACTTGTTCTGCAAAATTTACGTTTTGTAATTGAATGGGAGAAACGTTGACGGCCATTTTGAAGTTATCGATTAACTCAGACCATTGTTTTGCTTTGTCTATCGCGGTTCGAAGAACAAAAGAGCCAACTTCAAAGATAAGCCCGTTTTGTTCAGCCATATGTATTAATGCTTCGTTGGATACGTCGCCAAGTATTGGATGCCTCCAGCGTAGTAACGCTTCTGCGCCAATCCACTTGTGGGTTTGAGGGTGCACTTTGGGCTGAAAGTAGAGCATTAGGTCGTCGTTTCTTACCGCTTGCAATAAGTAGCTTTCCAGTTGATTGTGGTTGTTGAGTTCATTTGAATGGCTTTCACAAAAATAACTATACGCTTCGCCAGATTCTTTACACAAAAGCATGGCATAACATGCGTTCTGGAGTAGTTGTTTAGCATTGCTGGTTCGGTGAGCTTGTACAACACCAATGTAAGAGTTTAGGTGAACCTCTGTGTCTTTTACATAAAAACTTCCCATACCAATATCGGTAATATCATTCAGTAGCTGATGCAATTTTATATCGATGTCTGTGCCCCAAACGAGCAATACGAGATCATTGGAGCTAGGCCTCCCCGTAACAAAATGTCTAGACTCCCGCTTACCAAGACGATACCGAAACTCTTTCAATATTTCGTCGAAAGCTTCAAAGCCATAACGGGTTTGGATACTGCGTGCATTGCTAAAACCAATGTTTATTACGATTAATGATTGCTGACTGTGATCTAACGTTCTGAGTGTGTCACTGACTATATTTTCGAGTGCTGCTCGGTTTAGGAATCCAGTTCCCTGATCGTGTGTTTTTTGGTAGCTCACCTGCTTTTCAGCGGCTCTGCGACGATCAATCTCTTGCGTTAGGGAATAACTTAACTGCGCCAAATCTGTAGTGCGATTCTCAACTCTATTTTTGAGTTCGTTGTTAAGACGCTGAAGTTTGTGTTGCTGATGCACGATGGAAAGCTGCGCTTCGATTGAATCTTTAAAAGTCCCAAGCAATTGCCGGTAAGTGTCGCAGTATTCATTCTCCTTAGAATCAAGCATGCAAATAGTTCCAAACGTCTCTCCATTTGGCCAGAATAGCGGTAAGCCGCAATAAGAGATCATACCTAGTTTGATATCAGGATTATTTTGCCACTCTTCATCTTCAAGAGCGTTTGGGACAATAAGTTCACTTTTGTGTTTTATGACATGCTCACAATACAAACCGTTGCCAAGCAACTCAGTATCGCCAGTACGATAAGGATTACCTATAGTTTCGCTGGATGTATTTACTTCTATGCGATCTGGATGGATACGCATAATTAATGTGGTGGGTACGTGCGTTATTTGAGCCAGTAAGTTGACGATTTCCTGCCAACTTCTTCGCATAGACTCAGGGATTTCGTAGTCTAATGTTTGCAATCTCCCCATATAGGTCATCCTTTACGTGGTTTCACTTCCTGTGAATTAAAAATGCAGACTGCTCTATTTTGTTCTCGCTTTTTAATTAAGTATAGGGTGGCTAGGGCTCGAAACAAAAAAAAGTCCTGAAAAGTGTTCAGGACTAGGAATAGTTGTCACATATCTCATCCTTGAAACAGATAACAAGCATCAAGGCTTAAGCGACATTAACGATTCAATAGAAATGTCTTGCGAATAGTCGACATATTCAAAGTTAAAGCCATTGA
Organism: Vibrio sp. Vb2880; assembly: GCF_033337975.1. Taxonomy (NCBI): domain Bacteria; kingdom Pseudomonadati; phylum Pseudomonadota; class Gammaproteobacteria; order Vibrionales; family Vibrionaceae; genus Vibrio; species Vibrio sp. Vb2880. The sequence continues at coordinate 305,749 of NZ_JAWORT010000003.1, forward strand.
GCTTCATAAACTCATCTTTAAAACCTTGGTAATCACCAATCTCTTTAAAGTTATCAGCATTCATCTGTTCTAAAAGAGCGTGGACTTCTTGTTGAACTTGCGGTTCAAGTTCCAAGTCATCTATTCGAATCAAGCGTTCACCGTCAACTGGCACTTTCTCTTGATCGTATAACTTCGTAGTAAACAGTCGCTGCATTTGTTCAATACAGCGTTCGTGAGTACCTTTTTCCTTCATCACTCGATAAAGCGCTAACAGGTAAGGGCTTAGAGCAGGGATGAACACACTGGCTTTCGTCACCAACGCCTTACACACGGTTGCGTAAGCACCGCCGTCAAAGTTGGCGAGTTTGAGGTTTAATGAATGACTGGTTTGGTGTAAATCGATTTTCGCTCGACCTAACGTACCATCGAGATAAATTGGGTGCGTAATGTCAGGGCCCATGTAAGAAAAGGCGATGGTTTTGCAGCCGTTTGCGATAGAGTCGTTATTGATGAGTGTGTCAATCCAGCTTTCCCAGTCTTCGCCGCCCATTACTTTTATGGTGGCATTGGCTTCCTCTTCTGTTGCAGGCGTTAAGGTGGTTTCTATCCACTTATCGTTCTCCAGCATGATAGAAGCGCCAGTGACAGGCTCACCAATCGGTTTAATGACACTGCGCCAAAACTCATCAGATTCAGGTTTAGGTCGAACACCGGTTGCCAAGCTATAGATGACTAAGTCAACTTCACCCTCAAAGTACGTTTCAATGGCTTCAATCACTTGATTGCGCACCGAACCAGAGAATGCATCGCCAACAATATTTATTGCGGTACGCCCGGCTTGATTTGCCTCTTGCTTAAAAAAGACGTTGTTATACCAACCCGCACTCCCAACCCCTTTCTCTGAAGGTCCACGCTCAAATGAGACGCCAATGGTATCGGCGTTAGCGCCACCGAACGTTAGGGCGATTCGTGCCGCTAGGCCGAAACCAGAGGAGGCACCAATAATCAAAACCCGTTTTGGGCCTTTTTTGATCTGTGGGGCGCGTTTTACGTATTCAATTTGCTCTTTAATAGATGCATGACACCCTTTGGGGTGCGCAGAGCGAGCAACAACACCTTGAATTAACGGTTCTATTCGCATGTTGTTATCTATCCTCGATGAGTGGAATTGAAAATAGATTAACGTAAAGTTACGTAAAACTTATTGAGCTAGACCATTAAAATTAGAGATGTTTAATTAATTCTTGAGCAACGAAATCAGCGATCCAAGGTTGTGCATCTGGTTTTGGGTGAAGGCCATCATCCATCATCCATTCTGGTTTGGTGACAACATGCTCTAAGAAGAATGGCATCAAGGCAACTTGTTGATGCTGTGCAAGCTTAGGGTAGATATCGTAAAACATATCGCTATAGCGCTTACCATAATTAGGCGGAACCCGAATTTGCATCATGACAACGTCCGCACCAGAATCTTTTATCATGGTAATCATTTTTGAAAGATTCGACGTAATAAGTTTAGGAGGGAAACCTCTCAGGCCATCGTTGGCACCTAACTCAATAAGTACCATGTCAGGGCTATGCTGAGTTAGCAACTGAGGTAACCGTGCTAAGCCATTGCCGGTTGTATCGCCAGAAATGCTGGCATTAATAACTGTTACATCTTGACCATGTTCTGACAACGCATCAGGGAGTAAGCTAGGCCAACTCTCTTCGATCGGCATCTGATAGCCTGCACTCAAGCTATCACCCAAGACAAGTAGCTTTTCGCTCGCATGTGCAGTAGCGGAAAAACAAAAAAATAGAACCAAGGAAAGTATACGAATCATGCAAACACCTGTACTTAATGCACCTATTGTTCAAGCCAATTTGGTTTCTAAACAAGTCTCTACTAATCAAGAACAATTAACAATCCTCAAAGACGTAAATGTTGACATCCGAAAAGGAGAAAAAATCGCCATCGTCGGAACTTCCGGTGCAGGTAAGTCAACATTGATGACGTTGCTAGCTGGTCTTGATACGCCGACATCAGGCGAAATTACTTTATTAGGTCATGAATTATCAAAACTGGACGATGAAGCTCGTGCGAAAATCCGGGCTGACTCTTTAGGTTTCGTTTTCCAAAGTTTCCTGTTAATCCCGAGTTTGAGTGCATTACGTAATGTCACGCTTCCTTGTCTTTTACGTGGTGAAGCCGAAGATGAAGCAAGAGCAGCGGAATTATTAGCTGCTGTTGGATTGGAAAAACGTGTCGACCATTTACCAAGCCAGTTATCTGGTGGTGAACAACAGCGAGTTGCGCTAGCGCGTGCATTTATGACACAGCCTGAGCTGTTGTTCGCAGACGAGCCTACCGGCAATCTTGACCATCAAACCGCAGACAAAGTGATTGAGCTGCTATTCGATCTTAATGAACAGCACGGGACAACTCTGATTTTAGTAACACACGATGGTCATCTAGCAAGCCGATGTGACCGTATCTATCGTATGGAGGCGGGTGAGCTTAAGGAGGAGATATAATGTCTGCAGTATCATCAAGTGAAGCAACATCCACAGAGCAAAACAGTACAACACAGCACTCGTCGAATAAAAGTTTGATACGCTGGAGTTTCGGCGAAATAAGGCAGGGGAATCTTTGGCCTATTAGCGTTGCTCTTATTCTCGTGATTGCGAGTATCTTTGCGCTTTCTGCATTAGCAGAACGAATGGAGCAGGTGATCGTCAAGCAGGGGAAGGACGCATTAACGGCAGATGCGGTGTTTGTGTCTGCTAATCCCATTCCGGACACGTTGTTAACCTCGACTGAAAGCCTTGAACGTTCGATGATGACGCGATTTGCCACTATGGCATTTAGCGATGATGGTATGCAGCTTATTTCTGTAAGGGCAGTGGATGATAATTACCCTTTAATGGGAGAGCTCGTTCTTGAAAATAATCCGGCCGGTCGCGTTAAAGAGAACCAACTTTGGCTTGATGAGCGGATTATGACTCAACTAAGCGTAAAGCTAGGTGACAGTGTCACGATAGGCGATGCCGAGTTTACTGTATCAGGCGCAGTATTGATGGAACCTGGCTTGAGCTTTAATCCATTTCAGCAAATGCCTTCTGCATACATTCATCAAAGTGACGTAGATAAAACAGGAGCAATTCAAGTTGGGAGCCGAGTTCAATACCGTCTGTTTTTACAAGCCGATGATAAAACACTAAAGAGCTTACAAGATGATACGCAGCTTTCTCCGAGCGATCGCTGGCGCACGCAAGATACTGCGAGTCGTAGTAATGAGGTTTTTGAACGTACGACGCAGTATCTGTCTTTGACCGTAGCGATTGTCATCATTATGGCGGCGACAACATTGGTTCTTACTTGTCAAAATTACGTGAACAGCCGGACACAAACTATTGCGATGTTGAAAAGTCTTGGTGCGAGCCGCCGATGGATTGAAAAGTGGTTATTTATTCAAGTCACAATCCTTCTCATTAGTGCCAGTGTCGTCGGTCTATTGTTAGGGAGCGGGCTGGAATATTTATTACGTATTCCACTCAAAGACTTATTACCCGATCCACTCCCTGGTTACGGTGTCACACCATTTTTGGTGGCATTTATCTCAGCAGTCTTGATTACGGTGCCTGCTCTCGGTATACCATTGTTAGGCTTGATTAAAACTCCCGCGCTAGAAGTGCTACAGCAGGGTAAAGCGCAACGTTCTTGGAAGCGAATGTTACTTGTTCTAGTTCCCGTTGTTCCACTGCTTTTACTGTATGCAGATAACACCTTAGTTTGGATCGTACTCACTGGTATAGCGGTACTGTTTGTGGTACTCGCAGCAGTTAGCGTCACACTCACAAAGCTGTTTGCACGTGTGTCAACCCATCCTGCAATGAAGCTTGCGTTGAGTCGTATCAACCGGACGCCAGTAACCAGCGGTCTGCAGTTTGGTGCTTTGGCATTATCTTTGATGTTGCTGTCTATCATTTGGCTTGTGCGCAGCGATATTCTCGCTGATTGGGAGAGAACCTTACCTGCAGACGCGCCAAATGTGTTCGCTTTAAACATTGGTGATTATGAGCTCGATAACTACCTAGAAACCCTAGATAAAAATGGAGTTACGCGGTCACAAGCTTATCCAATAATTCGTGGACGACTAACAGAGATCAACGGTCAAAACGTCAAAGAGGTTGGGTACGAAGGAGAAGGTTCTGACGCGATACGTCGAGAGCTAAACCTGACATGGGGAGACAGCCTACCAGAATATAATGATGTGCTTTCGGGTGAATGGACAAACAAAGGGAGTGTATCTGTAGAAGCGGATGTAGCAAATGACTTAGGCATCAAACTCGGTGATACGCTGCGCTTTGTAATAAACAGTGAGAATTACGATGCAGTAGTGGATACCATCCGTTATGTCGAATGGCGTGACATGAAGCCTAACTTTTATTTTATTTTCTCATCTGACGTGATGGCTAATTTACCTGGTTCTTACCTCATCAGTTATAGGATTGAAGAAGGAAATGAAGCGTTGTTGACGTCAATGTCACGTGCTCACCCAACGGTCTCTGTTTTAGATATCCGAACTATGGGCGAGAAAATTCAGGCTTTGATTCAGCAAATCGTATCAGCAATCACCATCCTTGCTCTTTTAGGCGTTGTTGCTGGTCTGCTGCTCATCTTTACTCTACTGAGGTTAAGCTTGTCCCAACGTCAACAAGAGATTCGTTTGTATCGCACATTAGGTTCAAGTAAGAAACGGATCAACACAACCCTGTGGGCCGAGTACGGAATTATGGCGTTGATTGCTAGTGGTGTTGCGGTATTCGCTGCGGAAGTTTGTGTGGCCGCAGTCATGACATATGGATTCGATCTCAATGCACAAATTCACCCCGAATTGTGGATAGCTTTACCGCTTGCAACATTTGTTACGTTAGCACTTGTAGTGATGAGTTTGTTGAAAAGATTGTTAACGCCAGTAAACACTTAATCGCAGCGAGTGTTATCAAATTTGGAACACTCCATGACACTTTTATTTTAGTTATCCACAAAAACAGTGGATAACTTTTGGGATAACTAAATGGTGTAAAAAGTGGGGTGTTTCTGCAGGCTTTGCGCCATGGGTCTTACAGTGAAATTCTTATTCACATAGACACAAAAAAGTGTCTTCTTAACCATGTCGTCAAGTACTTTTTCGCAAATTTTTTCTACTTTAATGCACTTTACAGGCGATGTTGGATATTTCGCAAACCCATGAACTTTTTGTGATTTTAATCAAGTCCAAACACGAGTAGAATCCACCGTTAGTAAAGAATTTTCCTTATAAAATTTTTAGTGAAGCAATGAAGTCTGAGTTTCCAAGTTATAAAGATAAGCATATCGCTGTTGTTGGTGGCGGTGTAGCAGGTGCAACAGCAGCAATTCATTTTGCGGAGCTGGGTTTTAAAGTTTCCGTAATAGAGAAGGGCGTATCACTAGTAAATGGTCCACCCATTTGTCATTTGCATGCTGGTGGTAATTTATATCGAGAGATTTCCGAGCAACAATGCTTAGACTTGTTAGCACAATCTATTGATACTGTTCGCCTGTATCCGCTTTCACTGAATATTCGTCCGACAATCATCGCGGTTCCTCATTCCGATGGTGGAGACCCATCCACACTAATTCCGCGATTAGAGGTTGTGAAAAGTGCTTATCAGACGCTCGTTGATAAAGATGAGAGTAATAAAGTGCTCGGCGAACCAAGCGAATACTACAAACTGTATTCAAAAGCGGAGCTAGAAGCTCTCGCGCAACGTACTCAACCAAGTCATCCTACAAACTTCGATGAGTGGTGCATTCCTTTTGCTCAACATGCTGATCTTGAAGCGCTAAAGTATCCTGTTGTCGCAGTTCAAGAATATGGTTGGAGTGTTTTTCGCCTCGCCGCAATTGCCAACTTAACACTAGATACGCTTCCTAATGCTTCGGTCTTCACACAAGCAACGTTTAAGCAAGCCGATTGGATGGGGGAACACTGGCAACTTGGCTATGAACGTGAAGGTATCGATTACCTGATGACATGCGACTACTTGGTTAACGCGTGTGGCTTTGAAACAGGCTCAATTGACAACACAGTTGGTGCCAAGCGAGACAGGTTGGTGGAGTTTAAAGCCGCTTACGTTACGAGGTGGGCAGACTGTCAACAACAATGGCCAGAAGTTATTTTTCATGGCCCGCGTGGAACCGATAAAGGAATGGCTCAATTGACGCCTTATGGCGATGGTTACTTTCAACTTCATGGTATGACAAAAGGAATCACGCTGTTTGAAGATGGTTTAGTGGAGAGCACGAACTCATCTGCTCAACCTGAACTGCCTATGCCTTTACTCTCGAAGATCCGTAACGGCTGGAGAGAAGAAGTGTTAGAAGAGCGAACGAACAACGCCATCAAACACATGGCACAGTTCATTCCCGACTATCACTCTGCTGTAAAAGGAGGAAAAGCATTATTTGGCGCTCAGCAAATTCCCGGAACAGATCCAGTACTCAGAGCGGCAGATGTGACTTTTGAAGATAATCACTACGCGAGAATAGAGGTGGTAAAAGCGTCATCGACACTACTCGCAGCGCAAAAAATGCTTCAATTCTGGTTTGACATCGATCCTAACCAAAATGTGGAAACACAGCATCCGGTCGCTGTAAAGTGGTCTGAAAAAGAGGTCGAGCAGTACGCGATTAAACTCACTCAAGAGCGAGGCTATCCTCAAGCTTTAGCAGTGCGTTATGGTATGCCTGCATAATCGGCTGTGTTTGGGCTCAGTGGTTGTATTAATACCCAAAAAACTGAGCCCATTGGCACCATACTTCTTGCAAGCCTAGTCTGTCTCCTTTCACAAAATTGACTTTTTGTCCGGGTTTCGCCTGTGCCAGTCTAGGTAAATCAATACGAGCTACGCAGCCAAATTTAGGATACCCGCCAATAGTCTGGTGATCGTTGAGCAGCACAATAGGGTTACCATCGCTAGGTATTTGAATTGAACCTAACGCAATTCCCTCTGATAGTACGCCTTCGTAAGGTGGACGAATGTTATTGCCCTCAAGACGGTAGCCCATGCGATTCGAATTGGGGGAGATGATGAATGCTTTGTTGTAAAATGCTTGGCGAGCGTCTTCATCAAAGTCCTCGTTCTGATAGCCTTCAATCACTCTCAACTTAATGGGTAAGTTGTAATCTGGCTTAAAGCGAAACGTCATTTGCCTTGGTTTACGTTTCGGTAAGTTATGAGGGACAAAGGGAAGAATATCGCCAGCTTTCAAAGCGCCACCATTTGAATCATAACCACCTAGAGATTCTCTCGAGACGGTCGATGCGCTTCCTAAGTGCTGAGCAACATTGAATCCACCTTTAACCGCTAGGTAGGAGCGAAGTCCATTTCTTGCGACTCCGAACTGAAGCTTCTGTCCTTTTTTCAACGTAAAGTCAGACCAATTTGAAATAGGTTCACCATCTATTTTTGCATTTAAATCACCGCCACATATAGCAAGGTGGCAGTTATGCAATGCAATAAAACAAGCGTTACCCAGAGTAATTTCAATCGCAACGCAATTGACTACGTTACCAAGCAAATGGTTGGCCCAACTGTAAGCATAGTCGTCGACCGGGCCACCTTGAGTCACACCGACATGCGCTAAGCCAAAACGACCAAAGTCTTGAACTAAAGAGAGCGGTCCTGGCTTTTCCACCAGTAGTCCACCGTAACTCATAGTACGCCTCCTAAATCGATAAACTCTTGTTTTGAAATAGCATTAAAGGTGACCTTGTCACCCACTTCAAACGGTATAAAAGGAGGAGAGTCGGAGAAGAGCGCAAGCGGGCTTTTACCAATAATGTTCCATCCGCCAGGACTATCTGATGGATAGACGGCCGTTTTAGAGTCTGCGATTCCGACACTTCCGGCCGGCACGTGAGTTCTTGGTGTGGCAAGCCTTGCCATGTGCAATTGAGTATCAACGTCCGAGAGAAATGCAAAGCCTGGAGCAAAGCCAATTGCAGAAACCGCGTACTCGGTTTTCGTATGCAGGGTAATAAGATCGTCTAATGACAGACCTCGCTTTTTAAAACGAGATAGATCTAACGCGGTTTCTTCAGTGTAATATACAGGGATAGTAATGTGATTCGGCTGGGAAAGCTTAAGTGATTGAGTATCAAACTGGCTCACGATTTGTTGCAGCTCATTGGCTAAGTTCTTTTCGTTGATTCGAAAAGGTAAGTAATCAATGAGAATAGTTTGATAGGAGGGGACAACGTTCATAACAATTGAAGCGAAAGTTTCTCTTATGCTGCGAGCAAGCTCTCCGACTGCATTTTCAGAAATACTCTCATCAAACTTAATGAAAATACTGCACTCGGAGATCAAAGAGATATTAAATTTCTCTTTATGCATTAATTTCCTCCAGCGTATAGGCTTTGGCGGATCTTTTGGATCAGCGCGATCGACTCTTCATTGTCACCATGAACACAAATTGTGTCGGCTTCCAATAATATGTAACCGCCTGAAGCGGTTTTGACACGCCCAGAGTCAGCTAAGGTCCGGACTTGCTCAAGTATCGCGTGCTCGCTTTTTAACACGGCATTGGGCTGTGTTCTAGGAGTCAGTAAGCCGTCATCTTGGTACAAACGATCTGCAAATGCTTCAAATAGCAAGGGAACATCATAATCGTCTGCGATTTCTAAGTATTTTTCGTTTTCCTGTGAAGCTAGGATCATTAACGGTACTTTGAACAGTGCTGCCGCCTTTACTACCGCTCTAAATATCGCATCACTTTTCATCATGTCGTTGTATAGAGCGCCATGAGGCTTTATGTAACTGATGTCTGTGTATTGCGCCCGGCATAATGCTTGTAAAGCACCAACCTGATATATAACCATGTTCGTAATTTCATCACCCGTCATGCTTATGCTTCGTCTGCCAAAGCCTTGTAGGTCGGCGTAACCTGGGTGTGCGCCAATATCAACATCGTTGTCATTCGCTAGGGTGATGGTGTCGTGCATGACATTAGGGTCGGAGGCATGAAAACCACACGCGATGTTCGCCATATCAACATGGGGCATCACGTCTTCATCTGCGCCCATACTCCAAGAGCCAAAGCTCTCGCCCATATCACAGTTCAATGTAAGTTGCTGTTTATTCAATGTCATACGTTTTATTTCTACACAAGCAATGGGTTTACGATGCAGGAAAATGCATCTAGGTTCAGTGACTCACTTCATTCTTCTATCATGAAAACGAAGCTTTTTGAGCAGATAGCTGACGAAAAAGATCACGTTAGTCCATAAAGATGTTGCCGTTATTTGAGTTGATCCGAATTTTAAGGTATTTCGTTTCTTTTCCATCCAATTTTTGAGAATTTAAGGTTATTTTGCATTAGCATCGTGTTAATCTTGTCGCCCTTCATGGGTGATAGATTGCATAATGGTTCTTCTGTCATTTTTGTGGTTGTCTGCGACAGGAATATATATGTCATTACGAGCGAAGCTTATTTGGCCTCTTCTGGTCTTTTTAACGGCTATCTTTGTTATCTCAAAAGGTTACACCTCGTATACTGTATACCAATCGTCTAAGCATGAACTGGTCGAGCAGACAAGAAAGTTGATTAACAACGTTTCTTTCTCAATTAAAGATGCGCTGACGACAAAGGACAAGCAAAAAGCTCAAACTATTCTCGCCAACTTTTTAAACCAGCCAAATGTAACGCGGGTCAAACTTTATGACCAAGATGACCAACCATTCGCTGTTATGGAGATAAGTGGGGCACTAGCACCCGTTCCCAGTCAAACCGAAAGAAGTAGGTTGCACGCTCTAGGCTATGCCTTATCAACCAAATTTCTTTATGTTCTAGAGCCGATTATCCATGATGGCTATGTCATTGGTAGCATTAGAGTCACGCTTTCTCATCGTCCAATCGTAGAAGCCATGCAATCTTTACTTCAAGATGGCGCTTTACTTCTTCTGTTTCTGATCGCTGGTGGCACTGTTTTTTACATAAGTATCGAGAGGCTTGTTCTCAAGCCCGTGATGGAACTCAACCGCGTAATAGAGAATGTGACACACGGACGAAACACGGAACATCAAGCTCGCTATTACGCCAAGGATGAAATTGGAGACCTCGCGAGCTCTTTCAATCAAATGATGAATAGGTTAACAGTACGTGAGAAGCAGCGGCAACATTCGCTAGACACACTAGAACAAAAGCGCGCATTTTCAGAAGAGGTTATCGAATCTGTTCAGCATGCATTAGTTATTACAGACAATTCCGGACGTGTTATTCATTGTAATACGGCGACCCAGCAAATATTTCAAAAAAAATTAGATGAACTTAAATATGCCAATATTCGTGATCTAATTAAAACCAAAACACCGAATGAGCTGAGTCAGATCCTGAGTCGAGGCCTAGAGTGCGATGATATTCACCTCAAAAATGCAGATAACGAACAGCAGTTGAGCCTAACCAGTCGTCGCCTCTCGACACATGAATACTTACTGTTTTCGATTCAAGATATCACCGAAATTGAAGAAGCCATAAACCGGCAACGTGTTGCGGGACGCGTTTTTGAAAGCAGCCAAGATGGTCTCATTGTTCTTAATCATCGCGGTGTCATTACGATGGCAAACCCTGCCGTCACTAAGTTAGTCGGCTTAGAGGTGGATCAGCTTATTGGGAAGTCATTCATCCAAACGCTAAAGTGGCGCAAGTTACAGGAAATGATGCCTAGTATCATCGAGTCGATAGAAAATTATGGCGTTTGGCAAGGTGAAGTTATCGAGAAGAACCATATTGGTCAGTTTGTACCGATGTTTGCTCGAGTCAATCGTATCGTTAAGTGTGAAGACTATGGTTTCTATGATCTGGTTATTGTTCTTACCGACCTTTCCGGCGCAAAAGAGATGGAACGATTGGAGCATTTAGCTCATCACGATGCTTTAACGGGGTTAGCCAATCGATCTAAGTTCCATTTAGAGTTGGAACAACTAGTACAACGCTCTGGATACTTGCGTGACGAATTTGCAGTTTTGTACCTCGATCTGGATGGATTTAAAGAAGTTAACGATACCTACGGTCATGATGCAGGTGATGAAGTTTTGAAAAAAGTTTCCGAGCGTCTAACATCTGCGACGAGACATAGTGATTTAATCGCAAGACTTTCTGGTGATGAATTTGTCATGTTGGTAAATCCCGCCAATCAAAAAGTGGTCACCCGAATAGCAGAACAGTTGCTCGAGAGCATATGTGCTCCAATTGAGTACAAAGGTCACTTACTCAAAGTTGGCGTTAGTATCGGCGTAAAATTAGTCGGCGTAAATGAGCGCGATGCTACTCGAGTTTTAAAAAGTGCGGATACGGCAATGTATCAAGCAAAGAAAGCCGGAAAAGGCCAAGCAATATTAATGGGATGCGAATTACAAGAGACAGTTTAAATCGTAACGTCAAAGCTTTAAACTAACTCAATTCGCGTCAGAAGGAATAATAAAATGAAAGTACTCGTTACGGGTGGTATGGGCTATATCGGTAGTCATACGTGTATTCAAATGATCGAAGCTGGCATGACGCCAGTGATTCTAGACAACCTGTACAACAGTAAATCTACGGTATTAGATAGAATTGAAAAGGTATGTGGTGTAAAGCCAACCTTCATTCAAGCCGATATCAGAGATAAATTGGCGATGGTAGAAGCACTAAAGTCGCACAATATTGAAGCTGTTATCCATTTTGCAGGTTTAAAGGCCGTCGGTGAGTCTGTAGCAAAACCTCTAGAGTATTACGACAACAACGTTAATGGCACTTTAGTATTGGTTGATGCAATGCGCGAAGCCGGAGTTAAATCGTTGGTATTTAGTTCATCGGCGACTGTATACGGTGATCCTGCATCTGTACCCATCACTGAGGACTTTCCAACTAGCGCAACTAACCCATATGGTCGCAGCAAGTTAATGGTGGAAGAGTGTTTAACCGACTTCCAAAATGCGAACCCTGACTGGAGCATTACACTTCTTCGTTACTTTAACCCGGTAGGTTCACATCCAACAGGCGAGCTAGGTGAAGATCCTCAAGGTATTCCAAACAACTTAATGCCGTTTGTTTCTCAAGTTGCGGTAGGGCGAAGAGAGTTCCTTTCTGTGTTTGGTAGTGATTATCCGACCAAAGATGGCACAGGCGTACGTGATTATATTCATGTAATGGACTTATCCGATGGTCACGTTGCTGCATTAGAAAAAGTAGGTAGCAAAGCTGGCCTTCATATCTATAACCTCGGTACTGGTAACGGCTACAGTGTACTGGACATGGTGAAAGCATTTGAAGCCGCAAGTGGTAAAGATGTCCCATACCAACTTGTTGAGCGTCGTCCAGGTGATATTGCAGAGTGTTGGGCGGATCCATCAAAAGCGATGAATGAGTTAGGTTGGAAAGCAACTCGCACTCTAGAAGAAATGACTGGCGATACATGGCGCTGGCAGTCTACTAACCCTCAAGGTTATCCAGATGCCTAATCTTTAATTTACATAATAGTAACAAAAAGGCGCGTGATTGCGTCTTTTTTGATCCAAATCGGAAAAAATCGTAAATTACTGGTTAAAAGGTAGCAAGTATATATAGAGCTGTTAAACTATGCCCGACTCTTAATTTGGGTTATAAATTTTCTCATAGCTATTGGGGTAGTTCATGGAACTCGGTCTGATCATCACTTTCATCATTGCAGCAGCAGTAATGGTGAAAAAAGAGATGGCAAAACAGTAAACTTTCATTTTTCATACTTTTCTTTACATTTTTGAAATGAAAGCCATAAAAAAAGCCAGCATTACGCTGGCTTTTGTGTTTTTAAGGTTTAGAACTCATATTTAACACTAATGTTATAATTACGCTCAGCTTGCGTTTTGTCTCGACTTAACTCAGTCTTACCGCGAATATCGTTCCAAAGATGGTATTCTTCATTCGTTAGATTCATAACACCAGCACGAATGGTTATATCTTTCATTGGTTTGTAGTACGCCGTTAAGTCAACGACTGTCGCAGACGGCAAAGCAACTTGGTCTTTGATTCCGCCTTTATCACCATCAGAGTTGATATCACTGTTCGATTTCTTAGCCGTGTAGTTTACTTTTAGGCTTGTCCCCCAAAGTGCATTTGGTGAATCGTAATTTACAGCAGCTACGGTATTCCATGGGTTTACACTGTTCAAAGGATTACCATCACCATCTTCACCTTCTGTGTATGCTGCAACAAAGCGAGTTGTCACGCCTGATGGAAGACCAGCAATGGCATGCCAATCAAGACGGTTAGAGAGCTCAACCCCTTTAATGTTTGCTTCACTAATATTGATATTTGTGAATTCAGTTAAACCACCATTGTTTGATGACGTTTGCTCAATAAAGTCACTGTAATCACTGTAGTAGAACGCTACTTCAGTTGCAGACGCTGCAGTGTTATGACGGTAACCAAGCTCATAAGACAAACTCTTTTCAGATCCCAAATTTGGGTTAGGGCGGTTGGTATAGCCATGAGCCGGATTATCGTAGGTGTAGTAAAGCTCGTCGAACGATGGCGCTCGGAACCCTTGGCTCACTTGCGCGAAGATCGTGCCAGGTTGCGATACAGAGTAAGTTGCTCCTAAACGACCAGTTAATGCAGAGTCGCTAAACTTCTCGAATGACTCTTCAGAAGTATTTGAAGGATTAGTCGAGAAGTAATCGTAACGCACACCTGGAGTCAGAATTAGCTTGTCATTAAGAAGCGAAATTTCATCTTGCAAGAATAAACCAAAGCTTTCTTCTTTTGCATCCGGTGTGTAAACGTAAACAGTATCTGGCGTGCCAGGATCGGAATTAAACTCGCGATTGGTATTACTGATGTCACTATGTTTGTACGATATTCCGTAAACAATATAGTGATTTTGAATCTCTTTATCTAACTGAGTTTCGAATTCAAATTTGTCTTCAGTATATTCGTAATCTTTTTTCTGTTGGTTGTCACCACTAGGCGGTACGTAAGGTGGGTAACCTGGGCTGGCTTCGATAAAGCGATTAGACACGCCGTTTTCTTCTTTACCAATCCATGTAAGCTTGGACGTGATCGTATCCGAGATAGCTGCATCTGCAAACCAAATGTGCTTGAGCCCAATGCGATTTTGCTTGGTTGTGTCTTCAGCGTTGAAGTTTTTGTAACTTTTATGTGCGATCTCTGAGTCAGTCTCGTTGTAAATAACTTCTCCCAAGAACTCCAAGCGATGAGCGTCATCCAATTGAGATTGAAGTTTTACCAATAGATCGTTTTTGTAATAATCTTGGTTGTCCACAGAATAGTTATCGTAAGGCGCCTTAGAGAAATTTTGTAGCTCTGCACCATCACGGCGTGTAAAGGCTATAAGTGCTTCTGTATTACCGAAACGCTTTGCTAAAGCTACATGCTCACTAAAAGAGTTATCTTCCGATGAATAAGAGAGTTTAGCTTGACCGCCAAAGTCTTTACCATCTTTGAGGAAATCCTTCGGATCTTTTGTTTCGAATGCGACAACACCGCCAATTGCATCACTACCATGTAGGCTAGAAGCTGCACCTTTAACAATTTCGACACTCTTTAGCATATCGGGGTCGACAGTAACGGCACTAGAATTGATAAACGAATATGGTCCACCGCTGAATACACCTGGTTGAGATGCACCGTCTACTAAGATTTTAACTCGTTTACCTTCCATCCCGCGAATGTTAATACTTTGGACGCCTTGGCGTTGAGTGCCATTAACAGTAACACCTGGCGTATACTCGAATAGATCATTCAAGTCCTTTACCATGTTTTCTTCGATGTCTTTCTCTGATACAACAGCAACAGAAGCAGCAACAGTGTTTATGGTTTGGTTGGTACGGGTGGCCGACACAACGACTTCTTCAAACTTAGAAGCTTCTTCCGCATAAGCAGTATGGGAAAGGGCAACTAAAATGGAGGCTGACAAAATTGATTTTTTATACATTGGCTTCAATACCTTAGATCCATAATAGGTAACAACACGCGGATATTAATGGATCTAAATGGTAATTACTATCATTACCATTGTCATTTATTGATTTGTATTGAATCTTCTTCTTAGGCTATTAGCATTCCTAGTCTTTAGTTATCAATATGTTATATAATTTGTCGTTAGTTCTTGATAAGTTCATCCAAATACAACGAATGTGATGAATATCACATTAAGAGAGGCCATGTGCAGAGTCCAATTACGTTAGAAGCACTCCATATTCTAGATGCTATTGATCGAAGAGGGAGTTTTGCTGCTGCTGCGAATGAGTTAGATAGAGCCCCGTCATCGCTGAGCTATCAAATCCAGAAACTCGAGCAAGACTTAGACATTATTATCTTCGATCGCTCTGGTCACAAAGCCCATTTTACTGAAGCAGGTAAGCTTATTCTTGAAAGAGGAAGAGCCATTTTACAAGCCAGTGAAAAGTTAGTGAACGATGCAACGTTATTGGCGAATGGCTGGGAACTGGATATTACCATTGCCTTCGATGGCATTATTCCTATATCCAACTTTTTCCCGATGGTTGATGCGCTGGCCGAGGTCAGCTCAACTCGAGTCAGGCTGCAAGAGGAGATTCTGGCTGGTAGCTGGGAGTCGTTGAATACGGGGAGAGCTGATTTACTGATTTGCCCATCACTGGATACGCTTCCTCAAGAAGTTAAGTCAGAAAAAATTGGTAAAATGAGTATGTATTGGGTAGCTTCCGCTGATCACTATGTTCACAAGCGTAGTGGTAAGTTCGATGAAGCAGCGCGAGAAAAGTATCGGATTATTGCTATTGCAGATACCGCACGTGAGCAACCAGCGCTCTCAATTAATATCATTCAAAAACAGCCTCGCTTGACCGTCACCAACTTTACGGCAAAAGTAGAAGCGCTCACTGCAGGTTTAGGTATTGGTACATTACCAAGCCAAATTGCACAACCTCTTATTGATAGTGGTGTATTGAAACGAATCGAAGGCACTGAAGAACAGCCGATGGATATTATTTTGGCATGGCGCCGGAACACTATGGGTGAGGCAAAATCCTGGTGTATTCAGTACTTAAAAAAGAATTGGAAACTAAAGTAACAACGTAACTTTTACTTCTTAGATTCCCATTGATTATCGAATGTAAGAAGTAAAAGTCATCGCTAATGCTGCGCTTTTCAATTTAAAGGGAGCACCATATCTGCCGTACCGTCTGCAAACTGGACATCGATCTCAAACCCCAAGTTCTGAGCCAACATCAACATTCCTCTGTTTGTTGGCATGGTCATTCCAGACATTTGCTTTGTGCCTTTAACTTTGCAATAGCTGATTATTTTCTGCATCAGCACTTTGCCTAAACCTTTTCCTTTCAAATCTGAACGAACCAAAATAGCAAACTCAGCGTCACTATTGTCTGGTGTAATCAATGCGCGGGCTACCCCTATGATAGACGGTCCGTCAGTATTAAACGCTACCGCAACAAACGCCATTTCGCGGTCGTAGTCGATTTGAGTAAAGTTTGCCAAAGCCTCATGGTTGAACTCTCCAACTTCAGAAAAGAAACGTTTATAGAGATCTTCTTTCGATACGCTATTAATGAATTGAGCATGTAGCGGCTCATCCTCAGGCAAGATAGGACGAAGCAGGATAGGTTGGCCATCTCGAAGCGTTACAGTTTCGACAAACTCTGCCGGGAAAGGGCGAATCGCTAGCCGTTTTTGGGCGTCTCCTTCGTATTTACACAGTGTGACATCTGCATCAAGGATAGTTAAATCGCTTCCGGACACTAGCACTGGATGGATATCCAGTTTTTGTATTTCTGGTAACTCAACTGCCATTTGGGAGATACGAACCAAGAACTTCGACAACTCAGTAATATCGAGCGCATCTTTGTGTTTCTGCAGGCGAATCTTTCCAGACTTTAGGGCAACAACGACAAGGTAGCGCGCAAGCGTCATGTTCAAAGGAGGAAGTGCAGCGACGGCATCTTGGGCGATATTCCACTCAGAGCCGCCTTGACCAAGCAAGATCACTGGTCCAAAGACTTTATCTACTGCAATACTAATCCGTAGCTCTTCAGCGCTGCCGAGCTTTGCCATCCCTTGTACTAACAGCCCATGTACATTGGCGGAAGGGTAACTGAGCTTTACGGTATCTAAAATGGATAGCGCTGCGTTGGAAACTTCTCGACTGTTTCTTAAATTTAGAGCAACACCGTGAACATCCGATTTATGAGGAATGTCTGGAGAACGCAATTTTACCGCAACAGGATATCCAATATTTTCTGCCATATGAACAGCTTCAATGTCGTCAGATGCAATCCACGTAGGCAAAACGTTAAACCCGAACAGCTTAAATAATGGGCTGGTTTGATGCGTATCTAAGGTGACTGTATTTTTATCCAGTAGTCGTTCATTTGCCCACTCTTTTGCTGAACTCACACTTCCAGAATGTAATGGCTCTGCCGTCGTTGGCGTTTCCATTAGTTGTTTCTGGTTTCGTCTGTATTCGACCAAGTGCATGTATGCTACAACCGCACTTTCAGGTGTTCTATAGGTTGGAATACCTGCTTGAGTAAATGCCAGTCGCGCTTCTCTCGACGTTTGTTCTCCTGACCAGTTGGTCAAGATATTAAAATGCTTATGCCGAGGGTGAGATTTGATTGCATTAATAACGGCTTGAGCAGTTTCAAGAGGATCAGAAACAGCAGAAGGACTATGCATAATCAATATCGCATCTGCACAGTCGTTATTCATCAGTGCGTTAATGGTATCAATATAGCGTTTTTGGGTTGCGTCACCAGACAGATCAATTGGATTTCGAGCACGCCAGTTGGATGGAAGTACTGCTTGTAATTGCTCAATGGAAGCGTCATCAAGCGTTGCGAGTTGGCCACCACGTTCAATCAAAGTATCAACGGACATAACAGCAGGGCCGCCGCCATTGGTGATGATCGCTAAACGCTCTCCACGAAGTGGCACAGAATGCGTGAGTGTTTCAACCGCGGCAAAAAGCTCATGCGTATTGCTGACTCGTAACATACCAGTTCTGCGAATAGCAGAATCGTAAATTACGTCAAGTGTATCTCCGTCTTGCTGCTCAAAAGTATTCATCTCTTTAGAGCGGCCCGCTTTTAGCACCAATATACGTCGGTTACGTGAAGCGGCTCGCGCAGCAGACATAAATCGGCGAGCGTCTTGGATATTATCAACATAAAGCAGAATAGCTTCTGTGTTTCCATCCATACTCAAATAGTCGAGCAAATCTGCAAAATCGATATCCTGTCCACGCCCAATTGAAATGAACGAAGAAAAACCAATGTTCTTATCATTTGCCCAGTCTAAAACCGTGGTACAAACCGCCGCGGATTGTGAGATGAAAGCAATTTTTCCGGGTTTAGCTGCGACAGGGGAAAACGTGCAGTTAAAATTGTGCCAAGGAAGAATGATACCTAAGCTGTTTGGGCCTAAAACTCGAATGTTCAATGATGAGATATCTAAAGGCTTAGGGTCATCAGAGATAACAATCGCAAACGGTGTGCCTCTCTCATCTAGCTCTTTAAGCAATTGCTCGTTACGTGAAACGTTCGTACACAAAATTGCAATATCTGGCGTATAGGGCAGGGAAGCTACATCAGTGTAAGCGATCACGCCAGATACGGCTTTATATCGCGGCGTTACTGGCATAATCGCGCCACCAAATCCACTTTGTAGAAGGTTGCGCATCACAACATGTCCTGCTCGCAATGCTTTTTGAGATGCCCCAATAACGGCCACAGAGTTGGGTTTAAAGAGTTTATGTAGTTTATTCATGCTGACTCCTAGCCGTTTGTAAGTCACGTTGGCTTCTCGGTTTCATATCAATCATAAACGAATAATTTACTGATAAAACATCTTCAGACCAGACATTGCAGAAAATGTGTACGATGCTTATGGAGTTTGTGTTATTCATCACATCAAAATCACAGATTATTGTATTTGATGCTTGATAAACGGCCCTGCTATCGGCATGATTTATCGTAATATTTATCCAGAGCATTTGTTACTTCATGAAAAAAATCGCAATCATCGGCTTGTCAGTTCTGCTTTCTGCTTGTGCATCTGAAACTTACATCACGGATGTGACCTCAGAAAGTTACCGAGAGGACTACAAATCAGATCGTATCTCTAAACCAATTATGGCGTCTGAAAACGCTGTAGTAGAAAAAGACGTACAACCAACTGTTGTGAAAATGACGGCAAAGCCTGAAGAAAAGAAAGTAGTCAAGCTAACGCCAAAAGAGCAGGCGAAGCCAGTTAAGATCGTACCACCAAGTAAAAAGCAAGCTGGCATTCAACGATTCGGCTATACCATTCAAGTCGCAGCTGTGGGTAGCCAAGCTAAAGTCGATCAGTTTGCAAATAAGCTGCCACAGAACGGTCAGCCAATTTGGGAAAACTACAAAGTTGTAAACGGTACTAAGTGGTTCTCAGTTTTATACGGAGACTACGCAACAAGCGCAGAAGCCAAGCAAGCGATTTCGACTTTGCCAGCTCAATTTCAGCAGTTAAGACCATTTGTTAAAAGCATTGATGCAATCAAAAACTCAGCTTACCCAACGCTTAACAAATTAAATTAACACATCAAATAAGGGAGCGAATAGCTCCCTTATTTATTTGCTCAAATCCTATTCGAACAACATTCCTCACATTAAAATTACTGTACGTCACACTTCAAAGGTTTATCATAATAAATAGTATCTTTTGTAGGTCACGGAAAGATGGATTCATGATTAAAAATATTCTTTTATTATGCGGCGGTGGCTCTTCTGAGCACGAGATTTCATTATTGTCTGCAAACTTTGTCGAACAACAACTAAATCTTATTGAAGACATTCACGTTACACGCGTAGAAATAAAAAACGAAGGTTGGATGACCAACCAAGGTGAGTTGGTTTACTTGGATCTCAATACCAAGCAGTTGTGCTCAAGTGAATCTAATCAAACCATTGATTTCATCGTGCCTTGTATACATGGTTTTCCTGGCGAAACAGGCGACATTCAATCTCTGTTTGAAATCGCAGGTATTCCTTATCTTGGCTGCGGGCCAGAAGCGAGTAGCAATAGTTTCAATAAAATCACATCTAAGCTTTGGTACGACGCTATCGGCATACCCAATACGCCATACTTATTCTTAACGCGAAACGATGAAGAAGCTCACGTTCAAGCTCATAAAGCCTTTGAAAAGTGGGGAAAAGTTTTTGTTAAAGCCGCTCGCCAAGGCTCTTCCGTTGGCTGTTACAGTGTCACAGAAAAAGACAAGCTTTCTAATGCAGTAAATGATGCTTTTGGGTTTTCTGACCAAGTGTTGGTTGAGAAAGCAGTAAAACCTCGAGAACTTGAAGTTGCTGCATATGAGATGAATGGCCAACTACATATCACTAAGCCAGGCGAGGTCATCGCGCCTGATGGTGCTTTTTACTCGTACGATGAAAAGTACAGCAGTTCAAGTCACTCGCTCACAGAAGTTGAGGCGAAGAATCTAACTCAAATACAATTAGATTCCATCCAACACGCGTCAGAGACGGTATTTAAACAAATGAATCTTCGTCATTTATCTCGTATCGACTTTTTCCTAACGGAAGATGATGAGATTTACTTAAACGAAGTAAACACATTTCCAGGAATGACTCCGATCTCAATGTTCCCTAAAATGCTTCAAAACAACGGGCACAAATTTCATGAGTTCTTGGAAGATTGTATAAACAGTGCAAAGTGATTAACGTTATCGAGACGCGTTTTATGATACAAGTTGTTTTCTAGAGCAAGGTTTATTCAAGCCGTATTTGAATATTGCTCAGTAGCAATTATGATTATATCAACGCATTAAACAGATGACTCAGTGGTATGGCGATTTCAAATTATAGAGGTTTTAACCTGCAGTCAGTCGGATCAGATGGCAGTGTTTGGAAGGTTAAAATCAAGAACCACGTCTTACAGGGAAGTTTGACGGCGGTAAAGAAAAGCATTGATTGGTGGTGTGACACCGCATCGATTATTGATCCCAAAGAGTTTGCTTCACTCGGACAGAGAGTGCAGCAAACAGGTGTTGCAAAATCAGAGGTCTTTAACGGCTATACTATTCAAAATGATACAGGCCAACCTAACTCTTGGTACTGTATGTTTAATGGTAAACTGATTAAGGGCAGTAAAGCCGCTATTCAACGCCATATCGAAGCTTATTTGGTTGCAAAGCAAAAAGCGATGCAAGCTCAACAACAAAAGAAACAATAGAATGACTCTGGTATATTCAACAGAAACCGGTCGAATTAAACCGGAAGAAGAAAAAGTATCTCGCCCTAAAGGCGATGGTGTTGTTCGGATTCAGCGCCAAACGAAAGGCCGTAAAGGTAAAGGCGTATGCATTGTTACAGGTTTAGACTTGGATGATGCACCTTTAAAGTTATTAGCGGCAGAACTCAAAAAAGTCTGTGGCTGTGGTGGCTCTGTAAAAGATGGCAATATCGAGATTCAAGGTGATGCTAGAGACAAGATCAAGGCACATCTTGAAAAGAAAGGCATGACAGTCAAATTAGCCGGTGGCTAATTTAATATTTCCAGTAAACAAAAATGGCGTCTAAAGAAATAGACGCCATTTTTTATAAGTTGCTAATTGAAGAGCAAGCAATCGTAGATTGATAGATCGATATTAGCTATTTTATGGTAAATAACCATTATGTTTAATGCTCACCGTAAGGCCCTTAAATTTAAAATCTGCAGGGGAACAGGAGCATACTCAGACAACATTTAGCGTACGGCTATATGTGATTTAACATAATATACATAATACGCACTTTAGAGTTAGAAGATTAGCATTGGCGATGATAGCTTAGTTACACCGTATTTGGCTATTGCGGCCTTGCAAGCTTCATCAGCTGTCTTGTATGGGCCGTGAACTTCGATTTCACCACAGCGGCCACTTGATAAGAACCAGTCATCAACTTTAAAACCGTGTAGCTGATTAAGTTCCTGCACTGTATCTTGGGTTACGTTCGACACCATACACGTTGGTTCTGCATCTTGCTCATTCAAGTAACCGAACAACTGGATTGGATATTCCATTATTTCTCTCCAACTTTCTGAGCTAACAAGATCTTTGAACCGCAACTGACTTTATTTATCAGTTCAAGCTGGCGTTCTTGAAGCTCTGATACTAACTCTGCTGGACATGAGCCAGTGTTTAAGAACACGGTTATATCAGATAAGCAACCTAACGATTCCTTCAAGTCTTGGTCTGTAAAGTTCATAGCTCAACCTCCATTTGAGTCAGCTTCATGCCGTACTTTTTAAGTTCCAACTTGCCATAGTTGTTCACAATGAAGCTTGAACTATCAACTGTATAGATACCTACTTTGTATGGACTTTCATCTTTTTCAAGTGACAACTTCATTTCCACTGGGAACTTACCACCTAGATATGCATAAGCGATTTGTTCGTAAATAGTTCTTGATGGTTTGTCTTCTTTGCCTGGTATTGTGCGTGTTTCTATTTGCTCGTGTTCTGGGAAGATTTCTACTTTTAACATGCGTTGTTTCCTTAAGCTGCGTATGTTTTGAACGGTAATATGTTTGATTGTGCTGGTTTTGGTAGTTGATACCATGACGGTGCTGTTAGTGATTGAACATCTATTACTTTTGAACGTCTCAGTGTCGGGCACATACGTGTTACATCGAACTGTTGCCCCACATCGATGCCGATTTTTTTCAAGCGAGCCTTGTGTTCGTAGAACTGAGAACGATTTAAAGTACTGCGTAAGTCGACGCCGTTTTGCCAGAGAGTAAAGTAATTCATTGTAGTATTAGCTTTTCTGACTGTATCGACTGCTCCTGATTGGAGAAGCTGTTGAGCAACACTTAGATGCTCATCATGTGAGATTGTGATCGTATCCATAGCTTCCTCGAAGTGCTTAATGTGCGTGAAGAAGTCTTGTTCCTCAGTCAGCCCATAAAACTGTAAGTTATGTCTTTTCAATAACTTCTGCCTTAAGCTGTACTCTAAGCGAACAACTCCATTGTTCTCGCAATAAGTGATTAGTTTGTCTATGTAACGTTGCGTGTCTTCATCTACGTTGTGAGCTTTCTTTCTATGGCGCTGTAGCTCAACAGCTTTTGTATAGAGTTTGATAAGTAACCATTCAGAACCTTCTCCCCAGTAGCAGCTGTAACCATCGGGATAAAGTTTCGGTTGTAGTGCTCGACCAAGGTTCATCGAAGACATGCCCCTGATAAATGACTGTTCACTGCCCTTGCCTACTGCCAGATTTTGAGTCCAGTCGATGCTTGTGATTTCAGCACCATTACCAACGAGAGATGATCCTTTTCCATCAGGAGTTTGACGGTGTTTCAGACGGGTGTTTTTAGTGAACGGAGGTAAGTCATATTTGGCTAGAACATGGTTGTATATCTCTACACATTCATCGATCGTTTCTAGTCCAAAGAGGTTATCTTGTCTTTGCCAGCGAGACGGATTTCCTTCAACTCTTACCCGATAGCCATCGCAGCGGATGGTTAACTTAGTACTATGTGACCCCTCTAAGATCTTCTGATTCACAGATGGTGGTAATGACTCTCCTGTTTCTAAATCTACTCGCTCGATAACATGACGCCCCACGAGAGGTAAACCTCCTTCGTGGTAGTCTTGTTGTATGAATAAGCGGTCGATGAAGAACAAGCCAAAACCCTGTCAATAGCCTTAATGGTACATATTTACTTACCATACAGGTAATTTATCGTTACCTCAAGGTTATGGTATAAAAAACTAGGTGTATAGTTAAAGGTATACGTACCTTTTGGAGATTATTGATGATTGGTTCTGTACTAAAAGAAGCTAGAGCACTAAAGAACTTATCCCAGCCAGAGGTCGCGAACTTGGTCGGAGTGACCAAGCAGACTTACCTAAAATGGGAAAATAATGCGACCGAGCCTAAGGCATCTCAGATAAGTAAACTAGCAAAGGTTCTAGACATTACTGCCGATGAGATTTGTAACGGTGAGTTAAAAGAGAAGATGAGTTTGGACAGCTTTATTCTTAACATCGCTAAGATCAGGCCTAACACTGAGTTGATTGCGCTCAGAGCTTGGGAACAGATTTCGGATCATAAGGCCTTCATTCATAGCCTGAGAATGGGAGAGATCGAAGGTTATGAAGATCATGAGGTATTTAATGTTCTGTGATAATCCGGTATTCCGGACTTAGTTCGGGTGTAACAGAACCCGAACCTTTCAACGGCGCACTTTGTGGTGCGCCTGCTCAGGCTTCGCATGTCTCACCCCACAGTTGCGCCTGCCAAAAATGCGAAATCCGCACAAGAGTACCCTATTAAATGTTGTCTTACAGTGTGAGACAAGGAATTAAAATACCCTATAGATAACAGCAAACTGCCGCGCGAACTTACTCGTACGATAACTTAAAAGTGGTGGGCGCTTGGCTACTCATTTCCACTCTACAAGCAAGCTTATAGCAGTGAAAATCGAGCTTTGGTCTTAGACCAATAGATCACCGAGTCGTCAAATTTGCAAAGATTTTAAAAGCGTGTAATTATCGGTGCAGTTCTTATGAAACAAGAACGAAAAAAGCCGCACTAAAGCGGCGTTCTTTCAATCTGATGTAGAGTGACGTGAATTAGGCCTCTCATTACTCGACATCATACAAAAAGTATTCAAGGGGGTACTGATGGTTTTACTCATCATCCTTGAGCTCATAAAGCTACTTCGCGTAGTTCTTGAGCTTGTCATCCAACTATCATAATCAGTTGGTAACTACAGTTTGATGTGGAAGTTGCAGCTTTCACATCAAACAACATTAGGACTAAACGTCCTGTCGTTAACAATACTATATTCAGAAAAAATTTGTAAAGTTATTTTGAAAATTCTCTTTGCAATTTTCATAGAAACCGCAAACCATATTTTGCACATTATGCGTATTATGCAAATTATATTACGGGCTATCCCTTCAAAGCGATTCTCTCTCCTAGCCATCACGGCAAGCCGGATTTGGTCAAGTCGCACCGCCCACCCTTTGTTCACTCTAGGCTTTCAGCAAACCGCTCAACATAATTCAAACCCATAATACGCACTTTAGAGTTAGAAGATTAGCATTGGCGATGATAGCTTAGTTACACCGTATTTGGCTATTGCGGCCTTGCAAGCTTCATCAGCTGTCTTGTATGGGCCGTGAACTTCGATTTCACCACAGCGGCCACTTGATAAGAACCAGTCATCAACTTTAAAACCGTGTAGCTGATTAAGTTCCTGCACTGTATCTTGGGTTACGTTCGACACCATACACGTTGGTTCTGCATCTTGCTCATTCAAGTAACCGAACAACTGGATTGGATATTCCATTATTTCTCTCCAACTTTCTGAGCTAACAAGATCTTTGAACCGCAACTGACTTTATTTATCAGTTCAAGCTGGCGTTCTTGAAGCTCTGATACTAACTCTGCTGGACATGAGCCAGTGTTTAAGAACACGGTTATATCAGATAAGCAACCTAACGATTCCTTCAAGTCTTGGTCTGTAAAGTTCATAGCTCAACCTCCATTTGAGTCAGCTTCATGCCGTACTTTTTAAGTTCCAACTTGCCATAGTTGTTCACAATGAAGCTTGAACTATCAACTGTATAGATACCTACTTTGTATGGACTTTCATCTTTTTCAAGTGACAACTTCATTTCCACTGGGAACTTACCACCTAGATATGCATAAGCGATTTGTTCGTAAATAGTTCTTGATGGTTTGTCTTCTTTGCCTGGTATTGTGCGTGTTTCTATTTGCTCGTGTTCTGGGAAGATTTCTACTTTTAACATGCGTTGTTTCCTTAAGCTGCGTATGTTTTGAACGGTAATATGTTTGATTGTGCTGGTTTTGGTAGTTGATACCATGACGGTGCTGTTAGTGATTGAACATCTATTACTTTTGAACGTCTCAGTGTCGGGCACATACGTGTTACATCGAACTGTTGCCCCACATCGATGCCGATTTTTTTCAAGCGAGCCTTGTGTTCGTAGAACTGAGAACGATTTAAAGTACTGCGTAAGTCGACGCCGTTTTGCCAGAGAGTAAAGTAATTCATTGTAGTATTAGCTTTTCTGACTGTATCGACTGCTCCTGATTGGAGAAGCTGTTGAGCAACACTTAGATGCTCATCATGTGAGATTGTGATCGTATCCATAGCTTCCTCGAAGTGCTTAATGTGCGTGAAGAAGTCTTGTTCCTCAGTCAGCCCATAAAACTGTAAGTTATGTCTTTTCAATAACTTCTGCCTTAAGCTGTACTCTAAGCGAACAACTCCATTGTTCTCGCAATAAGTGATTAGTTTGTCTATGTAACGTTGCGTGTCTTCATCTACGTTGTGAGCTTTCTTTCTATGGCGCTGTAGCTCAACAGCTTTTGTATAGAGTTTGATAAGTAACCATTCAGAACCTTCTCCCCAGTAGCAGCTGTAACCATCGGGATAAAGTTTCGGTTGTAGTGCTCGACCAAGGTTCATCGAAGACATGCCCCTGATAAATGACTGTTCACTGCCCTTGCCTACTGCCAGATTTTGAGTCCAGTCGATGCTTGTGATTTCAGCACCATTACCAACGAGAGATGATCCTTTTCCATCAGGAGTTTGACGGTGTTTCAGACGGGTGTTTTTAGTGAACGGAGGTAAGTCATATTTGGCTAGAACATGGTTGTATATCTCTACACATTCATCGATCGTTTCTAGTCCAAAGAGGTTATCTTGTCTTTGCCAGCGAGACGGATTTCCTTCAACTCTTACCCGATAGCCATCGCAGCGGATGGTTAACTTAGTACTATGTGACCCCTCTAAGATCTTCTGATTCACAGATGGTGGTAATGACTCTCCTGTTTCTAAATCTACTCGCTCGATAACATGACGCCCCACGAGAGGTAAACCTCCTTCGTGGTAGTCTTGTTGTATGAATAAGCGGTCGATGAAGAACAAGCCAAAACCCTGTCAATAGCCTTAATGGTACATATTTACTTACCATACAGGTAATTTATCGTTACCTCAAGGTTATGGTATAAAAAACTAGGTGTATAGTTAAAGGTATACGTACCTTTTGGAGATTATTGATGATTGGTTCTGTACTAAAAGAAGCTAGAGCACTAAAGAACTTATCCCAGCCAGAGGTCGCGAACTTGGTCGGAGTGACCAAGCAGACTTACCTAAAATGGGAAAATAATGCGACCGAGCCTAAGGCATCTCAGATAAGTAAACTAGCAAAGGTTCTAGACATTACTGCCGATGAGATTTGTAACGGTGAGTTAAAAGAGAAGATGAGTTTGGACAGCTTTATTCTTAACATCGCTAAGATCAGGCCTAACACTGAGTTGATTGCGCTCAGAGCTTGGGAACAGATTTCGGATCATAAGGCCTTCATTCATAGCCTGAGAATGGGAGAGATCGAAGGTTATGAAGATCATGAGGTATTTAATGTTCTGTGATAATCCGGTATTCCGGACTTAGTTCGGGTGTAACAGAACCCGAACCTTTCAACGGCGCACTTTGTGGTGCGCCTGCTCAGGCTTCGCATGTCTCACCCCACAGTTGCGCCTGCCAAAAATGCGAAATCCGCACAAGAGTACCCTATTAAATGTTGTCTTACAGTGTGAGACAAGGAATTAAAATACCCTATAGATAACAGCAAACTGCCGCGCGAACTTACTCGTACGATAACTTAAAAGTGGTGGGCGCTTGGCTACTCATTTCCACTCTACAAGCAAGCTTATAGCAGTGAAAATCGAGCTTTGGTCTTAGACCAATAGATCACCGAGTCGTCAAATTTGCAAAGATTTTAAAAGCGTGTAATTATCGGTGCAGTTCTTATGAAACAAGAACGAAAAAAGCCGCACTAAAGCGGCGTTCTTTCAATCTGATGTAGAGTGACGTGAATTAGGCCTCTCATTACTCGACATCATACAAAAAGTATTCAAGGGGGTACTGATGGTTTTACTCATCATCCTTGAGCTCATAAAGCTACTTCGCGTAGTTCTTGAGCTTGTCATCCAACTATCATAATCAGTTGGTAACTACAGTTTGATGTGGAAGTTGCAGCTTTCACATCAAACAACATTAGGACTAAACGTCCTGTCGTTAACAATACTATATTCAGAAAAAATTTGTAAAGTTATTTTGAAAATTCTCTTTGCAATTTTCATAGAAACCGCAAACCATATTTTGCACATTATGCGTATTATGCAAATTATATTACGGGCTATCCCTTCAAAGCGATTCTCTCTCCTAGCCATCACGGCAAGCCGGATTTGGTCAAGTCGCACCGCCCACCCTTTGTTCACTCTAGGCTTTCAGCAAACCGCTCAACATAATTCAAACCCATAATGCGCACTTAAGGGTTAGAAGATTAGCATTGGTGAAGTCAGTTTAGTTACACCGTATTTGGCTGTTGCTGCTTTGCAAGCTTCATCAGCTGTCTTGTATGGGCCATGAACTTCGATTCCACCACAGCGACCACTTCTGTATCTTTGGTTACGTCCGACACCATGCACGTTGGTTTTGCATCTTGCTCATTCAATATGAGACAACATGGACACGCATTTGCTTAACCCAAACGTGTAAGTACTAGATTATCTTTATAGGAACAAGGAATCTATTAGATGTAAACTCTCTACTTTTCAATCTATACCTAGATCTTTCTTCATATGTTCACTCAACTCGTTAGTGGTTCTTACATTAATCTTATGTTTGCAATGATGGATTCTCAACTCTTCACCAAATAATTTTACTAGTGATTTGGTATACAAAGTACTAATATTATTTATTATTCTATACAATGTATCTTTCTGATAAACAGATCTTTTCGAATTTTGTATTGCAGTCTTCATATTTAAATATCCTCTTCTATATTTAATCCGATTGAGTTAAACCCTTCAGGATATCGGTTTAACTTAATATCCAATATGGTTTTATTAAGATAGTAGTCTGCCATTATTTCATGGCGGCTTTTAAATATCATTGTCCCCCTCCGATGATGCAAGTTATACTTTCCCACCAGTTAAAAGACAACGTGACTCAGAGTTGCAAAAAGGTAACAATCATGGAATTGATGAACAATGAGCTGATCTGCTTTGCAGCCATTTGTAAACACCTCTCTCTTACAGAGGCATCAAAAGAACTTGGAAAGTCTAAAGCTCAAGTCAGCAGGCAGCTAGCAGCATTAGAAAAACAACTTGGTGTAACACTCGTCCACAGGACAACAAGGAAACTCGTTTTAACTGATCATGGCGAAAGCATTAGAGAGCTTGCTATCAAGACGTTAGAGAGTTTGCACGAGTTAAATTACAGGGCTAGCTCGTTGAGTGAATGCATTGATGGAAAGTTTAAAATCACAATGCCCAACTCTATAGCCTCTTCTATTTTTGGTTCTGTTCTTAAAGACTTACAAGAACGATATCCAAAAGTTGATTTTGAAATATCGTCAAGTAACAATGTAGAAAATTTATTAGAAAGCAATGTAGATTTAGCGATTAGGCTTAATAATGTTATTGATGACACTCTTATTGCACATAAAATTGGTGATTATAGTGATGTTTTGATATCTAGGGTAAGTAATGCTAACAACAAAACACTATTAATCTACAAACATCATTCGAATAAGGAATCAATTAAAAATCAATATACTGATGTTATCGAAGTTGATAACACCTCTATTTTAATAAACTTTGTTTCTGAGGGAGTTGGGGTTGGTGTCATTCCAAACTATCTTGTTAAAAGTAACTATATAGACAAAAACATCCGAATATCGCAAACTTTTGATATAGAACGTTCCATGTATATTGCCTACCCTTATCAAAACCCTTTGCCAAGAAAGCTAGCTGAGATATCTACTTTTATTAGGTCTGAGTTATCACAAGTATTGAAGAGTGAGTCATTTTAGGGCGGTTGTTCAGATTTAGAATTTTGCGTTGTCTACTCAACTAGGCCTAACGCTAATCTTTGTAACATATTGTTTCAGAGGTATTTATTAACACCCCCATCTTTATGCTTGCTATCACAATGTGAGATGCTCTGCCGTCTTGTTATCAAGGTTTTGCGTGGAATAAATCACGTGGGGTAAACGATAGATTGACTTACATTAAAATTTTCATCAAAGGCAACTTTATATTAAATTGATTTCATACCAATCTATGTGTATCTTCTACCCATATCCCCACAATAACCAAGGAGAATGCCATGGATAAGCTACTCGCGTCTGCATTAGAAATTAAGCAGCGAACTATGGTGACTGGCTTTTTTGCTAGAAATGGATTCAAAATCGCTATGACCGATTTTGATGATGTCACTTTTGAGCGAGAAGGCGTGCAAGTTAACGTACATTTTGATCTGCAGTCAAACGCGGAGTCTGCATCTGTTTTATCTCATGAGGCATCAATCATTCCTGGCTAAAAACTTTTATTATCACCGATACAACAAGCCGAACATAAAAGTTCGGCTTTTTAGTGACAAAAAATGATGAGTGCGAACAAGAGTTGTCGATCACTCGTCTAAATAGACGATTAATAAATCAGCTTCAACTTCGTTCACAACCTTTGGTATCGATGAAAAAAAGCGACTCAATAAGTTGTGATGATGACCACAGACAACTAAATCTATCCCCTCTTTTTTGACGATTCCCGATAGTTTTATATGAAGATCGCCTATTACTACCATGGTCTCGTTTACTGGGTATAAGCATTTATCAGCGAGCTCTTGCAGCCTTCTTTCCAATTCTTGCTCTTCCTTCGCTTCCATGACTATGCGATCAACATCTACGTAAACAAATGAGAGTTTGCTGCTTGAGTTATCTGCTTGCATTATTGCTTTTTCGATAACGGCTTGGCTAGATTGAGATAAGTCGACAGCAACCAAAACGTGCTTATAACCCATCATTCCTCCCTAGGTTAGTTTTTGTTCTCATATTAAGTCTAGTCCACATAGAGCGAACACAACATCAAAACTACTGCTACATGATAGTTAAAGGAGTTTAGTGTAAAACAGGCAAATAGTTTTCATTGCAACCTTGTTGCTTCCTCTCATCCAAAGATCAACGATGTTTTTCCAATTTCTTCTCTAATTATCGGACTATTTAACAGGAAGGATGCCAGAAAACATTACGTTGTAACACGCGTTACTACTCTTGATTTCTACTACTCTTGAGGTTTCATATTACCCACTTCTACGTCGCCTAGTTTAGTAAAACTACTTTAGATTAAGCATGCTCAATATGTAACGCTCCGCTCAAATCCAGGAGACGTATTTCGGCTAAAAAAAGCAGCTCAATAAGATGAACTTCGATTCATCTATCACATATGTCTGCGAGTGCTTACTGTTCTTATATCGCTTATTTAATAACTCTAGTTTAATTACCGCTATAAGTTACGGTGTATCTTTTTTATTTTTTCAGCACAATCCTCTGCCTGAGAACGAAGTCCTTTTGCGCTTTGTAATTAAATTACAAGATCAATCAAGACCAATATGGTTGGCAGATTAAAAGTCCGAGGTAAATAATTGATAATATGGAGTTTAATTTATGAGTTCATTAAGAAATGCCTAATTGCCTGTGCTACGCAAACTAAGGTTAACACGATCGGGTAAAATTTTACTAACTCGCTATTTAGTCTTAAAGGCAATTGAACAAGATTAAAATCATATAGGTATAGTAAATTTGAGTTACAGCGTAACCAGGGTGGTGTTTGGGAATGTAAAGGAATAGAAAATAGAAAGGCAAAAAAACAGGGCGTATGCCCTGTCCATGAATTGATTAGTTTTGTTGCTGTTGTTTTTCTGCGTACTCAGATCGAATCCGTTCGGCAACAATTTTGATAGCTTCTGCAGTACTTGTGCCCTTCGCCATCAATTCTTGAATTCTCTCTACAGCTTGTTGTTGCTCTTGGTGAGATAGAGGGGGTAAATCGTCAAACATAAAAAGCTCCTCATTTTGAGGAGCTGACTATAACGATTCAATTAATAGGTAGCAAGGAAATTAATGGATGCCCCCATAGCGTTCTCGTTTGTGTACTGAGCTGCGATATCCAATTCGAACAACTTAAGTGGAGACAACCCGATACCAGCAGTAATGGTTCCTTCGTCATTACTTCGAGCTAAGTTCTTCATATACCCTGCTCGTAATGCCATTTGACGCAAAATATCAAATTCAATACCAGCTCGAATCATTTGCGTATTATCATCAAAGGATGAAAAACGTTTTTCTTCGTTGAGATCGTAGTCAACACTCATCGTAAAGTAATCGGCAACAATCCCAGCCCCAACAGTGTATACAGGACGCATGCTATATTCGTATGATTTTATCGTATCGCTGCCATACTGGAATGATTTTGTTTTAACGTCTCTTCCGATCAAATTTTTCGCTGAAATACCGAGACGATATGGGCCAAAGAACCAAAGTGCGCCTGCGTCTAAGTTAAACATCGTTTCCGCGGTCTCATTTTCACGTAAGTCTTTAGTATCAAAATTCTGAAAACTCGTGGCGTATGAGTATGTGTATATACGCTGAAGTTTAGGAGTAACACCAAAAGAAAGGTGTTGGTTCATGAAATTAGTGTATTTAGCAAGTGAAATGCCAGCTTCAGCCACGCCAATAGAAACACCTTGTACATAGCTATCATCTAATGGATTAGTACCTAAGGTATCAACATTTGGTTGTACGAATGATTCAGTGTATAGCTTACCGTATGCAGTTGCAGATAAGAATTTGTTGGGAATACCAATGGCAACGACACCACCAAGATCAAAGTCTGTCTTTTTCCCATCGATAGCATCCATCGATTTTTTGATTTCATCGACGTCTGTCAATTTGCTGATGCGTTCGATCTCATCAACTAGATCATATTGATCATCGTAGCTGCCACCAAAACTTGGCACGATCATGCCTGCATCGTCATTTCGGCGATAAATCGCAGTAAGAGCGGGGTTGAAAAAAGGCGCAGTTAGATAAGTTGCTGATACGGTACCAACGCCACCCATTGCATCACTACGAGCCTCTATCGCATAAGTAGCAGCAGAGGCAGCATTAGCGAAAAGAATAGTAGCAACAGAAGTGGCAAGAATTTTATATTTGTTTTTCATACTACACTTGTGATTTTAGTTCGTCCTGAACCTTTATCGGCACAAGTAGTATTTCTTTAACTATTCTTCCTGGGAAAGATCATAGGTTCGGCTAATAGTTTGAGCCTGCTCAACAATTATATCGCCCTGCCAACGGCGACTATTGATACTTACCGCCAATACGTATCTATCGTTTGGGACACCCGCTAGCTCCAATGAATTTGGATAGTTAGACTCGTAAGTCTTTTTCCACATTTGCTCGTACTGGCCATCAATGTAGTCATACAAACCGACTTCAAGTTGCGGTAATGGACAATGGGGATTACGAAGTGCGCTCTTTTCTACTTTCCAATTCTCTTTAGATGTCCAACGAACATATTGAGAAGAGTTTGAATCTCCAAGTATTACCCAAGTTCGATACTCTTGTTTATCAGTAGAAACAACGGTTAAGTGATATAAACCAGCTTCAAGTTTACCTGTTAAGTTATAGCGTTTCGAGTAGCTACGCTCGTTGGCAAGTTCTGTCCCGCTCGGCTGTTGTTCATAGCTGAATGAACTGTCCGCGGATATAGAATCATCCACCCATCGATTAAATGAAATATTTTCGATGTCAGTTGTAGCTCTTAGCTTGATTACCAATCTAAATGTATCTCGCCCAGGGCTTTGAATAGTCTGACGAATAACGTTCACACCACTTATCCAATCAGGCAGCGTTACACCAGTGAGAGCCTTGCCACAGTTTTTAGATAGTGACTGACCAAGAAGATCATTAAGGTGAGGAGTCAAATCTTTACTTGGTTCCGTTTGCCAGAGTTCAACAAGAGAGTTGAACATACCCGCAAGATCATCTTCAAGTAAGTGTTGATGTGCCTGTGTTAAAGGCGTGTTAGTTTGAAACCAGTCCATTGCATGGACTGGTTTCACTAACGCTAATGAGAGAACTACAGGGAGTAGTATTTTCATTACGACTTATGCTTTCATCTTGTAGCCAACACCACGAAGTGTTTCAATTTCCAGTCCTGGCAGTTTTTGACGAAGCTGTAGTACATGTGTATCAACCGTACGTGTTGTCGGGAAGTGATTGTAACCCCAAACGTGGTCAAGTAGCTCATCACGAGTAAACACGCGACCTAAGTTTGACGCCAAAAATAGCAGCAAATCAAACTCTGTTCGAGTAAGCGTAATTAGCTCGTCTTTATAAGTCACTTCACGAGTCGAGCGGTCAATCTCTAAGTCTTTTGTAATCACTTTATCAGCGTTGCTTTGTTCTGCTGAATCCGGTGCTCGTAGCTGTGCACGGATTCTCGCAAAAAGCTCCGCTTCAGCAAAAGGCTTTGTTAAGTAGTCGTTCGCGCCGGAATCAAGGCCTGCAACTTTATCTTTTACGGTAACAAGTGCCGTTAACAAGATAACTGGTACGTCTTTAATCTGTTTCCATTCTGGGAGACATTGTACAGAGTCACCATCTGGGAGTTGGCGATCGAGAATTACCAAGTCAGCTTTTTTCCATTGTGGCTCTACGTCTGCAATACGCTCCACATGTAAACACTCATATCCTGCTTGTTCCAGGCTTACTAACAGGCCGTCAGCCAAGTTTTTATCGTCCTCAACGAGAAGCAGTGTCTGTTTCACAAGGTATCTCCAATATAAAAGTTGTAGGTGGTCCCATTAAGGACATTTTTCCGCCCATGCGGCCTACCATAGATTCAACGATTGTTAATCCAAGTCCTAACCCGCTCTTACTTACGAACGGTTTCTTCAAATTTGCCCAATCTTTAGCCGTTAGGCCTCCTGCATCTCGGACTTGGAATACTATTTTTTCTTCACTAGTTGAGACATCCAATTCAACCGGTGCGACACCGTACTTAAGCGCATTACGAAGCAAGTTATCGATACAAGTTCCTAACCAGTACACATTAACTTTAGCAGCCACATCTTCATTGATGTTAAAAAGCACGGCACTATCAAATTCTTCTTCGATCTTAAATTCTAACCAATCTGCAACGGATGGTACCCAGTCTGTTGCAAGCATTTGGTTATCAGATTGCAAATAATCTTTACTCGCTTCTGCCAATTGACGCAGGCGGCGCGTATCTTCACACAATCTGCGGAATTCGTCATACACACTTTCAGGCAAATGCTCGAACTCTCGACGAAAGCCCTCAACCGTTAGTGACAGAGATGCAATCGGTGTTCTGAGCTCATGCGTTAAAATTTGCAACACGAGCATTCTACTACGTAGTTCTTCTCGCTTGCTATTCCAACGGTACACCGCCCAACCAATCACCAAAAGAATATTGGCGATTACCAGTATGATCATACTGATCCGCAAAACTTGCGAGTGATCTTCTACATCCCAACAAATATTACCTCGTTTAACAAAGCAACTTTTGCTTTGAGACGCTAGAGCGTATGACAGACCCGCATTCGCTACGTTCTCTTGCCAGATATCTTTCTCGAAAACAAAGTAACGGTCACCACGTCTTAACCAAAGTTCGTTACCTTCAATAAACATGCTCGCGCCTGCAATCAAAGCATTAATGGCGTCGTCATCCATGTTTTTCAAGCTTTCTAGCAACTCATCCCCTTCCTCGTTATCACGCTCTTTTATATGCATGTACTGAGATAGTTTGGGTTTGAGTTCTGGATACTTATCCACATAACGTGCCGCATACGTCCCACCACCAGGGTGAATGAGACCACTACGCGAGAACCAACGAGGTGTCAGCTGCGTCCCTTTACAAATCGCCCTTGTAAATACTAAAGGCTCAGTAATTAAAGGACTTAATGGTAATTTGCCACGACAAGTATTCGCCAAGCTGTAAAGCTGTTGGATATCTTTTAACGGATAGTCAGACGTTTGCGGCAGAAGCGAATCTGGCGCAAGTAACTTGGTAGGATAATTTGATTGCAGAATACGAATATCGTACGACTTAAGAGCTACTTCATAGTTAAATAGCTCTGTAAACGTATCTATTCTTTCTGGTAGTGAATCGGAAAATGCAGGTGCCGAAAAAAGCGGCAATACAGTTGCAAAACCGAGCAAAAACTTTTTAATCAAACTGTTACCGTCACTTGTTACATTAGCCAAAACTATACATCAATCTACAAGCAATTGACATCTGCTAACAGAAGGATTTGCATTACTATAACATTGAAACGGAACAAAAAAGGGCCAGCGATTGCTGACCCTGTATAGTTTTAAATCAAGAATGGTTAAAGTGCTTTAAAAATAGACTCAACACTTTCTTTCGCATCACCAAATAGCATTGATGTATTTTCTTTGAAGAACAGTGGGTTCTGTACTCCTGCGTAACCAGTATTCATTGAGCGCTTGAATACCACTACGTTTTTCGCGTTCCATACCTCCAATACGGGCATACCAGCGATTGGGCTGTTCGGATCTTCCAGTGCGGCTGGGTTGACCGTATCGTTAGCACCGATAACCAATACGGTATCGGTTTCTGCAAAGTCATCATTGATTTCATCCATTTCAAGAACGATATCATACGGTACTTTTGCTTCAGCGAGTAACACATTCATATGCCCCGGTAGACGACCCGCTACTGGGTGAATCCCAAAGCGAACTTCAATACCTTGTGAACGAAGTACATCAGTAATTTCATGAACAGGGTATTGTGCCTGAGCTACTGCCATGCCATATCCTGGAGTGATGATTACTGATTTTGAGTTCTTCAACATCTCTGCAACTTCTTCAGCCGTTGTTTCACGATATTCGCCCTGCTCTTCGTCACCTGAAATCACTATCTCTTGACCAAAACCACCGGCAATAACACTGATAAACGAACGGTTCATTGCTTTACACATGATGTAAGAAAGAATCGCACCTGATGAACCTACCAAAGCACCTGTTACAATCAATAGATCATTTGCTAGCATGAAACCTGCTGCCGCTGCTGCCCAACCTGAGTATGAGTTCAACATAGAGACAACAACTGGCATATCTGCACCACCGATTGAAGCGACTAAATGGTAGCCGAATGCGAACGCGATCAAAGTCATCACAATAAGAGCGAACATGCTGCCATCTGCTTTTACGAAGTAGATCATAAGAAGCGTAGAAATAACAACCGCTGCGAGGTTCATTTTGTGCTTATGAGGCAGATTAAGTGGCGACGAAGAAATCACACCACGCAGCTTACCAAATGCGACAATTGAACCGGTGAAAGTTACGGCACCGATGAACACACCCAAGAATACTTCTACAAGGTGGATAACATGCTCAGCATGTGTTGCTGCTTCTGGCGCATCTAGGTAGCTGTTGTAGCCAACTAAAACCGCAGCTAAACCTACAAAACTGTGTAGAATCGCAACCAGTTCTGGCATCTCGGTCATTTCTACTTTCTTCGCATAGAAAATACCGATCGCACCACCTATCGCCATCGCGATAATGATCCAACCAAAACCTTGCGCATCTGGGCTAAAGATCGTCGCTATTAGCGCGATCGTCATACCAGCGATACCGTAGTAGTTACCATTACGAGCAGACTCTTGCTTTGAAAGCCCCGCCAAACTCATGATGAAAAATAATGCAGCAACAATGTAAGCTGCTTGTACTAATCCTGCAGACATTGTGACTCCTATTTATCTTTGCGGAACATTTCAAGCATACGCTTGGTGACGGTGAAACCACCGAAGATATTGATACTCGCGATCAATACGGCAATAAAAGATAGGAATGAAACGACGCCATTACCTTGTCCAATTTGCAGTAATGCACCAACGACAATAATGCCAGAGATAGCATTCGTTACTGACATTAGTGGAGTATGAAGTGCATGGGTAACATTCCATACTACGTAGTATCCGACAACACACGCTAGAACAAATACAGTAAAGTGAGAAAGAAACGCTGCCGGAGCAACCGATGCTACCCATGCAAAGGCTCCAACAGCCGCTGCCACACCAATAATTTTCTTCGTTGGAGACGTAGGTTCTTCTACTTTAGGCTCTGGCTTTACAGGCTGTTCTTGTTTCACTTGCGGCTGAGCTGAAACCTGAATTGGTGGCGCTGGCCAAGTAACTTCACCTGCTTTCACCACGGTAACGCCACGGATAACAACATCTTCAAAATCAATATTGATGTTGCCATCTTTCTCTTTACAAAGCAGTTTTAGAAGGTTGACAAGGTTTGTCGCGTAAAGCTGAGAAGATTGTGTTGGCAAACGACCAACCATGTCAGTGTAACCAACAATTTTTACGCCGTTATCCGTCATGATAACTTGGTCTTTCACTGTATATTCACAGTTACCGCCATTAGCAGCTGCCAAGTCGACAATTACACTGCCCGCTTTCATGCTGTCGACCATTTCTTTGGTGATCAACTTCGGCGCAGGTTTACCAGGGATGAGCGCGGTCGTAATAATGATGTCAACATCTTTAGCTTGCTCTGCGTATAACTCTGCCGCTTTTTTGTTGAAGTCATCAGACATTTCTTTTGCGTAGCCATCCCCAGAGCCTGACTCTTCTTGAAAGTCAACGGTCAGGAACTCAGCGCCCATCGATTCAACTTGCTCTTTTACTTCTGGGCGGACGTCAAACGCACGGACAATGGCACCTAAGCTACCTGCAGCACCGATAGCCGCCAAGCCAGCGACGCCAGCACCCGCAACCAATACTTTCGCTGGAGGTACTTTACCGGCAGCCGTAATTTGACCTGTAAAGAAACGACCAAACTCATGAGCTGCCTCAACCACTGCACGATAACCAGCGATATTAGCCATCGAAGATAGCGCGTCTAAGGCTTGTGCACGTGAGATACGAGGAACGGAATCCATGGCAAGAACGTTAATGTTCTTACTTGAAAGTTGTTCCATCAACTCAGCATTTTGAGCCGGCCAAATAAAGCTAACCAGTGTTGCTCCATCTTGCAGTAACGCAATTTCGTCAATGCCTTGCTCATCATCCACAATGGGCGCATTAACTTTTAAAATAAGGCCAGATGCCCAAACTTCTTCACTAGAAACGATTTTCGCACCAGCTGCTTCATAAGCGGCATCATCGAAACTCGCTAGCACCCCCGCTTGGGATTCAATCGCGACATCGAATCCCAATTTTATTAACTGCTCAACCGACTTCGGCGATGCAGCCACTCGCGATTCACCCGCGAGTATCTCTTTAGGTACACCGATTTGCAAAACGCATACTCCTTGTATACATATCAATAAATTAGTCCCAAAACAGAGCGTCGCTCTACTCTAATTCTTTTTTATTTCTATCTGTTTACCACGCAAGACAATTGCAAACGAAAGATGATGTTTGGGGACACCCATTTGCACAATAACACCTTGACTAACAGCCCTGTTATTATTCTGTTTGTATCGAACGCGTCTCATTACTTCAAGTGTTTTGTAATTTAAATACTAAATTTCATTACATATAACGCTAAGTAATGAATGATTGTCGCTCTGTGCACGAAAAATAACAACGCAACACCGTACTAGACTGAGGTCTAACCAGGTAACGATTAAATACCGACTTAACAGAGATTTAAGCGTTAAAAAGAAAGAGCCACTAGCATATACACTAATGGCTCTTTTTAAGATGACTGGAATCAAATTGCAGTAAATTGCTAGTCGAAGATTTTATCGCCCATTTGATCAATAAACATTTGAGATTTCTTCAACATAAGGTCATTGGCATCTTGCTCTGAGCCAAGCAAATCGGAGCGAATAAACCGATGTGTTTTCACTTCATCATTGTCATGCTTTTCTATTCGACCAGCGATGCGATATTGTCCGCCCTCTGAAAGGCTCTCTGGGTAAATAAGGAAACCTTTATACTCAACTGGTTCGATATTTTTGGCTTCAACCGTTTTCTCACTGCCACCAAACAAACGCGAAAAAAATCCCACGATTCCTCCTTGGGTCAGCTCACTAG
Source organism: Vibrio sp. Vb2880 (assembly GCF_033337975.1). Classification (NCBI taxonomy): domain Bacteria; kingdom Pseudomonadati; phylum Pseudomonadota; class Gammaproteobacteria; order Vibrionales; family Vibrionaceae; genus Vibrio; species Vibrio sp. Vb2880. Next base: position 345,745 of record NZ_JAWORT010000003.1, read on the forward strand.
TCAACTGAGCGACTCTTACTTAATATTAACGTTAAGGATCGGTTTTTCATACCAATCCAACTCTTTGTCATCATCATAACTAGTATGGGAAAAAATTACAGGCACATCATACTCTCGGTTCTTACGCCTGTCTTCTTTCACCATTTCTGCGGCGTTTTTCACCGCTATATCCGCGCTTTGCTTAAACTGGCTTAATTTTTGTTCAGGAAGTGAAGACAAAAAATCAATATCATGACGGATATAGACAGGCTTGAGCTGGATAAGCGCAAGGCAAGCAATATCGGCTAACTGTTCGTTGTCATACTGTTCTAAAAATTCAGGCAAACTGAGAACCTGGCCTACTAATGTTTCCATGTAGTTGTGCACATCTGAGCTTATCTGCATCTGTAAATCTCCTTTTTCCTATGAAATGAGTATAGCAACGACTTGTTTATAACAACTTATTGATTGCTCTTAATTTAATCAATCTCTCTCTTTTTGCGGTAATGTCTTCCAAAATACTTGGGAAAAGGAACAAATAGACGTATTCTTGCTAGTTCTCAAAGTTCGAAATTCAATAACGGATAAATATCCATATTGATAAAACGATTTACCTAACCAATTATATAGTCAACTATTTTCAGGCAGTTTGTAATAGATGTCCTCATCGTCAATGACTTCATCAGGCTTCAGATTCTTATTCCCTTTTTTGCTACTGGGCATAGTGAGTTCGGGCATGGACAGCATTATTCAGATGACTCAGGCAAACTGGGGCATTGCCGCAAACTTGCCGTACATACTATTAGGTTGTGCGCTACTCCTTTGCTATTCATTTAAACAAGGCAGAGAGTCCATGGTGTGCTTGGCAATGTTGCTAGCCTACTTCGTGATACAGCACCGCCTACAAGTCCCGCTTCAAAGTGGTACCGCTTTACTTGAGCTAACCATTTTAGCCACGTTACTTCCTGTCTCGTTTCTTACGGTATTTTTGTTTAGTAAAGATGGTTTTGACTCCAGAGCCATGTTGACTTACATCTTGATGTTAGCAATGTTCGCTCTTTGGTCTTATCTAACGCTAGCATATTACGTTGAAGGAGGGTTTGAACAATGGACAAGCGGTATTTTATTTATTGTACCGACGGTCTCTAAACTGCCTTTCATTCTTGTTTTATATTGCGTGGGTATTGTCTGTTTTCTTGGAATCCTTGTTTTAAAGAAGAATGAAATTATCCATGCGATGACCTACTCTGCCATGGTATTGGCGTCTGCGACGTTCATTTTCTTTGATGTGCAGTACATATCAAGCACCATGTTTACGCTAACAGGGCTGCTTATCATTATTTATGCCGCTTCCGCTAGCCATCAACTGGCTTTCACCGATAGCCTAACGCTGATTCCGAGCAGACGTGCACTTGATCTCGATCTAAAACACATGGGTAAGAAGTTCACGATCGCAATGCTTGATGTTGACCATTTTAAAAAGTTTAACGACACCTACGGTCACGATACTGGTGATGACGTTCTAAAAATGGTCGCTTCGCGCCTCACTAAAACCCCAGGCGGCGCAAAAGTTTATCGATTTGGCGGAGAAGAATTTACCATCGTTTTTAAAGGCAAATACGCTGACGAATGTAAGAACTTTTTGGAAGAAGCTCGCAAATCGATTGCAGAATACGAGATGATATTACGCGATGAAGAATCTCGCCCTGAGAACCATAAACAAGGACAAAAACGTCGTGGTAGCAACAGTTCGAAAAGAAAGTCGGTTTTTGTTACCGCAAGTTTCGGAGTTGCTGATAGCCGGAATGGGCAAGCTCCTCTGGACGTTATTAAATCAGCGGACGAAGCACTTTACAAAGCGAAAAAGGCCGGACGTAACTGCATAAAGCTTCGTTAGGCCCTAACCAATCGTGAAAGTTAACAAGCTTGTCTGGGTTTAAAACAAAACCGAACTTCCCCATCAGCATAATAACTGCACTCATCGTTGCCACTATCCCGATGTCATCTATCTAATCAAAGGTATAAGGTATACGCCCGATTGCGACATTCCGTTCGCACTGTTTTGCCTATCTTACTTTGAGTTAGCTTTAAAATAACCACCAAAAAGTGACAACGCAACAAAAGGAGTAATATTCATAAGATTTTGTTTTTAAAAAGAATTAACCACAGTATGTGTGTTTCTTCCCAAAGATTTTGATGTATATAGTGCTTTATCAACTGTCGCATACAAGTCTGATTGCACTTCTTTCCCTGTCGGTTGAAAAACAAAAACACCCTGTGACACTGTCACTCTATTTGACACACTAGAATACTCATGTGGGTAATCGAGAAAATACATAGCCTCTTGTATACGCTCGGCTTCTCTTTCTGCTGTTTGAGTGTCGGTACACCCTAGCAACACAACAAACTCTTCTCCACCATATCGACCTACATATTCCCCAGAGCGACAAAAAGTAGCCTTGAGTTGATTCGCAATCGCTTGCAAGCAACGGTCGCCTTCCATATGACCGTAATTATCATTAAACGGTTTAAAAAAATCGACGTCCAATAGAATCAAAGCCATTGGCATGTTGTGACGGCCATGCCATGCAACCATCGATTCCAACTTATGGTCGATATAACGGCGGTTATAGAGTTTGGTCAGGCCATCTTCATTCGCTTGCTGAGTCAAAAGTTGATTAACTTGCTCCAATTGAGCTGTCGCTTGCTTAAGCTCTCGTCTCATATGAGCAATACGCTGCATTGCGATAAGTTTAGAGTTCAGTACCAGTTTATCTACCGGCTTAATTAAATAGTCATCACCGCCCGCATCTATGGCTTTAGCAATCATTTCTGGCTCTTCGTGACTACTCAAGAAAATAATTGGGATCCAATCCGGAAACGTTTCTCTTATATGAAGAGAGACTTCAAAACCGTTCATATCTGGCATTGATATATCGAGTAACACCAGTTCCGGATCAAAACTCTCGTAGGTATTTAACGCCTCTAGTCCACTACCTACGGCTTTTACAATATGTCCAAGTTGCTTTAGACGAATAGCCAACTGCATCCTGTCTAGCTGAACATCGTCAACCAGAAGGATTCGCATCGATGTCCCTGTCGGTTGCATAACGCGTTCCATTTTTAATTATGTCTTTATTAAACATATACCATACTCATAGAGTTGTTGCATTCGACTCATAATTAAGTGCTATATTTTTGTTTGAATATCACGGAATCCATTGCATAAAGCAGTTAGACTGGACGTTACCCTATCTAATCATGGCCTGTGAGCAGAAGTTCAACAAACTCATTCACTTTGGTCATCTTGCGGACTAATGGGTATAGCTATTTGATGCATTTGGTATTAATATTCCCGCCTTTTTGTAATGAGAGACACACCATGTCAGAAGCAACTAACAGCGAAAGCAAAAAAATCGATCTAGCCAGCATTTCTCCAGAGCTACGTAAAGTTATCGAATTTGACGAAGTTCCAGAGCAAATGTTCGAAATGGTTACCTCTATCCATGAAGTGTCTGAAGAAGCGGTACGTGAATCATGGGACGAAATGCCAGCAAGTGCACAGAACATTCTAGACAACTTTGAACAGTTTCATGCTCTAGTTTCTGTAGGCCAAGCATTCGCTGGTATTAATGTGATGGAAGAGTTTCCGACTCTTAATCTGCCAGAAAACATGACAGATGAAGATAAAGAAGAATACCGTGCTCAACTACTTGATAATGTGCTTCACAACTGTGTGAAAGACATGGTTAAGCAACTTAAGAAAGCACGTCGTGACCCACTTCTTAAGCGTGAATTCAAAGAAGTATTCGCGAAGTAATTCCGACATTCTTCTAGTAACAAAGGCCGTACTTTGCGGCCTTTTTTGATCATGAAGCGTAAATCAGTCTAAACGGTTAATGAGGCGCTAGTGCCATATCTTTTTGTGTCACACTGACACCTTTAATTTGTGCAAAAACACGGCTACCAACTTTTAGGTTGAGATCATCAAGGGCCCACGGTGTGATCGTTGCCCACAAATAACATTTCTCGTCTAGCTTGAGTGATACATTAATACTCTGCTTGTCATCGGCTGCGTTAAACGCCTCGATGGAATCGACAATAGCAGGCAAAATATTTCGAATCGACGTCGCCTTGGGTTGCTCGAGCGTGATAGAAACGTCGTTGGCACGCACTTGCAAGCGTATTGGCGTGTCTGGTGTTCCGTCAATCTTTTGCACCCACAGGAATACATTAGGTGCAAGGCTGATACAAGTCAGTGCATAACGTTCATGATGTTCAGCAATCCGGCCTTCAAATAAGCTGCTTTGATCTGAGAAAGATTGCCATGGACGCATAGCATGAGAAGCCCACACTTCCTCAAGCTTACCTGAACTCGAAATTTTACCTTGGTCAATAATTGCAAGGTGCTGAGCAAGCCTTAAAATTTCCTGGAGACTGTGTGTGACATAGATAATAGGAATATTTACCTTCTCCGACAACTCCTCAAGAAAAGGCATTACCTCACGCTTTCTTGGCATATCGAGTGAGGCAAGTGGCTCATCCATCAAAAGCAAATTGGGTTTAGATAGCAATGCGCGCGCAATCGCAACACGTTGCTTTTCACCACCAGAAAGTGATACCGGAAAGCGCTTTAGTAACGGTTTGATAGACAAGAGTTCGGTGACTGCATCAAAATACTCGTCATCTTTTTCTTTAACGCCATATAACAAATTGCCTTGAACCGAATAGTGAGGAAACAAACGTGAATCCTGAAACACATAACCAATACCACGCTTGTGCGTTGGTAGGTTGATTCCCTGTTCACTGTCAAACAAAACATGCTCACCAACCGCAACATACCCTTGCCTTGGAGTGACCAATCCGCTGATGATGTTAATCAACGTCGTTTTACCTGCACCAGATCGTCCAAACAAGGCACTAATTCCGTTACAGGGTAACTTAAGTTTGATGTCGAAGTCAGTCTCACCAAGCATTTGTTTAAATTGGACTTTAATCGTCATTGCTTCGCACCCAATCTGCTTGCCGCTTTACGATTTAGCCATTCAGAGATCATTAATGTAGACAAGGCTAACGCGATAGAAATGATACACAGACGAGCCGCCTGCATTTCTGCACCTGGCGTTTCAATAAAGTTGTACATTGCCAGCGGAATCGTTTGGGTCTCACCCGGAATGTTAGAGACGAAACTGATCGTCGCCCCGAATTCGCCAAGACTACGAGCAAATGACAGCATCGTGCCCGTAATAATTCCGGGAATGGTCAGTGGTAACGTGACGGTGAGAAACACTTTTAAAGGAGAAGCGCCTAACGTAGAGGCTGCGTGCTCCAATTTAGGGTCGACGCTATCTAAGCTTAAGCGTACTGAACGAACCATCAAAGGCAAAGCCACGACAATACAAGCGACTACTGCCCCTTTCCAATTAAAGCTAAATACTACCCCTAAGTTTTCATAGAGCCACTTTCCAAGGAACCCTTGTCGTCCTAAAGAAATCAACAATAAATAGCCGATTACCACTGGCGGCAATACCAGTGGTAAATGAATTAAGCTATCGAGAATCGATTTACCAAAGAACGTTTTTCGAGAAAGTAGCCAAGCAAGAAAAACGCCGAGAGGAATCAGCCAAAGTACTGCGTACGCGCCTACTTTGAGGCTTAACATTAAGGCTTGGTATTCCAGTTCTGTCACGCTTCGTTCCTATAATTGAAGGCCGGTTTATTGCTGAAAGCCATATTGAGCAAAAACGCGTGCGGCTTCGTCCGATTTTAGGTACTGGAAGAACTGCTCCGACTCAGTAGAATCATTCACAATTGCAGCCGGGTAAACAATAGCCGCATGCGTATCACTCGCAAATTCGCCGAGAATTTTGACTTTATCAGTTAACTGAGCATCGGTTTTGTAGACCACACCTAAAGGCGCTTCTCCACGTTCAACCAACGCCAAAGCTAAGCGCACATTCTTTGCTGGTGCGACGTGAGTTTGAACCGCTTTCCATACACCCAGTGTAGTCAATGACTCTTTCGCGTACATACCAGCAGGTACTGACGTCGGATTGCCTAAAGCAAGACGATTTCCATGCAATGACTTCTCCCATGCCTTTGCATCAGAAAAGTTAAATGAGGTTAATTCTGAAGACTGGGGAGCAATCAACACTAAGCTATTGCGCACTAGATTTGTGACATTGTCACGATAAATGACGTCTTTATCGACCAAATAATCCATCCATTTCGTGTTCGCAGAAATGAATACATCCGCTGGTGCGCCATTGATAATTTGTCGAGCGATAGAAGAAGAACCACCATAAACGGGAGTGATAGAAACGTCATACTTTTCTTCAAAGTTTTGCGCGATCTCGTTAATCGCATTCGTCATAGAAGAGGCTGCATACACTTTTAGGTTCGTTGCTGCGTTTGCTGAAAATGAAATGCTTAATACTGCCGCAAGGCAAGCATGCGGTTTCCATGCTTTCATAGAGATACTCCAATACAAGGCAAGCGAAAGAACAGGTTATTTGAATATAAAGTTCAATCAGTTAATGTGCTATTTAAACAAAAAATCAAGGCGCATATGTTGTTCTATCGCATCTGCGATGCGATTAATGCCTTGCTCCTTTAACTCTTCAAAGTCTTGTTGTTTGATTTGGGTGCCGTTTACCCATTCTGATACCAGGCTTAAGACATCTGCCTCGTCAAAGAACCCGTGAAGGTAGGTTCCCATGATTTGGCCACACTCGCTGATCGCCCCCTCCGCTTCACCGGAACTGAATGTAAGAGGTTGCAGGCCCCGTACTTCACTTCGCCCTACGTGGATTTCATAACCCTTTACATTGGCTGTTTTGCCGTTAAGAGAAAGCTGTGCTTGTGTGTGTGTAAGCTGTTTGCTGTTAGTTAGCGTCGTAGTGATATCAAGCAAGCCAAGTCCTTCGCTTTGACCTGGTTGGCCTTCGACGCCGTTTGGATCATCAATCAAGTTTCCAAGCATCTGGTAGCCGCCACAGATACCAATCACTTTTCCACCAAGACGAATATGACGCAAGATATCTTTATCCCACCCCTGGCTTCTTAGATAATCCAGATCGTCTCTCACTGATTTGGTCCCAGGCAAAATAACCAGGTCGGCTTTATCTATTTTTTCGCCTTTACCTACATAACGTAGATTGATGTCTGGATTCAATCGCAGCACATCAAAATCAGTATGATTACTAATCCGGGTTAAAACAGGCACAACAACATTCAGTTTTACCTCAGAGTGCAACTCTTGCTGCGCAGTGATCGCGTCTTCTGCTTCTAAATTCAAACCATGAAGAAAAGGAAGTACACCAAGTACAGGTTTACCTGTTTTTTCTTCTAGCCAATCGAGGCCCGATTGCAATAAACGAATATCACCTCGAAAACGGTTGATAACAAATCCTTTTACTCGCGCTTGTTCAGATTCAGAAAGTAACGCAAGTGTTCCGTACAAATGTGCAAACACTCCACCACGATCAATATCAGCAACAATGATCACTGGTACATCAGCGGCCTCAGCAAAACCCATGTTTGCAATATCGCCTTCTCGTAGATTGATTTCAGCAGGACTCCCCGCACCCTCGATAATGATCGAATCAAATTCTTGAGTCAGACGAGAGAAGGAATCTAACACCGTGTCCATCGCCACTTTCTTGTAATCATGAAAGCCAGCCGCATCCATATTGGAAATCACCTTACCCTGCAAAATGATCTGAGCACCTGTATCACTGTTAGGTTTAATCAAAACCGGATTCATATGTACGGTTGGCTCAATATTACACGCCTGTGCCTGAACGGCCTGTGCTCGACCTATTTCACCGCCATCTTTGGTTACCGCACTATTTAGTGCCATGTTTTGTGGCTTAAATGGGGCAACATTTATCCCTTTTCGTGCTAATACACGGCATAAACCTGCCACAAGGACACTTTTTCCGGCATCCGAAGTGGTGCCTTGAACCATTAAAGATGGGATCGCTGATTTCATGAACATTTGTAAGGAATAGAGGAAGATGAACAATCATAACGTCATCGTCCCCACTTACTCAAGCAAATGAATAGAATATGAATGTTGAAATCATCATTGGTTCAAACAAGCCCTGTTTTAATGACCCCATCAAAACAAACCGATGAGGATGTAACATGAAAAAGAATACAATTATCGCAACAATCGCCGCCTTAGCTATTGCTCCTTCTATCGCGTTCGCGAAAGATAACGCTCAAAACCAATCAAACTTGCAGTTTAACGGTCCTGTCACTGTGGAAAAATTGGATGCCTTGCTAAACGACTCCAATATGTTTACTGAAAAAGATGTGGTCGTTGAAGGTAACTTATTGCGTCAAGTTCGCGCGGATAAGTTTGTCTTTAGCGATGGTTCCGGTGAAGTGATGGTCGAACTCGATGACGATATTCAGCTAAATACTCCGATTGATCACACGACTAAAGTCCGTCTGTTTGGCGAATTTGAAGGCGGGAACAAACCAGAGATTGAAGTCGAACAACTCGTGGTCATGTGAAACAAACCCCGATTGCTGTGCATATCAACATGATGTAGTGACGATTACAGCTAAATAGTGACGGCAAGCACTTAAAATGATAGCTTTATCAATCTTGGTCTGCTTTTTGCAGACCATTTTTTTGTTCATTTTATTCATCTTGCCCGGAGACACCATGCTAGGTAAAGCTCTAAAGGTTGCAGCCTTTGGTTTGTGTGCTATTTTGCCACTTTCCGCACATGCAAATAATTTCAACTACAACACGATGGAATTTCGCATGGGCACTAGCCCTGGTACATTTGGTGGCGAGTTCAATACCTACTTTACAGAGAATACCCATTTCATTGCTCGCGCAGACAGTGAATTCAGCGGAGACTGGGACATTGCTGGTGGTATAGGCTTTAATGGGCCAGCAGGCCAATTTGCAGATATTTATGGCCAAATGTTGGTACACAACATTAAAGAGAACGGCAGTGATAAAGTCGGCGACGAGTGGCGCACGGAAGTGAATATTGGCACTCGTATTTGGTTTATGCAAAATGTTGAGCTACATGGCCGTATCGGCCAAATCATAGATAATGACGATTCGAATACCATTTACAATCTAGGCGCACGATTCCACTCAACTCAGCAACTATCGCTTGGTGCAGATTTTAAAAATAATGGTGTCTATGGCCAGCAAATTGTAATGTCTGCTCGTTTTGCATTTTAGTGGATATGACTACCAGGCATCACAAGCAAGCATATGATTCAATAAAAATAGCCTCCGATTTTGGAGGCCATTTCTTGTTAATCACGAATTATTAGCTTGTAGCAGAAACTAGCTGTAATACATCAGTTTTTAGCGGTTTTTTTAGGTTTATCTTGCACATATTTTTTCGATACATCTACAACGGCGATATCTCTAAAAAAGCTTCGACCAAGCAAAATTGGAAACGTCATATGTCCGCGATCCGCTAACGTAAACTCTGTCTTTTCTTTGTGATCCCCAACGGTAATGTAGGCTTTTACCACCGCTCGTTTATCCACCTCTTCTGACGAAGACTGCTTAACTTTAGCCCAGCGCTCAACGGGTACTTTAAATTCTTTGGTGTCTTTGTCACCTAAATCTATCTTAAATTTAACCCAGTCTTTACCATCACGCTCAAACGGAACAATGTCAGTCGCACTAATTGATGATGTTGTCGCACCTGTATCGACTCTAGCCTTGAAAGTCTGGTCAATTTCAGGAACATAAACCCATTCTTCAGAACCAAGAATTAACATGCCATCGGGTGTTTTTGTGACCTTGACTGGCTTCTTAGGCTTTGGTTCCGGCTTTTTCTCAGGTTTCGCTTCTGGTTTGGGCTCCACCTCTGGCTTTGGATCTACCTCAGGTTTCACTTCTGGCTCGACTTTAACGGGCTCTTCGACCTTTGGCGACTCTGGCTCAACAGGTTCCTGCGTCGTTTGAGTTGACGTACAAGCAATTAAACTGCCGCTCATCATAAGCGGCAGAATCAGTTTCCAGTTTTTCATCCACACTCCAATTAAGCTTGAGATACTTTCTTAATTGCGTCCGCTACGTATGGAATATGAGTTTCGGTAAGTCCGGCAATGTTAATTCGACCATCGCCAACACCATAAATGCCATAATCTTCACGCAGTTGCGCCATTTGGTTTCCACTAAAGCCTAGCACAGTAAACATGCCTTTGTGACCCTCAATGAAATCAAATTGATCTGTATTATGGTTGTTTCTCAACTCGTTACACAAACTTTGACGAAGGCTAACCAAACGATGTTGCATTTCACTCAATTCTTGCTTCCAAACGGAAGTGAGATTGTCATCTTGCAGAATGGTCTTAACTAAAGCTGCACCATGGTCGGGTGGCATCGTGTAAGTAGAGCGAGCTAGAGTGAGGAGTTTACCTTTTGCATTGGTTACATCATGCATGTTCTTACCAACCACAATCGCTGCACCAGTTCGTTCACGGTACAGGCCAAAGTTCTTCGAACATGAAGTAGTAATCAACATCTCTTCAACGTTATCTGCCATAAAACGAAGACCTTTTGCGTCTTCTTCTAGGCCATCACCGAAGCCTTGGTAAGCAATGTCCACAAATGGGATGAAACCGTTCTTCTGCGACAATTCTGTAATGGCTTGCCAAGCAGAGAAGTCAATATCCGCACCAGTTGGGTTGTGGCAACAACCATGAAGAAGTACCACATCTGAAGGCCCAGCTTTCGCAAGATCATCCATCATTTTTGCGGTGTCTACTTGTTTCGTTTCCGAAGAGAAATAGTGGTAGAACTTAACTTTAAGGCCTGCTGCTTCCATCACTGGCTTGTGGTTTACGTAGCTTGGGTTGGAAATCCAAACCGTCGTATCTGGCTGTGCGATCTTCATTAGATCACCGAGCATACGCAGCGCACCACTTGCACCTGGCGTTTGAATAGCTGCAACACGATCCATTGCAGACGTTCCCGTCAGCAGCAAATCGATCATGCTTTTATTAAATTCTTCGCAACCCGCAAGACCAACATAAGACTTGGTTTTTTGAGTTTCAACAACGACATCCTGCGCCATTTGAATAGCTTTCATAATCGGCGTTTCGCCTGCGCTGTTTTTGTATACGCCAATGCCAAGGTCAACCTTGTTTGGACGTTCATCGTTACGGTATGCAACGGATAGAGATAAAATAGGATCTAATACGGGAGTTGGGAGATTAGAAAACATGAAAGTCATAACCCTTTGAAATTCAAGTACCGAACCTCACGTTAACACCATCGCAAAAAATGACGAAATGATTTTTCACTTATTTCATCAATTAGAGAACAAAATTCTGGGTTGCGGTGAGTTTTGTGCGCTCTATCGTTCAGAAAAAGAACGATTCACTCCTCGTCGTACCAATCCACTTTACCGTTTTTTCTAAACTCTCTTGGTGTCATGGTCGACCACGCTTTAAAACGTGTACTAAAGTTAGGGCTTGTCGGATATCCGACTATTTCTCCAATATGCTGAATTGGCCATTCTGTTGAACGAAGTAACCTAGCAGCATATTCCATGCGCATACGCGTTAAATGTGCCATTGGGCTTCGACCAAACTGCTTTTGAGTCAGTCGATGCAAATGAGGCTCCGAACATGGATATAGAGCCGCCACCTGCTCAACGCTCCAATCCTTATGGAGCTGACGTTGGACAAGGTCAAATACACGCCGAAGCCTCAATTGGCTGCGTGATATCGACTCTGAGGGCGGCATGTTTAACATCAGCTCTAACTGAGCCACACTATGCTCACCTACCGCACCACCATAATCGATTGGAAGGTTAATGCTGCGTAGTAACGTTTGGATACATGCATACATCACTTCAGGTGTAGATGAAAGCTGGTAGCGAACATCGCATTCTAACATCGGCCACTCTCTATCAGGAGCAAGAAAAAGCCACGCGATCTGCCAAGGTTCCTCTTCTATACCAAAACCGTTTTCAACACCTGCGGGTACTGTAATCAACGAGCCCGGTTCCAAATCGTATCGACAAGCCCCACTCTCTAGCCACCCTTTACCACGCACCGTATAGAGCAGCATGTGTTTCTTTTGGTTTTTACGATAAACAGAGAAGAAGTCACGACAAGTGGCAATGCCGCACTGCACAATACCTCTCTCCTCAAGTGCTAATACTCGACTGTGATCAATAAACTCTTGATAAGTTTTTTCTGAAATCGCGTAGCGTTCTTGTTTATCTTCCATGATTTATTGGCTCACATGTGCGTTAGTAGAGAGTTTTACAAAGGTTTTGGATTCCTTTGAAAAATACACCGCCAAATCATGAGGATAAACTACTCGCATTAATCTTTAAGGAGAAATGCGATGCTCTTAACACGCGAATACATCGATAAAGCATTTTGGCAAAAGCTGATTACGATTGGCCTACCTGTTTCACTTCAGTCCATGCTTTTTGCTTTGCTCGGCGTCGTGGATATTTTCATGGTAAGCCTACTCGGAGAATCTGCAACGGCAGCAGTTGGAGTTGGAAATCGTATCTTTTTCTTCAACCTAGCAGTTGTCTTTGGCCTGTGCGGTGCAGTTACCGTACTTGCTTCTCAATACTACGGCTCAGGAAACCTAGCCGGAATTCGCAGAACGTTGGCGCAATCTTGGTTTATTTCCATTTTGGTGACGCTGCCGTTTATCGTTCTTTATGCGATTTTTGATGAAGAGATCGTCTCTTTTATGTCAGACAATCCTGAATACGTCACTTATGCACGTGATTATCTTGTGGTTACGGGCTTTAGCCTCATTGCTACGGCGATAGTAGTACCGATTGAAGCGGTATTGCGCTCCGTGGGCCAAACCAAACTGGCAACCAACGTTAGTATCTCCGCCATTGTCGTTAACGTCGCGCTTAATTATGTTTTGATTTTTGGTTTATTTGGTTTCCCTCAATGGGGCGTATTTGGTGCAGCCGTAGGTAGTTTTGTTTCTCGATTTTTCCAAACCGCCGTCTTGATTTATTTTTTCTACAAACGATATGCTTACCTAATTCCGACTAAGTTCGATTGGGTACAAGGCCGCCTAAAACAGTATCGAAAAAAGTACTTTAAGGTTTCTTTACCCATGTTGGTCCACGATGCGCTTTGGACTGGTGGATTGATCGTTTACAGCATCATCTATGGTCAATTGGGCGTTTCAGAACTGGCGATCATCTCATTCTTATCACCGATTGAAGGGGTACTGATTTCAACCTTTATGGGATTTGCGGTCGCTGCATCCGTTCTTCTTGGGAATGATATTGGTGCAAAACATTATGACCGAGTCGAGAAAACGGCGTGGTGGTATGTGTTAACCAGCGCAATCTTAGCCACCTTGCTGTTTTTCCTAGTGTGGTTGAGCTCGCCCATGATTCATCACCTATTGGTACTGAGCCCGTTAACCGATGCAGACATGGCACTTAACGTATGTTTAGTCATGGCGCTAGGTATGATTTTGAGGGTGTTTAACATGGTTGGGATTGGCGGCGTACTAAAGAGTGGCGCTGATATTCGCTATAGCATTTTCATCGACACGTTCGGTCAGTGGGCTATTAGCATCCCCCTTACTTATTACACAGGCATGGTGCTAGGGCTGCCTTTGCATTTTGTCTTGATGTCTCTGCTCGCGGAAGAGTTAGTGAAAGGCGTACTGACGACTTACCGTATTCAATCTAAACGTTGGATAAATAATATGGTTGAAGATGACCAATCGGTGACAGCGTAACCAAAAAGACATTAACGAACTCACACCAAAAAGGGCTCACCCGTTATGCACGCGTGAGCCCTTTTTATGTGCGGAGAATGCTTGATTAGATGTCCGTAAAGCGATGAATGATTTGGTTTGAACTGCCACGCCATTCGAGATTGAGGTCTTTCTTGTCTTGTTCAAACTTACCATCAATCAAAACATCGATGTATTGCACCACTTCCCTTTGCGCGTCATTCAGTTCCGTCAGCGTGTAGCCAGTCCAAACCCAAATGTCTTTACCTGGGCACTCCTCTCTCACCCTTTTCACTATCTTCAAAATATGAGGCACATTAGCAGGGTGAAGCGGATCTCCACCCGACAACGACAAGCCACGGCGTTTGATACGCGTGTCGTTTAAGTCAGCGATGATTTTGTCTTCCGCTTCTTGCGTGAAAAGTACACCAGAATCCAAACGTTGCGTCGACTGGTTATAACAGCCACGGCACTGATGCACACAACCCGACACAAACAGCGTGCAGCGCGTACCCGGTCCGTTAACAACGTCAATTGGATAGTATTGGTGGTAATTCATAATGCGTCTCTGTGTTATCGAGAAAGAGAAAATCAACCTGTTTAAAGTTGATTTTCAAAGTGTAAAACGAGTGGTAGTTAACCTTACAGGTGTTTAACTCGGCGCTTCACTTCTTCTTGCTTACCGAAGTTAAACGGGCGTGCATCTGGACTGCCTAGGTAGCCACAAACTCGACGTGTTACTGATACTTTAGTTGAGTCATGGTTACCACAGCTTGGGCAAGTGAAGCCTTTACTTGTACAGTCAAACTCGCCGTTGTAGCCACACTCGTAGCACTCATCAATTGGCGTGTTTGTACCGTAGTAAGGCACTCGGGTGTAACTGTAGTCCCATACGTTTTCTAGTGCTTCAACGTTGCGTTGCATGTTCGGGAACTCGCCGTAACAGATAAAGCCGCCACTTGAGATTTCTGGGTAAGGCATCTCAAAGTCGATCTTGTCGTACGGGTTCACCTTCTTCTCAACATCTAGGTGGAAGCTGTTGGTGTAGTAACCTTTGTCTGTTACGCCTTCAATTACACCGAACTCTTTCGCATCGATTCGGCAGAAACGGCTACATAGGTTTTCACTTGGCGTTGCGTATAGGCTGAAACCGTAACCAGTATCTTCCGCCCAACCGTTTACTGTGTCTTTCAGGTGCTTGATGATCGCTATTGCTTTCTCACGCAAAACAGCGTCATCATAAACGTGCGCTTCTGTACCGAATAGCGCGTTAATTGTCTCGTGTACACCGATGTAACCAAGAGAAATAGACGCACGACCGTTCTTGAAGATATCTGCGATTGAGTCGTCTGCTTTCAAGCGAACACCACATGCGCCTTCCATGTATAGGATTGGGGCCACACGTGCTTTCACGTTTTCAAGGCGAGAGATACGTGTCTCTAGTGCTTTACGAGCAAGACGTAGGCGGTCATTTAGAAGCTCGTAGAATTTCTCTTCGCTTCCGTTTGCACGGATAGCGATACGAGGAAGGTTCAAGCTCACGACGCCAAGGTTGTTACGACCTTCGTGAATCAGCTCACCGTTTTCTTCGTAAGTACCAAGGAAGCTACGGCAACCCATTGGCGTTTTGAATGAACCGGTTACTTCCACTACTTTGTCGTAGTTAAGAATGTCTGGGTACATACGCTTAGACGCACACTCAAGCGCAAGTTGCTTGATGTCGTAGTTTGGATCTTCTGATTTGTGGTTCAAACCATCTTTGATGCCGAATACAAGTTTAGGGAATACCGCTGTTTTACGGTTCTTGCCTAGACCTGCAATACGGTTCTTCAGAATCGATTTCTGGATAAGGCGGGATGCCCAGCTTGTACCAAGACCAAAACCGAACGTAACGAATGGGGTTTGCCCATTCGCTGTGTGCAGCGTGTTTACTTCGTATTCTAGAGATTGGAATGCGTCGTAACACTCTTTCTCAGTGCGCGCTTTTGCGAACTCTTCTGGCTCAGCAATGTTCCACTCTTTTGCGATCTCTAGGTGTTTCTCGTAGCTTGTGATTACATACGGTTCTAGAACCTCATCAATACGGTTGATGGTTGTACCGCCGTAAATGTGGCTCGCGACTTGAGCAATGATTTGCGCTGTTACCGCTGTTGCAGTCGAAATTGATTTTGGCGTATCAATCTCAGCGTTACCCATTTTAAAACCATGCGTCAGCATGCCTTTAAGATCGATAAGCATACAGTTAAACATTGGGAAGAACGGTGCGTAGTCTAAATCGTGGTAGTGAATGTCACCCACTTCGTGCGCTTGAACCACATCGCGAGGAAGAATGTGCGTCTTCGCGTAGTGTTTCGCTACGATACCAGCCAACAAGTCACGTTGAGTCGGAATTACTTTGCCGTCTTTGTTCGCGTTCTCGTTGATTAGATCCAGATTACTTTCTTCAATCAAACCTTCGATTTCGCGAGTTAGTGCACTTTGCTTCTCACGAGCGATGTCGCGATCGTGGCGATATTCAATGTAAGAACGCGCTAGGGCTTTGTAAGGACCTTGCATGAGTTCATTTTCGACTAAGTCTTGAATCTCATGGATGTGAACTTCATCGTGTGCTCTTAACTGTAACTCGACAGCAAGAGCCACATTAAGAGCATAAATAGCGACATCTTTATCTTTGTTTTCCGCTGCTGCTTCAACTGCTGCTTGGATACGATCCCTGTTGAACGGAGCTCTTGATCCGTCGCGTTTGATTACGATTGGTTTCACTTTGTTCTCCTTACCCGAGCATACTCACAGAGTTATCCACAAACACACTATATGGGGTTATTTTTTATTCTAGCAACACAATATATTGTGGCGTATTTAACGAGAAGCACCACTCGAAAACATTGATTTTGATCAATAAAGATTGGCTAGCGAACAAGAAGAAATCGATCTTATTGGCGTTGATCTCAGTTGCGAAGAAAACCATGAAAATTGCAAAATTGGTACTAAATCTACTTGCTATTTTTGGAGGTCTTGTAGGATAAAGGATGGAAAGGAATACGCTAAAAGATAGGAGTGCAACAGGCCAAAATGCGATCACTTTTTGTTACGTTAATATTACTTTTTAGTTCTCTTTCATTTGCTCAAAACTCCATCAATCTAACCAGTTGGAACATAGAATGGTTATCTATAGATGGTGGAAAAGTGTCTAGAACACCACAAGATTTTGAAAAACTGACCCACTATGTGGATAAAACACAAGCCGACATTCTTGCTTTTCAAGAAGTCGAAAGTGCTGCTGCAATGCAAAAAGCCGTTGGCAATAACTTCACTATTTATCTTTCCGATCGTTCAAACGCCTCCAACCGACACCTTCAGTTTAACGACACCAACCAATACACAGGCTTTGCCGTGCGCAATGGCGTAAGCATATTAGACAAGCCAGACTTCTCTATCACACGAGGCAACAGCAAGCTGCGCTTCGCGAGCTACCTTGTTTTAAATCCAAACCAAGAAAACGAGACTCACCTACTCTCTGTACATCTGAAAGCGGGTTGCAGTGGCACGTATCGTAATAACCGCGATTGTAAGATAGTGAAACAACAAGGACAGGCACTAGCTAAGTGGATAAAGGCGCGCGAGGACAACAAACAACATTATGTCGTGCTTGGCGACTTTAACCACAACTTGGGTTATCAAGGAGATTGGTTGTGGGACGTGATATCGGACAATACTAGTGCAAAGCTAGTGACTAAAGACACTAAAGCGGAATGTAAAGTGCGCTCTAATCGTAATCCGAATAAAACCCACCAATTCCGCTCGGTGATAGACCACATTATTGTGAGTGGTGATTTAAAGGCGTCGTCTGGTGTTCAAACCGTTTTCAAAACACAAGATGTACTCGACTATAAACTGAGTGACCATTGCCCGGTTTCTACGACACTCACTTTTTAGCGTTTAAGTACTATTTTTAACGTTGAAGTACTTTCTTTATTGACGAACCACTCTTTTAGCGGTGAATGACCCAGCCAACATTGCCACTATAAAGAGCAGAACTTGTGTGTTGCCAGTGAAAAGGCTGGCAACCGCAGGACCAGGACACACACCCAGTAACCCCCAACCAATACCAAACAGTACAGCACCACCGACTAACTTTTTGTCTATCGCTTTAGAAGTTGGGCATACAATCTCATCACCAAACACAGATTCGCTTCTTGGCTTTATTAATAAAAGATAAGCTGGAACGAACACCGCAAGTGCTCCGCCCATAACGAAGGCTAAGCTTGGGTCCCATGAACCGGTAATATCAAGAAAGCCGATCACTTTTGCCGGATCTGCCATACCAGAGACCACCATACCAATACCAAAGAGCACACCAGAAAATGCAACAACGGACATTTGCTTAATACCTTTCATTACGTGAGTTTTCATAACGACACTATTCCTCACGATACTAGCAAGACGGCTAACATGGCTGTGGCCATAAACGTACACGTCGCGACCACAGAACGGATTGAGAAACGCCCTATTCCACAAATGCCATGGCCACTAGTACAACCATTGCCGATACGCGTACCAACACCGACTAACAAGCCAGCAACGATAACTAAAATAAGAGAACCGCTGTACTGATCTGGTACATGCCCGCCAAGAACATAAACAGCAAACACGCCACCTAATACCATCGCAATTAAAAAAACAATTCGCCAAACGCGGTCTGCGCTCTCAACGGCACCGTTTAAGATCCCACTGATCCCAGCAGTCTTGCCAGTAAATAGCATCAGTGTTATCGCTGATACGCCAACTATTATGCCGCCCAACAGCGACATCCAAGGAACTTCAAACATAGCAACCGCCAAACTAATTACTTACAGAAAACTTGCTTAAACGCCTCAACCAGCGGACCAACTCTTTCATCAGAAATTGAATAAAATACCTGCTGAGAAACTTTTCTAGCTTTAATAATGTCGTGCTTTCTCAATACGGTGAGATGTTGTGAAAAAGCAGATTGGCTTAATGATGAACCTTCAAACAGTTCACCGACCCCTTTCTCACCTTCAATCAGCTTACACATCACGATTAGGCGCTCTGGATGAGCCATAATTTTAAGCAGCTCACTCGCTTCGGTCGCACTCTGTAGCATACTGTCGCCCATTCTTATGCCTCTTCATTACTACATTACATTTTATTAGATATTACTAATTAATATTATTAAGTCAATGCTAATGTAGATTAAATAATATTAGACTCAGCTAATTTATTTAAGTAAGGTGTAGGCGTTTTCGATCATTCAGCAGGAGAAATCCATGAGCAAAATCGTGATTATTGGTGGGGTTGCTGGCGGTGCATCTGCAGCAGCTCGCGCTCGTCGTCTTAGTGAAGACGCAGAAATCATTATGTTTGAACGCGGTCCATTTGTGTCATTTGCAAACTGTGGCTTACCCTATCACATTGGTGGCGATATCCAAGAGCGCAGCAAACTGCTTCTTCAAACGCCTGAGAGCTTTCTAGCGCGTTTCAATGTTGATGTCCGTGTGATGAACGAAGTGGTTTCTATTAACCGTCAAGACAAAACGGTTACGGTTAAGAATTTGCTTGATGGCTCGGAATACCAAGAGAGCTACGACTTTCTTCTACTCAGCCCTGGCGCAGGTCCAGTTGTGCCGCCTATTCCAGGTATTGATAACCCGTTAACGCACTCGCTGCGCAATATTCCAGATATGGATCGCATCATTAAAACGATTGAAACCAACAAAGTTGAACACGCTACGGTCGTTGGTGGTGGTTTTATCGGTTTGGAAATGATGGAAGCCTTCCACCAGCTAGGCATAAAAACCACATTAGTTGAAATGGCGGATCAAGTGATGACGCCCGTTGACCGTGAAATGGCTGGCTTCGCACATGCTGAAATTCGTGAGAAAGGCATCGACCTTAAACTTGGCGTCGCACTTGAGTCTGTGAAATTCGTACCTAACGAGCACGTGGCAAGTTTCGACTCTGGTGAGAGCGAAAAACACCAACATCTAGAAGGTGAATTGGAATTAACACTAAACAACGGTGAAAGACTCACCACCGATATTTTGATTATGGCAATTGGTGTTCGCCCCGAGACCAAATTAGCAAAAGAAGCTGGCTTAGAAATCGGCGCTCTTGGTGGTATTTATACCAATGAATACATGCAAACCAGCGATCCTTCGATCTACGCTGTCGGCGACGCGGTAGAAGAGAAAGACTTCGTGACTGGCGAGCAAACTCTAGTGCCACTTGCGGGCCCGGCAAACCGTCAAGGCCGAATGGCAGCAGACAACATGCTTGGCCGCCAAGAAACTTACCAAGGTACGCAAGGCACGGCGATCTGTAAGATTTTTGATTTAGCCGTCGCTTCTACTGGTAAAAACGAGAAACAGCTGAAACGTGAAAACATCGCTTATGAAAAAGTGTATGTGCATACAGCAAGTCACGCGAGTTACTACCCAGGTGCAGAAACCGTGTCATTCAAAATGCTGTTTGATCCAGTAACAGGTAAAATATTAGGTGCGCAAGCAGTAGGTAAAGACGGTGTTGATAAACGTATCGACGTAATGGCAGTTGCTCAGCGCGCTGGTATGACGGTAGAGCAACTGCAACACCTCGAGCTAACTTACGCGCCACCTTATGGCTCTGCTAAAGATGTAATTAACCAAGCGGCGTTTGTGGCAAATAACATCATTAAGGGTGACGCCACTCCGATTCACTTTGATGAAATGGACTCATTGACAGACGAGCAAGTCCTGCTCGATGTACGTAACCCTAGCGAACTTGAAAATGTTGGCTTTATCAAAGATGCAATCAACATTCCTGTAGACCAATTGCGTCACCGTCTGGAAGAACTGCCAAAAGACAAGGAGATCGTTATCTATTGTCAAGTTGGGTTACGCGGTAACGTCGCATACCGTCAGCTAGTTAATAACGGCTTCAAAGCCCGTAACCTGATTGGCGGCTATCGCACTTACAAGTTCGCCACTGCTTAAGGTAAACCAAACACTGCCCTTATCCTTTGGAGCACTCTGTGTGCTCCTTTTTTGTTTATGAAGCAAAGAAATAGGTAATGCTACTTTTTTCGCTGAACAAGCTTTACAACATTCTTTTTTTAATTCAGCGTTGCTAAAGAGGAAACAGGTTTCTTTTTACTAACCTGCTTTGCTGCCAAATTAACAGCTTTTGCAAACGATTCAGCTAACTCAGAAGTATAAGCTTTCCTGGCTCTGCGCTGTTTTACCTTACCATCCATAACCCATCCACTTAGCACGCGACCTCAACTCGACAAGTTCGACGAAGTCGGCCAACATAATCAGCCTTAAACATACTGGTATTTATTCTCCTACTCAATTAATTTGGTTCGAATCGTTAATTATTAACCTAATCAATCCAATACCCAAAATCACCACACGATACCTTTTAAAAAGTAATAAGTTGACTAACTATAATTTTATATTATTCAGGAAGTAGTCCACTCTAATATACCCCCACTGTAAGTGCTTTATCATTTATTAACTTATCAATACATAACTTACTTCATATAACAAAAACAAATTATTTTCCAAATAACTCAAACTATACTCAATATGAAATTTCATGTCAGTTGAATAAATCGCACACAGTGGATTAAAATAAAACATAGGAACACTATTTTAATTTACGCCCATGAATAATGGGAATGCACTCCATGAGTGCGGGCATAAGAATAACAACAGTGCTTCCACTAAATTACAAAACACGGAAACAAGCCAGTACTAATTATTTCTCGTTCCTCGAAATTAATTAACAGCTTGTCCTACGGAGCTGACTCACTCACGCTGCGGTGCTCGAACCTTACGGTTCTGCGCTTGTCGCTTCGCTCCTCCTTACCACTAATAAAAATAATAAAGTTAATCAGTATGATTAATTTTGAATTAAGCATCAGAGAAAAGCTAGACCAGATGAGCAGTGCAAAGCTCATCGAACAACGTCAGCTCGTATTTGAAATGCAGGGTGACTACCGTCATCTTAGGGATTCTGAAGAGCAACTCGAAGTCCTAAAACTTATTGAACAGCGTATCAATAAACCAAACCGCGGCAGACCACGGCAATCAGCAGAATCAAAATGCAGTGAACAGGTCAAAATCAATATAACTCCGCAGGAAAGAGCAGAACTCGAGTACCGTAGAACAAAGCTAGGCTACAAACACCTATCCACTTACATGCGTGATATCACTCTGAACCTTACACCAGATCTGCAAGTCAGCCAGATTGAGAGGCCCAGCGTTGATGAATGTGTTCTTGAATCTATCAATGAAGATATCCAGTTCTCAAGCGTTCAACTGATGCATGCCCTGCAAGAGAATGTTTTAGATAAAGAAACAGTAAACCTTATCATCGAATACCTATCACTGATTCAACAAAAACTTGCTGAGCGAGAGCAACAAGAGCTGGGTGAATACAACTCAGATTTCGCTTTGATGCTTGCTAATAGGCATTTGACCCAAGAGCAGCTTCAAAAACTCGCTGACTTCAAAGAACTGCGCGAAGAAGCAACTTACATGTAACCAAGGGGCGACTATGTCGCTCCCTTCCGACCCCGTCGGGTCGAACCTACCGATTCTTCTCACCACATTACAATTATAAAAAGGTGTAACTATGGCTATTCACAAGATTTTCAAGACGAAAACGCCAAACAAAAAACAATCCATCGAAGAGCAGTCTGCTGCAACCACTAGCTACGCGGCAGGCACAACCAAAGATCTACAGCAATGTATCCTTGTCGAATACGCTTCTGGCAAGTTCAAGCCTCATGAAGAAGAAAACATCATTAGTGAAAAAACCGAATTCCTAATGGCTCACAACATCTCATCACCACTCCCTATCTTAAAAACGCCCCACTTCAAGGTTCACGAGATGAATTGGTCTGAAATTGGACGTGAGATAGCAAGCTATAAAAGCAAAACTGGCATGCAGAAACCGACTAGCCATCGAATGATATCTCTTCAAAAAGGCGAACAGCTTGACCTCATACAATGGCGTAGGCTCGTTAAGAAATACATGCGCAGAATGGGGCTTCATAACACAAAATATATCGTGTTCATTCATCACGACACCGATCATAGCCACATCCACATCAACTGCGGCACCATAGACTTAAAAACCAAGAAGGTCGTCAATGAATGGCAAAACCACCCTAAAGCCACGAAAGTCATGCGAGAAATTGAAGAGGAGTTCGGCCTTAGAAGTGTTGCCAATCCAGGTGATATGTTTAATGAAATTGATAAGAGCAAGAAATTAAAGCCCATTAACATCGATCCTAAAAAGAAAACTAAAAGCGGTGATAAAGCCCAAATACGACGCAAGCTAGACTTTGTTCTTGAGCAAAACAGACTTCTTAATGCAAGGCCAACCCTCCCAGTTTTTCTAGAGCAGTTAGAAGCCGCTGGTGTGCAAGTTAGGCTTAGTTACAAATCTCAAACAGACATGCTACCCAACGGTATGTCCTATCGTTTAAGTAAGCCCAATAAATCACGAAACAAGACTAACAGGCCAGCCTTGTACTTTCCTTCTTCAAAGATGGAACACGGCAACGCATACTCCCTAAAAAACTGCTGAATAACGGTCGATTTACAATGACCGAAAGTGACAGTCAAAGCCTTAAACAGTTAAATATTCTTGAATCTAAGCGTGCTTATGCCATTGTTAAAGACCCAACCCAGACCATAGAGAATGAGCACGGTCATTTTCTGAGTCATGATGACCGCCACTGCAATGTGGTGCTTCGCTTCAGAGCGAGAGATTTCACAAAAAACAATAAAGCTCTCAAGTACTCACGCCTCCACACTTACCTTCAACTTTACAACGAGGGCGGTTCCAGGGAATACGACTCCAAGCTTCATGTCTTTGTTTTCAGGGTGAAAATCAATCAAAAATGGCATAAGGAACGCTACAGCAAATCTTGGTTCAATTCTCCCAAAATGACTCGTGATGAATTCTTTGCATTAGTCAATCAACATCTGGCAGAGCTATTGATTGAGTTCATTGAATCATTGCTGCATATGTTGGGCTTTTGTTCCCCTTACTATTGAGGCAGAAAGCCACCTGGGAGACTACAAAGAGCAACAAGACTTCCAGTTAAGGCGCGACGACGGAATACAAACCGTCCACACCATCCCCCAGATTCTGAATGCTATACAAGATGCAAACGCAAGCGGACATATCGAACGATACTTAGAGATGTGCGAGGAGCAAGGGCTAGCTCTAACCTTAAAGAGTAAACTCTAGCTTACTAATTTTAGTCAATTTATTATGGTTCTTAATCAGAATAATAAGTTGACTAAAAATCTTTTTTAAATATAAGCAAATTAATTACCAAACAAACTAATACAAAGGAATCATTAACTTAGCAATCCAAGTATGAAAAAACCACGAATTAACATTTAATAGTAAAAATATGTAAAATAACTTTTTATTGCATAGAAAAATAAGAACTTACTATTTAAATAATCTTACTAATAAATATAATAAAAAGGACAACTTATGATCAGTGTAATTGAAGAAAATAAAATCATTTCCGACATGAGAGAAGAAAACGCAAATACTGCAAACATTAAGGTATGGTATCAATTGCGTCTACCACGTGATAACGGTAAGTCTATATCAATAAGAGGAACTGTTATTGATAGAGACTCTGTCGTCTCATCTGACGTTATCTTCCAGATCCCATTGGATACCGCTACTAAGATACCAAACTCAAAGTTCGACATAGAGCGTAGATACGCCACAGAGCACTTTCAACTACACATCATGTCTCTAAAAGACAGCTACTTCGAGAAAATTCAGGTGTATCTCAAACTTGCAGTCAAAGAAAACCTCGAACGCGTGGCAAACATTGAACGAGGGACTGTTACTCTCGAAAACGGCGATACCATTCATCAGTTCGCTGCCCCGATCCACCATTTGTGTGAAACTATTGGTCAAATTGAACGTGCCGACGGCAGTCGCACAACTGATTCAAGAGGATTAGAGCTAAAAGAGGATGAAGCCGAGGACATTCAGCAGGCCTTGGCCCTTCTATAGTCGATACTGTCTAACATGGGCTACGGCTATAGAAACTTTAATGTAGAGAAGTACCAAAATGATGAGCTCTCCAAATTCATGGACAAAAAGTATGACATGGGTCGAACGATTGGAGGTCTGGGCAAGAAGGAGAAGCAATCTAAGTTCGAGCAAGACTGCATGGCCCGTTTCACTATCTGCGACGAAAGTTTATTGACGCCGCTTTCAGAAAACGCCACTTTCAACACCACATCTCGCGTTAGAGCAACCTTTGAAGCGTTAAGAGGAAGAGCCGTAAAGTAGGGACAAAGTCTAAGTCATGACAATGCTTGGGGCTCTTTCGAGCCCCTATTTCACACCGCGCGTAGCTTATTTTGGACAGAACCTTATTGGCTTAATTTGAATATTACGCCCTGTCAAGGTGTGAGAAACGCAACACCGATGCCGCCTTAACCACTAAAACCAGCGCATAGTAAAAAATGCCGCGCGTGCTGAAATCCCTCTTGAACAATTTGCTAGCCCGATACCCGACTAATACATATACCCTAACCAGTTTATATGACCAACAGCCCAAGTTTTACCGCTAATCGGTTTAACATACAAATCATCGACTTGATCAACTGCAACGCCATCATTCTTATGATCATGTATTCGCAACCAAGAGCTTAAAGAACTAAGACGAAGATAACCATTACCATAACAAAAGTATCTAAATCGGAGATTAAATTAATAAAGTCGATCTGTTTGCTTGAGGCATACTCGCTGAGTTGAGACAACATGGCAGTTCCAATACCATTTCTTTGAGGTGATTGTTCAACATAAAAGTCACTAACGCCCAATATTTGTAAATTTCATCGCCGACGCTAACAACTCTATAGTCCAGCCCCATGTCACCAACCAGTTGATCATCTCTGTACTTTAAAGCCCTCATATACGGGAGTTGCTTATAGTAAGAACGAGTTACTTGATGTTCAGGAAACGACTTGTTTCTGAGGACTTCAATTGAGTTATGCTACTCTTTAGATAACTCTATTTCTGGGGAAGTATCCATATGGTGTACCCCACAAAAAGTAGACAGTACATAACTACATACTTTCGTACTCAACCGGGCTGACATGCTCCAACGCTGAGTGTCTTCTTCTGCGATTATAAAATACCTCGATGTATTCGAAGATGCCCATTCGGGCCTCTTCGAGGGTTTGGTAGTCTTCTGCGTATATCAGTTCGACTTTCAGTCGACTGTAGAACGACTCCATCACCGCATTATCCCAACAGTTGCCCTGCCGACTCATGCTCGGTACACCTCCATGCTTTCGCATGAAGTCTTGATATTTATATGCTCTGTATTGTACACCACGATCCGAGTGGATAATGACGCCCTTAGGCGGCTTACGTGACTCAAACGCCATTTTTAGGGCATTGGTGATGAGCTCGACGGTCATCGTTGTCCCTAGCGACCAACCCACAATACGCCTTGAATGCAAGTCCATCACTGTCGCTAAGAAGAGCCAACGGCTCTTCACCCAGATATACGTGATGTCCGTAACCCACTTCTGATTTGGTGTCCCAGACTCAAAGTCTCTTCGCAGTAAATTGTCGGCAACATTCGTCATCGCAGCCACGTCCTTGCTGTATTTAAACCCTTTGCCATTACGTGCCCTGATACCTTTTTCCTTCATGATATCAGCCACATAATTCACGCAGCAGGCATAGCCTGCTTCGTTGAGCTCTTCGGCTATTCGCACTGAGCCGTAACGTGCCCGATATTGGGCAAAGGTACACATGACGAGCTGTTCAAAGCGCTCTCGCCGCTTTGAACGCTCACTCGGCGTATGATGGCACCACTTGTAGTAACCACCTCGACTCACCTCTAAGGTGCGGCACATTAAGCTAATGGAATACTCACCGACATAGCTTTCAATGAACTCGTACTTCACTCTTGCTGCTTCGCGAAGTACGCCGAGACCTTTTTTAGG